>DASTYZ010000047.1:0-5024 GCA_035764545.1 Solirubrobacterales bacterium | reverse complement strand
GCGCGGCCGCTGCCATCGCGAGGCAAGCCCCGACAGCAAGAAGTGCGGCAAGGGGAAATCCCCTGCCGAGAACCGAGAAATTCATCCCATTCTCCCTTGACTGGTTTGCAAACCCCTCTGTTTAGGGTTTGCGATTAAACTACGTCTACCGGTTTAAGCGGATACAGTCAAGTATTCAATAAAGACCGGCACCCGCGGCTGTCACGCCCGGGCACAATGGCCGATGCCGTACTCATCCGCCATGTGCCGCGCTTTGAAGAACGGATGCTTGAAGTTCGACTGCTGGAAGAGGAACAGCGCCGGCTTGGTCTGCGCCTTCTCCGCGACGTCTTCAATCGCCGCAAGGATCGCTTCGACCTGCTTCTCGTCCCCCTTCGGGATCCCAAGCGCCCGCACCTGGTCGACTTTTTCCTGAAGTGACGAGGCCAGCGCCCTCTGGATGACCTTCGCTTCGAGCTGCTGCGGCGGAATCGACCCCCCGCTTCGCTGCAGTTCCCGCGCGAACACCTTCGGCGCCTCCGCCAGGTACTTCTGCCGCAGTTCGTCGCACAGCTTCGTCGCTTCCTCGGGAAACGACAGCTCCGCCGATTCGGAGGTTTCAGCAGCGCCGTCGGCCGCTGCGCCTTCGAGCGATCCAGTCGCGGAGTCGCCGCTGGCCCCCCCGCATCCGACGCACAAGCCGCCTACGGCGGCCACAATTCCAAGCACCAACAGAACTCTCCGAAGCACAATCCCCTCCCTCTACTCAAAAAGGCCTCAGCAAATATATCGTGGTGCTACTCCGTCAGCTTGTCGAGCTCCTCAGCGATGCTGCCTGACTGCCTTTCGATCACCCGCGCCGCGATCTCGACTTCCCAGAATCTCGCGCCGGCCACCCAGGCCTGGCCCAGGTAGTTCCAGGCCGCGAGGGTGGCCCCCACGGTCGTGTCGAGGTCCTCGGCCAGGCGTTCCATCAGCTCTTGGAACTCGCCCTGCATGTCGTTGATGACGGGAGCCGGGTCGGTCTCGCCCATCTTCGTATCGACCATGACGGCATGGCCGGTGCGGACGCCGAAGAACCAGGCGTCGTGGAGGTAGTCCTCGAGGTCGGCCAGTTGCCGCTCGTCGAGGTCGAGCCGCTCCGCGCCTTCTTCGGTGAGAGGCCGCAGAGCCTGCTCCTTCGCGCTGTGAACCGCAGCCGACAAGCTGTCGCCAGAAGACATATCCGCCAATCTAGACAACTGCGTTTAATCGAGTACGCCTATTTGTACTACGAGGCTCGCGGTAGCGCAATCAACGATTTTGGGGAAGGGAGCTCTTCCTCCCGGGAACGAGAAAGGGCGGCCCGGAGGCCGCCCTTTCAATCCTGCCCGCTGCCTCTAGCGAGGCGAGCGTTGACTGTTCCTCAGGTGCCGGTGCAGGGCCGGATGATCGTGGCCGGTCCAGCCTGGGTGCCATCGGCGAACTTGGCGGTGGCTTTTGCCTGGAGCTTGCCGTCGGCGCATTTGGCCGTCAGGACGCCCTTCTTGTTGATCTTCAGGTTGAAGGACTTCACGGAGCCGCTGCCGCCGGCGATCTTCGGGATCGTGGCGACCGTTTTCAGCCCGTAGCGGCCGTTCTTGACTTTCTTGATTTTCAGGGTGGTCACGATCGCCCCGGTCACCGGCGCCGAGAAGTAGGCGTGGATGAAGAGGGTCGTGGTGCCGCCGCTGAAGCCGCCGCTGAAGACGACCAATTTACTCGTGACGTCAATCGGTTTCTGTTCCGGGAACTGGACCTCGACGACCGTGTTGCCGGAGCCGATGATCGACGCCTTGCAGGCTTTTTCGGCCGCCTTGGTGTCGCGCGACTGCAGCGCACCGGACTTGCAGGGCTTGATGCCCTTGACGTTGATGGCGCCGTTCTTGTCGGTTTCGACGATCGTTTCTTTCAGGGCCGGGGGATGGGTCCCGTCCTTCGTCGAGATCTTGCCTTCCGCGGTAAGCGTGATCGGGGCAAGCTTCTTCTTCGGCAGCTTGCTCGGGCTGAACCCGCCGTTGAAGGTGAATACGAGATTGCCGGCTTCGACCGTCACCGGTTTGTTGGCACCGGTGGCGATGCCCGCCACGCTGACGGCTATCAGCGCCGCGATGGCCATCGTCAACATCAGGTACTTGCGCATATCCCTATATCTCTCCTTTGCGGCCTGCCCGTCCCGGGTCCGATGCCGTCAGACTTGTCTAAAACCTCTCCAGCGGGTCAACCTACCACCCCCGCCCTTCTCGTAAACCCGCCAATTCCCGAAAAGGAGCGGGCCTAATCGCGCCGTTAGGAGCGCAGCTTCGAAAGGCGCACCCGCTCGCGCTCCGCGGCGGCGCCCTCGGCTCCAAGGAAAGGGAGGGTGATCCAAAACATCAGGTCGGGAAGGCGGCTGGGGAGGCGGCCGACGGCGCCGTGGAGGATCTCGCTGTAGACGAGCTCGTTGATGCCGCCGGCGATCGCGATCGAGGTGATCCCGGGAAGTTCGACCGTGGTCTCCGAGCGCCCCGACTCGAGGAAGCCGGTGAACTGGCGCAGCGCCGAGTCGCGTCGGGCCAGCGCCTTCGGCCCCGCTGCCAGCACCTCGACGATCGCGAAGCGGGCCTCATCGGGATGGCGGGCGAGGTGCTCGAGCAGCGCCTCCATCGCCACGCAGACGCGCTCCGCCCAGGGCGCGCCAGCCTTCGACTCGAACGCCTCAGTCGCCTCTCCGAGCAGGTTTTCGAGCAGCACGTCGTAGGCCGCGAGGAAGCAGTCCTCCTTGCTGTCGAAGAGTTCGTAGAAGGTCTTGCGGGAGACGCCGGCGACGCCGATCACGTCGACCACGCGCGTTTCCGGATAGCCGCGCTGGGAGACGACCTCGATCATCGCCTGGTGGATGCGGTTGCGCTGGGACTCGGTCACCGCCTCCCTCGGCAAACCGTGCCTTCCCCGGGGCAGCCGCTCGCTCAATTTGGCGGAGCGTCTACTGGAAGCCACCTAGGGGACTGTAGAGGACTGAGAAAATCCGGCAAGAGAAATTTGTCCATACCTGTATAGAAAATATCCGTTAACTTTCTTGACCATGATCGGCAAGAGGGCGCTTCTGCTGTTTTCACTGCTGCTTTTGCTCCTCGTCCCGGGGTGCGGTGGCGACAGCTCGACGAGCGCCGGCACCCAGGCTGGAGGGGCATCGCCGCCGTCCGGCGTCCCGGCTCCGAAGGACGGTTTCGAGATCGAAGGCGAAGAGGACCCCCTGTTCGGGTTCTTCCGCGAAGCGGCCCCGGCCGATCGACGCGCTGTCTCCAAGGGTCTGGTCGGCTACATGAAGGCCCGCGAAGCCGGCGACTGGAAGACCATGTGCCGCTATATCGCTCCGCGGGAGAAGGCTGTGCTCCAAATCGAAGCTAAGAAGCGGCCTGAGCTCGAGGGGGCATCCTGCGAAGGGATCGTCGCCGCTCTTTCGGGCTCGGCCGCCCAGCGCAAGAACACGATGACCGGGCCGATCGACAGCGCTCGCTGGGCTTTCAGCAGGGCGCTGGCGCTTTACCACGGCTCCGACGGCAACGACTACGTGATGCCGATGCTGATCCATTACGGCGACTGGGAGGTTGGAGCCCTAGCGCCGGAAAAGCTCGAGTAGCCGCGCTCAGGAGTCGAGCCAGATGACCTGCTCACGGTCCGGGCCGACGCCGACGAGGCGGACCGGGACGCCGACGAACTCGGCGATGAAGCCGAGATAGTCGCGCGCCTCCTGCGGCAGGTCAGACGCCTGGCGGCAGGCGGTGAGGTCGAGGTCGAAGCCGGGGACCTCTTCGTACTCCGGCGTCGCCGAGTGGAGGATCGACTGGTGGTAGGGGAAGGTGTCGAGGACGGCACCCTCCTTGGAGCGATAGCGGACTGCGAGGCGCAATGGCCCGATGCCGCTGAGCACGTCCAGCTTGGTGATCGCAAGCGCGTCCATGCGGTTGATCCGCACCGCGTAGCGGAGCGCGACCAGGTCCATCCAGCCGCAGCGACGGCGCCTGCCGGTCGTCGTCCCGAACTCGTGGCCGCGCTGCAGTATCTGCTCGCCGACGTCGTCGAAGAGCTCGGTCGGGAAGGGACCGGCGCCGACGCGGGTGGCGTAGGCCTTGGCGATCCCCCAGACCTCGTCGATGTCCTTGGGCCCGATCCCGGCGCCGACGCAAGCCGCGCCCGCGATCGGGTTGGACGAGGTGACGAAGGGATAAGTGCCGTGGTCGAGGTCGAGCAGGGTCGCCTGGGCGCCCTCGAAGATCACCGTCTCGTCCCCGTCGAGCGCCTCCCAGCAGAGCCGGGCGGTGTCGGCTATGTGGGGCTCGAGCCGGTGGCCGAAGTTGATGTGTTCCTCGACCATCGTGTGCAGGTCGAGCCGGGGGTCGGGGACGCCGGCGCCGCCCTCGCTCGCCTTCGCGTCCTCGCCGGCCTCCTTCAGCTGCTTGCGGCGCTGCACCGAGAGCTCCCGCAGTGCCTGCTGCTTGGGCTCCAGGGCGGCGCGGATCTTCGTCCGCAGGATCTTCTCGTCCAACAGGTCCTGGACCCGGATCCCCAGCCGCAGCGCCTTGTCGGCGTAACAGGGGCCGATGCCGCGGCGGGTGGTGCCGATCGAGAGCTTGCCCAGCTTCGTCTCCCCGGCCGTGTCGAGCAGCACGTGGTAGGGCATGATCAGGTGCGCGTTGGCGGAGATGCGGAGGTTGGCGACGCTGACGCCGGCCCGTTTCAGCCCGTCGATCTCGCCCAGCAGCACCCGCGGGTCGACGACGACCCCGTTGCCGATCGCGCACGGCTTGCCGGCGTAGAGGATCCCGGACGGGATCAGGTGGAACTTCCACTTGACGCCGTCGCGGACGATGGTGTGCCCGGCGTTGTTCCCGCCTTGGAAGCGGATGACCAGGTCTGCGTTCTCGGCAAGGAGGTCGGTGATCTTCCCCTTGCCCTCGTCGCCCCACTGGGCGCCGACAATGACGATTCCGGGCATTTCGGGGTTCAGTCTACGAGGAGAACGGCGAGCGCCGCGGGCGGGGCTC
>DASTYZ010000046.1:0-11233 GCA_035764545.1 Solirubrobacterales bacterium | reverse complement strand
CCACGCTAAGGCAACGAGAGTAATCCCGCCGCGCGTACCGATCTCGTCGTACCGAGACCCACGGACGTGCGGAACGAAATCACTGTCTAGATAAGGAGCCTCCGGATCGTCGATCTTGGGGAAACCGAAAGATCGCAGCAGTTGCTCGAAGCGGGAGCTTAGGTCGGCGACCACCGCATCACGACTGAAACGACTCTCCTCGATGGCGCGTTGTTCCTCACGCAACTCCGCGATTCTGCTCTGCAGAGTCTCCAGTTCGCGCGTTCTCCTCTCAACACCTTCAAGCCATCCGAGCTGTCGCTCAAGATCCCTTACCTCCGCTGAAAGGGATGAAATCTGCCTTACTAGTTCGTCGCGCTGCGCCACGAACGGAGCAAGTTTCTCGGAGGTATCGTTGTCCATCTGCGCTTGCGCCGAGGATTCTTCGACCGAAAGCCGCTCATACGCCGCCTGGTCCTTGGCTAGGTCGCCCTCGACCTCCTCGATATAGCGATTGATCGTACGTAGCCTGGTACGGATAGCCGCCCGCTCTGCCTCAACATCGATCTCCTGCTCGGCCTCTCCGATCTCGGACTCACAGAGGGTGCATTTCCCATCCACTATGTTCGGCTCCTCATCGAGTTTTTGGAGACAACTCGGACAGACGGTTACGTGAAGAGGGTCGAAGAGCTGTCGTGCCTCTGAGTAGAAGACCAGCTTCCGCTCATCCTCGGCATATTGAGCACGCAGCGGTAGTAGTCGCTTCAACAACGTCTCTCGATCACGGATTCGTGCAGACGCTAGTCCCGCCTCACGGCGTAAGGCGCCGTAACGATTTCGAGCCGCATCAGCGAAGTCCGAAGCCGCACGCATTTGATCGTCGATACTTTTCAGTTTTGATTCGAGCGGCTCGATTTGCTCGGATCGCTCCGTGATTTCCGCCTGTACTTCGAGCCGATCCGGAACATCCTGCTCCCGTAAAAACGTTTCCAGCGATTCGATCTCAGCCCGCTGTGCATCGCGCTCTTTCTCTACAAGGCGGATCCGATCTCCGATTGAAGCTAGTTCTTGATCGTGAACACCAAACGTGACTTCAACCAACTGTTTGAGCTTTAACCGCTTCATGAAGTCACCGGACTCAAACAGGAGATTTCGGCGAGCCAGCATTCGGTCCCCATCGAGGAATGCGAGCCACATCGCATCGCGAAAAGAGAGCGGATCGGTATCGGATGCTGCCTGCGTCGGAGCCTCTTTAAGAATCACACCCTCAAGATTTGCGTTTGCAAGCAAAGTCCAGTTGAGCGAATCCGGATCTCCTGCTGGGTCGATTGGCACCTTCGAGGCAGCGTGGGAGCTGCTCATCTCGGCTAGTGAACAACGGTGAATCCATGCAGCGTTTTCGGGGGTGAATAGAGGCCTCTCAATTACGCAGACCTCCCCCGATAACGCAACCTCTAGCTGGGCCGATCGAGCCTGCCTCTCGATCTCGACATATTTTGGATGCCTAGCCTTGCCAAGGCAATAGTCAATGAATTCGAGGATCGCCGTCTTCCCCGTGCTTATCTCGCCGGCGATAATCGACAGGCTCCGAGCGCGGCCCTCTTCGTCGCAGAAGTCGACCTGGTAATCCTGGGTCAGCCCAGTCAATCTCAGCCTTCGCAAGGCGATCAAGTCGGCCTCCCTGCAAACTCGTAGATATCCACCAAGAACGGCTCGGCGCGTAACCAGTCTCGCGCTTTTTCCCCTAGCGCTTTATCGCTCAGGCGATTCAGCTTGCGTACAACAACCTCTGCGCTCGCCCGGAAGGCTTCGGCATAGAGCGTCTTTAAGCGTCCCGCGGCCTCGCGGCCCTCAGTAGTGATCGAAAAGGTGATGTGCCTGCCCTCGGTGGCGACCCCCACCAACGTCCGAGAGGTCAGTAGAGCAAGATCGTGCCTCAAACGGGCTCTCCGATTCGTAAAGCGTTGAGCGGACGAGTGATACGAAAGACTGCGTTCACTGAAGCCTTCGAGAAGTAGGCGTCGGCGAAGCGGGTCATCGGGCTCAAGGACGAGGAACGGACTATCGGTAAAGAAGTCGTAGTAGCCAAGACGCTCTAGATGCAACGGTTTCGCCGACGACAGGTCCGGCAGGGAATCAAGCAAGATCAACAGCCTCCCTAGCCGGAACTCCAAGAAATCATCGGGTCGGTGTGGGGACGCCGGGGTGGACGCGGGGTGGACCCCGGGTCGCTCGTCAGGTTGATCTACAGTGCCCTCTGGCTCAGGCACGGTATGACTCCGCTATCTGCCGAAAGTGGGCAACCCAGCCCGCCTCTCCGTTCTCAACGACGCGGTGCATAGTCCCCATGTGATGTAAAAAGCTCATCGGGGGCAGCCTCGGCGGTGCGATGCCGTGGTTCGCCTTGATCTCCCCCATGACTTTCGCCACCAAATTTGGGTCGATGCCGGTCTCAGGGTCGTGGCTTGCTGCCCCGAAGCAGGTCTCCCAAAGAGCATGGACCTCAGCCTCAACGGCCGTCAAGGTGTTCTTCTCGATGGGATCACCCTTGTCCGCAACGTCTCTCGCGAGAGTCTCGTAGTTGAAAAACTGACGTTTTGCCGACTCAGTCTCGGCAACCTCTGCGGCCTCAAGCTGCCTGACGAACAATGCCCCGTCGTACCCGTGGTCGTCTGGAAGGGGGAGGATCTCTGGCGTCCCCGCTGGCGCGGTCGCACCGACCGATCCAGGAAAGTAGTGGCGCGCCAGATGGATGCACTCTGGAGTCAGCAGGAGGCCTTCGAGCTTAGTCCTCCCCCAGAGGTCAATCACTACTCCATGGTCGCGTTCCTGCCGGCGCTTCCATTTTTGCCACCACGCCGTGGCGTCGGGATCGAGATCAATCGGGAGGCAGAGGGTCCACATCTCGACCTCATGTTCATGATCTTCAGCCGCTTTTAGAGCGGATTTGAACGAGTCTCGGATTTGCTTCTTCTGGGCCTCCTCGACTCCGCCCATGAAGTACTTCGCTTGCCAAATGGCGATCATTCCGTCGAGGTCGCCAAAGAAGGCGTCAATACCCCAGTCACCTGGTCGCGCGGCAACCCCCATCGCCTGATGTTTTACGTGCGCGATGGCAATAACCAGCCGCTCGAACTTCGCGCGCGCACCGTCAAGGTCGCCATCTCCGATGAGTTCGTAGAAATTGATCGGCACTGCCGGTCACCCCTCCTTGCCGCGCTTGCTACGACCTCCCTCCGAAGGTCTGCCCTGAGGGTGCTCGACCCTACCGCTCTCCGTGGCGGAGCGTCAAAACAAAGTTGATCACTCCGCAGGGCTCTAATCTTCTGCACCTGACGGTGCGATCTGCTGGGGGACGAACAGGGCTGCGATTTACAGCGTGAGTCATCCGCATGCATCTCCTTGACCCGGAGCAAAAACCCCGTCCCGCGGACGGCGCGTTTGGCTCTAGCTGCGATGCCGGAGGAGGGACTCGAACCCCCGACACGCGGATTATGATTCCGCTGCTCTAACCAGCTGAGCTACTCCGGCGGGGAGGGGGATGGTAGCGGTGGGCAGGCAAGGACCGCCTCAGACCGGGTGGGCGGCGATTCGGCCGGTGTTGGTGGCCTTCATGATCGTCGTCGATGCCTTTGCGGTGGCCGCTCTGGCGATCGTTCGGCCCGAGCACTGGTTCGCTCCGTTTTTTGGCTTCGGGGTCGTTCTGGTCGGCATGATCTGGTTCGAGGTGTGGGCGATTGGACACCGCCACGATGACGAGTAGGAGCAGGGGAAACGGGCTGCACTGCATCCACATCATGAGTAGGGTGGGCGCGTGACCGCAGAACTGGACAGGGCGGTGAAGACGGTGGTCCGGCAGTGCATGGGAATCTCGCCGGGTGAGGAGGTGCTGGTCGTCTGCAATCCGGTGACCGAAGAGATCGGCGCGCTGATGCGGATCGAGGCTCAGGGGGACGGTGCTGACGCGACGCTGGCGGTGATCTCCGAGCGCGATTCAGCCGCCGCCGAGCCGCCGCGGGCCGTGGCCGCGGCGATGGCCGCCGCTGACGTCGTTTTGGCGCCGACGATCCAGTCGCTCTCCCACACCGCCGCCCGCAAAGCTGCCAGCGACGCGGGGGTGCGGATCGGCACCCTGCCGGGCGTCACCGAGGAGATGCTCGGCCGCCTGATGACCGGCGACCTCGACGAGATTCGCCGCCGCGGCTGGGCCGTCGTCACCGCCCTCAACCGCGGCAGCGAGGCGCGGATCACCTGCCGCCACGGCAGCGACCTGCGGATCGGGCTGCAGGGCCGGATGGGGATCGTCGACGCTGGCGAACTCGGCAACAAGGGCGCCTTCGGCAACCTCCCCTGCGGCGAGGGGTTCATCGCCCCGGTCGAGGGGACGACCGAGGGGACGCTGGTCGTCGACGGCTCGATCGCCAGCATCGGCCTGCTCGACACGCCGGTCTCGCTCACCGTCCGTGAGGGCAATCTGGTCGAGGCGACCGGGAACGACGGCGGCCGGCTGCTGGAGCTCCTCACCGCCCACGGGGAAGACGGGACCAACGTCGCCGAGCTCGGGATCGGCACCAACGAAGAGGCGATCCTCACCGGCAACATCCTCGAGGACGAGAAGATCCTCGGCACCTGCCACGTCGCCTTCGGCGCCTCGGCCGCGATCGGCGGCACCGTCCAGGTCCCGGTCCACCTCGACTGCGTGATCCTGGAACCGACCGTCGAAATCGACGGCGAGACGATCGTCAGCGGCGGCGACCTGCTCGTCTGAGACGGTGGGGACCATGCCGTCCCTGCTCGCGGTTCCAAATGTCTCGGAGGGAAGCGACGGGGAGCGGCTCGACCGGCTCGAGCGCGCCTTCACCCGCGGCGCGCGGCTGCTCAATCGCCACTCCGACGACGACCACGGGCGCAGCGTCTTCACCCTCGCCGGCGAGGGTGGCGGCCTGAGCGAGGCGCTCGCCTCCGGTGCCGAGGAGGCGCTGGAGACGATCGACATGCGCGACTACCGCGGCGGCCACCCGGCGATCGGCGCGCTCGACGTCTGCCCGCTGGTCTGGTTCCGCCCCGAGGACCGCGAGGCGGCGCGGACCGAGGCGGTCGCGGTCGCGACCCAGATCGGCGGGCTCGGCATCCCGGTCTTCCTCTACGGCGAGCTGGCGCGCGACCCCGGTCGGGCCGAGCGCGCCTACTTTCGCAACGGCGGCCTCGCCGAGCTCTGGCTGCGGATGGAGTCCGGCGAGCTGCGGCCGGACTTCGGCCCCGAGCTGCCGCACCGCACCGCCGGTGCCACGCTCGTCACCGCCCGACCGCCGCTGGCGGCGTTCAACGTCGAGCTCGACAGCGGCGACGTCGAGGTCGCCCGCGCCGTCGCCGCCGGCCTGCGCGAGGCTGGGGGAGGGCCGGCCGGCGTCCGCGCCATCGGCCTCCTCCTCTCCAGCGGCCGCGCCCAGGTCTCGACCAATGTCCACGACCCGCTTGCCGTCCCCCTCGGCGAGGTCGTCGAGCGGGTGCGGGCGCTGGCGGCGCCGCTGGGGGCGCGGCCGCTGGAGGCGGAGCTGGTCGGGCTGATCCCCGAGGCGGCGCTCGCCGGCTACCCGACCGACGTGCCGATGCGCGGCTTCGATCCCGCCCGCCACACGATCGAGGCGCGGCTCGCGGAGCCGAGCGACTAGATTTCCCACCGATGGCTCAGACGAAGAAGAAGCGCCAGCGCAAGCGCCGCGGCACCCAGGGCGGCAGGGTCGACAACAACCCGCGCAGCGGCCGCCCGCGTAGCCGCGAGGAAGCGAAAGCCCGCGCCCGCTCCAAACGCAAACCGGCGCCACGGGGGGACATGCCGCCGACCTGGCGCGGTTCCTTCACCCGCGGCCTGGTCGCCGCGGTGATCTTCGCCGTCGCCCTGATCCTGATCTTCAAAAAAGGCGTCGGCGGCTCGCTCCTCTTCGGCGCCTTCATGCTGGTCTTCTACGTGCCCGCCGGCTACTACATCGACATGGCGATGTGGCGGCGGCGCGAGCGCGCCCGGATCCGCGCCCGCAGCGAGTAGAGGTGGCCTGATGGCCCTCGAGGTCGAGATGCTCACGGTCGGCCCGGTGGCCGAGAACTGCTTCCTGCTCCGGCGCCAGGGGTCCGACCGCCTGCTCGTCGTCGACCCCGGTGAGGAGGCGGAGCGGATCCTCGCCGCGATCGAGGCGAGCGGGGCGAAGGCGGAGGCGATCCTCGTCACCCACTGCCACTTCGACCACATCGGCGCGGTGACGCCGGTGGCCGAGGCGACCGGGGCGCCGGTCTACTGCCCGGAGATCGAGGTCCCGATCCTCGAAGACATCATGGCCTTCGTCCCCTGGGAGGGCTTCGGCCCGTTCGAGAGCTACAAGCCCGACGAGATCGTCCGCGGCGGCGAGACCCTGGAGCTGGCCGGGCTGGAGCTGGACGTCGTCTTCACCCCCGGCCACAGCCCCGGGCACGTCACCTACGCGGTCCGCGACGAGAACGCCCTCTTCTCCGGCGACGTCCTCTTCCAGGGCTCGGTCGGCCGCGTCGACCTGCCGGGGGGCGACGGGCCGACGCTGCTCGCCTCGATCGGGCGACTCCTGGACGACTTCCCGGACGAGACCGTCGTCCATCCCGGGCACATGGGACTGACCACGCTCGGCGCCGAGCGCGCCACCAATCCCTTCCTCGGCTCGCTGACGTAAGGTCGCCAAATGGCGAGCAAGTTCCAAGCCCCGCGCGGGACCTTCGACATCCTCCCCGAGGCGGCGCGGCAGCGGGCGCGCCTTGAAAGCGCCGCCGCCGAGATCTTTGCCCGTGCCGGCTACGAGCCGATTGCGACGCCCGCCTTCGAGGACACGGCGCTGTTCGAGCGCGGCGTCGGCCAGTCGACTGACATCGTCCGCAAGGAGATGTTCACCTTCGAGGACAAGGGCGAACGCAGCCTCACCCTGCGCCCGGAGGGGACCGCATCGATCTGCCGCGCCTATCTAGAGCACGGGATGCACAAACAGGCGCAGCCGGTGAAGCTCTCCTACCTCGGCCCGTTCTTCCGCCACGAGCGCCCACAGGCCGGCCGCTACCGCCAGTTCCACCAGCTCGGGATCGAGTGCATCGGCTCCGATTCGCCGCTCGCCGACGCTGAGGTGATCATGCTCCTCTCCGACCTGCTCGGGGAGCTCGGCGTCCCCGGGGTTGAGCTGCGGATCGGCAGCCTCGGCTCCTTCGAGGCGCGCCGCGCCTACCTCGAGGAGCTGAAAGCGCACCTGCACGCGCACGAGGCCGACCTCTCCAAAGACGTGCGGGAGCGGATCGACATCAACCCGCTGCGCGCCTTCGACGCCGACGACGAGGGGACGCGGGGGGTGATGGCGAGCGCGCCGACGATCGTCGAGCGGCTCGAGGGCGAGGACGCCGAGCACTTCGCCGCGGTGCGGGGGCTGCTGGACGCCGCCGGCATCGCCTACAGCATCGACACGACCCTGGTCCGCGGCCTCGACTACTACACGCGGACGATCTTCTCCTTCGTCTGCGACCGGCTCGGGGCGCAGTCTGAGATCGGCGGCGGCGGCCGCTACGACGGCCTGATCGAGCAGCTTGGCGGCGCGGCGACGCCGGCCGTCGGCTTCGCCGCGGGGATCGAGCGGATTTTGCTGGCGCTGGACGAAGAGGTGCCGGCGGCCGGTCGTGACGTCTTCGTCGCAGTTGCCGACCCGAGCCAGCTCGAGCGGGCGATGGCGCTGGTGGTCGAGCTGCGCCACGCCGGGCTCGCGGCCGAGGTCGACCTCGCCGGGCGCGGCCTCAAGGGGCAGCTCAAGCACGCCGACCGCCTCGACGCCCGCCGCGTCCTCATTCTCGAGGCCGACGGCAGCGCTCAGTTGCGGGACATGCAGACCGGAGAGCAGCGGCCAGCCGATCCCGGCAACCTTGTCGATGAGATGACGGGAGGGGGAGCGTGAGCAAGGCAAGTGGGAGCTACCGCAGCGCCTGGTGCGGCGAGGTGCTGGCGGACAAGGTTGATTCCGAGGTGACGGTTGCGGGCTGGGTGCACCGGCGGCGCGACCACGGCGGCCTGATCTTCATCGACCTCCGCGACCGCAGCGGCATCGTCCAGCTCGTCTTCAACCCCGACAGCTCCGGCGAGGCCTTCGCGCTCGGGCATGAGCTGCGGCCCGAGGACGTGCTGAGCGTCGGCGGCGGCGTCGTCCGTCGCGCCGAGGACACCGTCAACCCGGAGCTTCCCACGGGCGGGTTCGAGGTCCAGGTGACGAAGGCCGAGCGGCTGGCGAAGTCGGAGACGCCGCCCTTCCAGATCGAGGGCTTCAGCGGCGAGGTCGGCGAGGACACGCGCCTGCGCTACCGCTACCTCGACCTGCGTCGGGAGCAGATGCAGAAGGCGATGGAGCTGCGCCACCGCGTCGTCACGGCGATGCGCGAGTTCCTCGGCGGCGAGGGCTTCCTCGACATCGAGACGCCGATCCTGACCCGCTCGACCCCGGAGGGCGCGCGCGACTTCCTCGTCCCCAGCCGCCAGCAGGCAGGCTCCTTCTACGCGCTGCCGCAGTCGCCGCAGCTGTTCAAGCAGCTGCTGATGATCTCCGGCTACGAGCGCTACTACCAGGTGGCGCGCTGCTTCCGCGACGAGGCAACCCGGGCCGACCGCCAGGCCGAGTTCACCCAGCTCGACATCGAGATGTCCTTCGTCGGAGTCGACGACGTGATCGAGGTCAACGAACGGCTGCTGGCGCACGTCTTCGAGCGCGCCGGCGGGCCGGAGATCGCGGGCAAGATGGAGCGGATGTGTTACTCCGAGGCGATGGGCCGCTTCGGAACCGACCGGCCGGACCTGCGCTTCGGACTCGAGCTGGTCGACCTCGGCGACGCCCTGCGCGAGACCGAGTTCAAGGTCTTCCGCTCGGTCCTCGACGGCGGTGGCGCGATCCGCGGCATCAACGCCGGCCGCCGCGAGATGCCGCGCTCCGAGCTTGACGGCCTCATCTCCCGCGCCCAGGAGCTGGGAGCGAAAGGGCTGGTCTGGGCCTTCCGCGAGGGCGCCGGCTGGCGCTCGCCGACGGCAAAGTTCCTCAGCGAGGCCGAGCTCGCCGACCTCAACGGGCGCCTCGACGCCGAGGAGGGCGACCTGCTGCTGCTCGTCGCCGACAAGCTGCCGGTCGCGAACGCCGTGCTCGGTCAGCTGCGCCTCGACCTCGGCGAGCGCTTCGGCCTGATCGACGAGAACGAGAACCGGCTGGTCTGGATCGTCGACTGGCCGCTGATGGAGTGGAACGAGGGGGAGAAGCGCTGGGACGCGCTCCACCACCCGTTCACGGCGCCGGCCGGCGACTTCGATCCCAACGACCCCGGCGCCGCCCGCGCCCAGGCCTACGACGTGGTCTGGAACGGGCAGGAGCTGGGGGGTGGCTCGATTCGTATCCACGACGCCGAGATGCAGGAGGCCGTCTTCGGCGCCCTTGGGATCGACCCCGAGACGGCGCGCGACCGCTTCGGCTTCCTGCTCGAGGCGCTGCGCTACGGGGCGCCCCCTCACGGCGGCATCGCCTACGGCGTCGACCGCATAGTCCAGCGCCTCTTCGGCGCCGAGACGATCCGCGATGTGATCGCCTTCCCGAAGACCGCTTCCGGCTTCGACCTGCTGACCGGCGCCCCGGCCCCGGTCGACGAGCTGCAGATGCGGGAGCTCGGCATCGGCATCCACAAAACGAAACTCGCGGGACATTGAGATGGGCCTGCGGGACTGGATCCCCCGCAAATGGCGGCCGGGACCCGGGCCCGGTCAGACCCCGGTCCACATCGACGACCCCAGCTACGACAGCTGGGAGGTCGTCCGCGACTTCGGTGAGGTGCGCACCGCCCGCGCCTGGCACCAGGCGCTGATCGAGGCCGGAATCGAGGCGGCCCTCACCTCCGACTGGCCGCTAGACCGCTTCGGCCGCGGCGACATCGCCCTCCGCGTCCCGTCCGAGCGCTGGAGCGAAGCCGAGTGGCACCTCTCCAATCTGGACGAGGGTGAAAGCTTCGTTTAGAGGAGCCACGCCGGTGGTAAGTTTGGACCAGGCTCGAACCCGTACGAGAGCCGTCTCACCGTTTGACCCAACACAAACGGCACGGGAGCTGACAAGTCTCTTGGTCTCTTGGGATCCGGAGCAGGCACCCACCTTCATTTGAAGGGATCAAAGCCAGAGGCGGCAACGGCGGGTTGGGGCCTTATTGCGTTCTAGGCGCAATCCCGGTTCGAACCCGGCACAACCTGCGCGCCACCTGTGCGTCGACCCGCCTCATCCTCAGGCAGGTGAGCCACGAGATGTCACTTGAGCACCGTATGGGTGCTCAACTGCCAACTGGATTTCTTGAGCGGGAGATGGAGCGCCTAGCGCGGCGCCAGCACGGGGTCGTGGGGCGGCAACAGTTGATCGACCTTGGGATGGGGAGGAGGGCGATCTTTCGCCGCCTGGAGCAGGGGCGTCTGCATGAACGGCATCGCGGCGTCTACGTGGTCGGCGTCCGTCGCATCTCCCGTCGCGGGCGGTGGATGGCAGCCGTCTTGGCGTGCGGCGAGGGGGCGGTTCTAAGCCATCACTCGGCAGCGCGCCTCTGGGGGCTGATGCCGGCTGGGAGCGAATGGATCAACGTAACCGCGCTGGGACGAAGGGTTCGAAGGGACGGAATCATCTGCCATTACGGAACGATCGCTGCCGACGAGCGGCAGATCATCGACGAGATCCCCGTGACGTCGCCGTTCCGGACCGTCTTCGACCTCGCCGCCTTGCTGAAGTTGCGGGAGTTGGAGCGGGTGTTCCATGAGGCGGAAGTGAGGGGGCTGCGGGATCGGGTCTCGCTGCCGATGCTGTTGGAGCGGTATCCGGGGCGGCGCGGGGCTCGGAACCTGCGGTTGTTGCTCGAGTCACCGGAGCCGGTCGGGTTCACGCGGAACGATTTCGAGGAGGCGTTTTCGGCTTTTGATCGTCGCCCACGGCATCCATCCGCGGCCTCGAATGAACGCACCCCTGGCGCTCCGCGGGCGCATCTTCGAGATCGACGCGCTCTGGCCTGAGGAGCGCGTCACGGTTGAGCTCGACAGCCGTAGCGTGCACGGCACGAAGAAGCGCTTCGAGTCGGACCGGCAGCGCGACCGCATCCTCGTCGCCGAGGGCTACCGGATCGTCCACGTCACCTGGCGGCAGTTGCAGAAGGAACCGGAGGAGATCGTAGCGGACTTGCGGAAGGCGCTCGGGCAGGGCCG
>DASTYZ010000045.1:0-20162 GCA_035764545.1 Solirubrobacterales bacterium | reverse complement strand
AGCGCTGCCCCGGCCATGCCGGCGCCCATGCCGGCCTGGACGACGGGGCGCTCGATACCTAGGAGCACCTCAGGCCTCGGATGCCGGGCAGATCAGCCGGTAGTCGCACCAGCTGCAGACGCTGGGGGAGGGGCGGGGCTCGAAGTCTTGGCTGAGGATGCCCTCGCCGACCTGGAGGACGGTGCGCTCTACTCGCTCGGCGTCGTCGGGCTTGGTCGGCGCCGCCACCTTGTCGCCGTCGAGCACGTAGTAGTAGCTGCCGGTGCTGGCTTCGATGCCCCAGGCCTCGCGGGCGGCCATTCGGTAGAGCGCTAGCTGCAGGTCGTCGTCGAGGTCCTCCTCGCTCTTGCGCTCGCCGGTCTTGTAGTCGATCAGCTCGTAGTCGCCGTCGGGCAGGCGGTCGACGCGGTCGACGCGGCCGCGGACGTGGTGGTCGCCGACCTTGAAGTCGAACTTTTTCTCCAGCCAGACCGGCTCGCCTTCGGAGTCGCGCTCGTTTTCCCAGTAGAGCCGGAGCGCCTCGCGGGCGCGGTCGCGGAACTGCAGCTCGTCGTCGGTCGACCCGAACCCGGTCCGCCGCCAGCCGGACTCGAAGAGCCGGTTCAGGACCCGCAGCCCTTCCTCGGGGTTCTCCGGCGGCTCCTTGTGGAACCGTTCGAGGACGTTGTGGAAGAGGATGCCGAAGCGCTGGTTGATCGTCGGCTCCTGCGGGATCCCGAAGACGCGCGCGAACTTGTACTTGAGCGGGCAGGTGAGGTAGAGCGAGAGGTCGGAGGCCGAGAGGCTGAGCTTGCCGTCGCCGCGGCGCGGCAGGAAGGCGGCCAGCGAGGGCTCCTCGCGGGCGGCGACGAGGTCGAGCCGGCGGCCGCGCTCGCGTTCTGAGTCGAGCAGGTAGGAGTCGAGCGAGGAGGCGTCGAGCTCGGCCTGCTGCTCGGGGGTCGCCACCTGCCGCAGCAGCCCGTTGACCGCCTCGATCGCCTCCGCCGTCGGCTCGTCGCCGGGCCGCTGAGCCAGCGCCGCCAGCTTCAGCAGCTCGAGGTAGCGGGTGATCGCGCGGTTGACGTCGATCGCGGTGTCGAGGCGCGGCTCGGAGAGCTCGCGGCCGGCCCGCCAGGAAGCCTCGAGCACCTGCTCGCGCAGCGCCCGGTAGGTCGCGTGCAGGCCCTCGGCCGGACCGAACAGCTCCTCCTCGTGCGCCTCCTCCTCGGCCCCCGCCTCTTCTAGCGCCCGCTCGTAGAAGCGGGAGGCGCGCGCGGCCTCGCCGCCTTGGCTGCGCTCGAGCCGGGAGAAGACGAGCCCGCGTCGCGCCGGCGAGCCGATCCGCTCCCACTCGCGCTCCTCCTCGAGGCCGAGGACGAAGACATGGTCGAAGCCGAGCCCCTTGATCGCCTCGGCCGCCATCACGTTGACCGCGCCGGGCGAGCGTTGCTGCTCGCTCTCCTCTGCCTCGGTCCCCGCCTCGGCGACGGCGCTGAGATAGGAGACGAAGCCGCGGGTCGAGCCGTGCGGCTCGCGCCGGCTCCAAGCGGTCGCCAGCTCGGCCAGCTGCGAGAGCCCGAGTAGCCGCTCCGCCACCTCCGGCTGGGCGGCGAAGAGGCGCTGGCGCCGCAGCCCGACCTGCTCGATCAGCCGCCGCACGAAGACGTCGGCGCGCCGTTCCTCCATCACCGCGGCGGCGCCGTTGTAGAGCTTGAGGAAAGCCTGAATCCGCTCCCGAGCCTCGGGCTGGAACTGGGGGCTGTCGAGGGCGGCCTCGCAGGCGGCGACCATGTCCTGCTTGCGGCGCCGGGCGATCGTCGTCAGCCGCGCCAAGTCGCCCGAGCGCAGCTCGACCGGCGGCCGCGTCAGCGCCCGCGCCGCCGCCGCGGAGTCGTCGGGGTCGGCCAGCACCCGCAGCCAAGCGATCGCATCGCGCACCTCCGGCCGCTGGAAGAGCGCCGTCGGGCCGGAGAGGTGGAAGGGGATGCCGCGCTCTTCCATCGCCGCGGCGATGGCGCCGCCCTGTTTCGCCGTGTCGGCGACGAGGACGCAGATCTGGTCGGGTGCGGTCCCGGCCGCGCCGAGGTGCTCGACCGCCCGCGCCACCGCCTGCGCCTGTGCCCGCTCGTTGCCGCAGCGCCAAAAGCTCAGCTTCGGGTCGCGGAAGCGCCGCTCGAGCAGAATGCGCTCGCCGGCCGGGTGGACTTCGTCGAACCAGCCCTCGGCCGCGGTCACCTCGGCGCTGCTCTCCAGCGCCAGCACCTGGTTCGGGTTGGCGCCGCTGAGGGTCCCGAGCAGGGCGAGCTGCGCCGCCGTCGCCTCCTCGACCTCGTCGACCATCAAGTAGGGGAAGCGCTCGGCGACCTGCCGCCGCACGTCGGGTCGCTCGACCAGCAGGCAGTCGAGGGCGAGGAAGACGTCGCCGCGGTCGAGGCTGCCGGACTCCGAGAGGATGCGGTCGTGCTGGCCGTAGAGCTCGGCGAACTCGAGCTCGCGCCGCGCCGCCTCGCGCTCCGCCTCGTCGGTCGCCGCCGCGGCTCTGGCCTGGGCCCGTTCCGAGAGAGTGGTCGGGCCGACCCGGTCGGCCTTGAGGCGGTCGATCCGGGCCAACAGCCGGGCCAGCAGCCCGGCCGGGTTGCCGCGGATCTCGTGCCGGCGCAGCGGCAGCCGGTCGAGCCGGTCGAGCAGCATCGCCAGTCGCTCGGCGCGACCGAGCACGTCGAAGAAGGGGTCAAGCCCCGCCTCCTCGGGGAACTCGCGCAGGAGCCGCTCCCCGATCGCGTCCCAGCTGCCGATCCAGAGCTCCGCGAAGGACCCCTCCAGCAGCGCCTCGCAGCGTTCGCGCAGACGCGCCGCGGTGGCTTGGCGGGCGGCGATCGTGAGGATGCTCTCGGGACGGGAGCCGGCGGCGACGAGGTGGGCGAGGCGGTGGGCGAGAAGCTCGGTCTTGCCAGTGCCTGCGGGGCCGACGATTAGCAGCGGGCCGTCAGCGTGGACAACCGCGCGCTCGCGCTCCGGGGCAGCGGCTTCAGCCGTGGATTGGTCCTCGCGCACTACCCAAAGCTAGCGCCCTGGAGATGTTCTCTAGCATCCGCGCGATGGATGTCCTCTCCGCCGACTGGCCGGCGATCTGCCGCCGCATCGTTGCCGCCCAGCGGCCGATCTTCGCCGAGGCGCGGACGAGCGAGGAGCGGACCGTCTACGAGGGGATCGGCGAGGGCGGCGACCGCACCCTGGTGATCGACCGCCGTGCCGAGGACGTCGTCTTCGCCGAGCTCGACAAGCTCGCGGAGGAAGGCGCGTCCTTCGTCGCCGTCTCCGAGGAGCGGGGCGAAGTCAGCTTCGGCTCCGGTGGCGAGGCGCGGGTCGTGATCGATCCGATCGACGGCTCGCTGAACGCCCGCCGCACCATCCCCTCCTTCGCCGTCTCGATCGCCGTCGCCTCCGGCCCCTCGATGGCCGACGTCGAGTTCGGCTTCGTCCACGACTTCGGCGCCGATGAGGAGTTCATCGCCCGCCGCGGCGAGGGCGCTCAGCTGGACGGCCAGCCGGCGCGGGTGACCGCGGCCGCCGAGCGACTCGAGGTCGTCGGCCTCGAGTCGGCCGAGCCGGAGTGGGCGCTGCCCGCCTTCGAGGCGTTGGCCGGCAAGGTCTTCCGCTTCCGGGTCGTCGGGGCGATCGCGATCAGCGCCGCCTACGTCGCCGCCGGCCGCTTCGACGCGATGCTGAGCCTGCGCTCCTGCCGCTCGGTCGATGCCGCCGCCGCCCAGCTGATCGCCCGCGAGGCGGGGGGCGCTGTCTCCTTCGGCGAGGGCGACTTGAGCGAGGCGATGCTCGATCTCGACGCCCGCTATCCGATGGCGGCGGCCAACGACGAGGACGGTCTGGCGATCGTCCGCGCCGCCCAGTTGGCCAAAGCCGCGTAACCCTTCTTTCCAGCCGGTTTACAAACGTGTGTTCCTACGAACTTATGTTCGTTACACTCGGGCACTTCCCCAAGCCCCCAATTCAAGACTGAAGAGGTGTTTTCTTCCTATGGCAGAGAGCAAAAGCAACGCCAGCAAATCCAAAACGCAGGCGAAACGCGCCACCACCGAAGCGAAAAAATCCGCGGCCAAAACCGCCAAAGCTTCGAAACGCGCCGCCACCAAGACCGTCGCGGCTGAGAAAAATCAGGTCCAGGGCGTCGTCCAGACCGCCGTCGACTTCCCCGTCGGCGCCGTGCTCAGCGTCAGCGACCGCGTCTCCGAGCTGGTCGAGCCGTGGACCGACCGCAGCAAGGCCGAGCGGCAGGTCAAGAACTACCGCAGCAACCTGCGCAAATCGCTGAAACGGACTGAGCGCCGCGGCTCCACCGCCCGTCGCCGGGCGATCACCGAGGCCCGCAAGACCCGCAACCAGGTCGAGCGCGAGGCCCGCAACCGCCGCCGTGAGGTCGAGACCACGATCAAGCGCAACCGCGACGAGGTCGAGAACCGCGTCCGCAAGGCGATCGAGGAGCAGACCTCCCGCGCCCAGGGCGTCGTCGAGACTGCCACCGGCGTCGTCGGCACCGTCAGCGGTCAGATCGCCGCTCTGCGGTAAGCAGCATCAGCGTCCTTTGACGCTCACAGGCCGCGAGGCGCTCGGTCCGTAGGGCCAGCCCTCGCGGCCTTTTACGTAGGCGCGGAAGCCGAAGCGGACGCCGCGACTGTCGTCGTCGCTGAAGCGGTAGGCGTAGCGGAAGCGGCCGCGAGCGTCGGCCTCGACGGTGCGGAACGTGCTCCAGCCGGCTCCCGCGTAGCGGAACTGCAGCTCGACGGGAAGGCCGGTGACCGCCGCCCGGGCTCCCGCTGCCACAACCTTGCCGCTGAAGACGACCGGCATCCCGCCGATCACCGCGGTTGCCGCGGAGGCGTGGAGGCGGACCGCCGTCGGGGCGGCGAGCCGCAGGACATCGCCGCTCGCCCGGCTGAGCAGGCGGGTGCCGGCGAAGCTTGCGGTCACCTCCCGGCTCGGCCCGGGCTTGAGGTGCAGCGAGAAGCCGCCATCGCCGCCGGTGCGGACGTAGGTCGTCCGTTGACGTCGGTCGGCGCCGGCCGCAAAGGTCTCCTCGATGGCGATCGTCTGACCGGCAAGCGGACCGCCCGAAGCGCGCCGCAGGACGCCGCCGAGGCGCGCGCCCACCAGCTTCGAGGCGAGGGAGACCTGAGCCTTCAGCGGGTTGACGAGGACCATCCTGCCGCCGTGCGTGCGGGTGCTGCCGGTTGCCGCGTTGCCGGCGAGGTCATAGCCGGTGGCGAGGAACTCGTACTTGCCGGGGGCAAACGCGTCGGAGTCCCAGCGGGTGACGAGGCGCCCCGGCTCAACGCGAGTCGGCAGCGGCTCGAAGCGGGCGCGCGTCCCGGCCAAGCGGACGGCGATCGCGCCGCGCCCTGGGCTCGGGCCCGACAGGGGATCATCGACAAGCGCTTCGATCCGCTCCGGGTCGGCCGGGTCCTGGGCGGCGGCGAACGCCACCCGCGGCCCAGCTTCGTCGATTCGCACCAGCGCCGTTTGGGGCGGTGGCGACCCTGGGCTTCCGTCGCCGACGTTGCCGGCGGCGTCGCGCCCGTAGAAGCGGACGGTGTGAACGCCACTCCCCACCACCCAAGTCGAGGCGGCGGCGGCGAAAGCGATGGTCGGCGTGGCGCCGTCGACCGCGATCGCCGTGAAGGGTCCGCTCGCGCCTGCCGCGTCCATCCCCGAGAGGTCGTCCCGCGCGCTCGCCGTCAGCTTGACCGGCCCGTTGCTCCAGCCCGACGGGAGGCTGTTCAGGGAGACAGCCGGAGCGGTGGTGTCGACCCCGAAGGAGACGGTCCGCACCTCGGAGCGAGCGCCGGACCCCGACAGCGTCACTACCTGGGCCTGGGTCACACCCTCCGGCAAGAGCCCGAGGGAGACCTGGCTCTCAGACGTTTCGAGATGGACGGCACCCGGACTCAGCGTGACCTCGTAGCCGCGGATGCCTGAGATCGGCAGCGGCCCAGCGGGCGGATCGAGATTCAGAACAGCGGGTTCGGAGCCGAGGAGCCAGCGCCCCGGACCGCTGGGAGCGGGCGGTGGCGGCACTGCGTCGTCGAAGTGAAGTGAGGTGCTTGCCCGGCGCAGCTCGTTGCCGGCGGCGTCCTCGAGCCGGCCGTCCAGCGTGTAGACGCCGGGCACCGGCGGCACTTCGACCAGCTGCAGGAAGTCGGGAGGGTACGTCAGCATCGGGTCACCGACGGCCTGACCCTGCGGATCGAGAAGCCTGTAGATCGCCCGCGTGGCGCCAGTGGCCGCCCCTGGCACCTGCTGTGGATTGACTTTGAAGGCGGGGCTCGCCTGCCATTCGCTGGCGATCGCCTCGGTCGAGTTGCTGCCGGTGACCAGGAGCGCGGCTGCCGCGAGGCCGGCGAGCAGGCACCTCGGCGGGCGCTTCAAGGCCCGAACTCCCCGGCTGGGCTGCCGCTGCTGGAGCTCTGGACGGCCGGGGCCGGTTCTGCGACCGGTTCGGGAGCCGGCGCCGCTTCGATCGGTTCCGCAGTGACCGGAGCCGGTTCTGCCGCGACCGGTTCGCTTGCCGCCGGCGGTTCGGGTTGAGGGGTCGGTTCAGGGGTTGGCTCTGGTTCTGGGGTGGGCTCGGCTTTGGGCTCGGGCACGAACCCGGATTCCCCTGCGGGTGAGGACTCCGCTCCGGGCAAGTCGGCGAGCCGCCGCTCCTGATGCTGGGCCGGTCGTGGAGGCTCGGCGCCATCGAAGCCAAACGGCGCTGGGAGCAGCCCGGTGGCGACACAGGCGGCGCTGCCGGCGGTGGCGACGCAGACCGCGGCGACTTTGAGGACCCCGACCCCGCCCGCTCCGCCGCCGCCGAGCTGCGTGATCGCCTCGCCCCGGCCGCCGAAGCGGGATGACGCCTCCGTGAACGCCTCCTGAACCCGTTCCCAGATGGAGCGGTGGAGAGGCAGTGCAGGGACCAGCGCCGCCGCGGCCGCGGGCGCTGCCCGGTAGGTCCGCAGCGTCGCCCGGCAGGCACCGCACGCCCGCAGGTGCTCGCGCAGCTCCGCCACCTGCTCGCTGCTCGCCTCGCCGTCGCAGAAGGCGGAGAGCAGCGGCCGCATCTCGGCGCAGCGGCTGCCGTCTTCGCTGCGGGCGACGATGCCGCGGAAGCGCTCCCGTCCCTCGGCGAGACAGCGGTTGATCTTCGTCCTGCTCCAGCTGGTGATCTCGCCGATCTCGGCGTAGGAGTAGCCCTCGGCCAGGAGCGTCAGCGCCCGCAGCTCCTGCGGCTTCAGGGTCTGCAGCGCCTCGCGGCTGCGGGCGACGACCTCGCGCCGCTCGACCCTCTCCGCGGGGCCGACGGAGCCGGAGGGGAGGAGCGCCACCCAGTCCTCCGCTCCGGGCTCGGGAGCGAAGGCGGCCGGTCCGGCGAGGACGCGTTCGCGCTCGCGCCGGACCGCCAGCGCCTCGTGCTTGACCACCGTCTGCATCCACTTCACGAGTTCGCGCGGCTCGGCCGTCGGTGCTTTGCGCAGGAGAATCTCCAAGGCGCGCTGGAGGGCATCGTCGGCGTCGTCGGGGCAGAGCGAGAAGCGGCCGGCGGTGCGCCGCAGCACCGACTCGTAGCGGGCGTAGGTCTCGACCGCCGCCCGCTTGCGTGCTGCGTCCTCGCTCGTCTCCGGGCACGTCTTTCCCTCCGCGCTCAAGGCGTCCACTTCTCGATTCCCCCCGCTCGTTTGCTCTCGTTCGGACATTGGCAACGTCAGGTACGAGAGCGGTACGACTCTCCCCCCAGTTGGACGAATGGCCCAATCCAAATACGCGGAATTTGCAAAGTGGCTGCGAAGAACGTCCAGCGGCGGGCGGCCCGCTAGGATCGCGTCCGTGAGCACTTGCGTAGTCACCGGCGGCGCCGGCTTCCTCGGTTCCCACCTCTGCGAGCGGCTGCTCGGCGACGGCCACCGGGTGATCTGCATCGACAACCTGGAGACCGGGTCGCTGGAAAACATCGCCCACATCCGCGATGAGCGCTTCGACTTCCGCAACATCGACATCACCGAGAAGGTCGACATCCCCGAGCCGGTCGACTTCGTCTACCACCTCGCTTCGCCGGCGAGCCCGATCGACTACCTGCGGCTGCCGCTGCACACGCTCAAGGTCGGCTCCCACGGCACCCACCACATGCTCGGCGTCGCCAAGTTCAAGCGCGCCCGCTTCCTGATCGCCTCGACCAGCGAGATCTACGGCGACCCCGAGGTCCATCCGCAGAAAGAGGACTACTGGGGGCACGTAAACCCGATCGGCCCGCGCGGCGTCTACGACGAGGCGAAGCGCTACGCCGAGGCGCTGACGATGGCCTATCACCGCCAGCAGGGCGTCGACACGGCGATGGTCCGCATCTTCAACACCTACGGCCCGCGGATGCGCGCCCACGACGGCCGCGCGATCCCGACCTTCCTGCGGCAGGCGTTGCAGGACCGGCCGCTGACCGTCTTCGGCGACGGTAGCCAGACCCGCAGCTTCTGTTACGTCGACGATCTGGTCGACGGCATCGTCCGCCTCGCCGAGTCCGACGTGCACTCGCCCGTCAACATCGGCAACCCGGACGAGTTCACGCTGCTGGAACTGGCGAAGAAGGTCGTCGAGCTGACCGATTCGCGCTCGGAGATCGTCTACGAGGCACTGCCTACGGATGATCCGAAGCAGCGCCGTCCCGACATCGGCCGCGCCCGCGACCTGCTTGGTTGGGAACCGACGATCGACCTCGGCGAGGGCCTGCGCCGGACGATCGACCAGAGCGGCGTCGAGCGCCTCGTCGGCGCCTCCGACTAGCCGGCCCTAGCGGCAGCAAAAGGGGCGGCCCGAAGGCCGCCCCCTCTCGCGATGCAGCGAGCTTGTTGCTGACTACTGGGTCTGGGCGGTGAAGGAGAACGTGCCCAGCGGGTTGCCGGCGGTGATGTGGTCTTTCTCGACTTTTTTCTCCGCTGCTTCTTTGGCGGCCGCTTTGCCGGCTTCTTCTTCGGCTGCTTTCTCGGCCGGTTCCGGCGAGTTGCAGTTTTTCGGCGCCGCGAACGCGCAGAACTGGGCATAGAAGCCCGCTTCGTAATAGGCCTGGTAGACCTTGACGAAGCCCTCGAGCACTTCAGCCGAGATCGGCTGCAGCACCGCTGAGGAATCGACGCTGACCGTGCGAGCCGTCGCATCGGTCGTGACTTTGGTGATCGTCAGGTCGGCGATCGAGCTGCGCCCCAGGTTGCCGAGGTTGAGGCTCTCACTGGCGTTGGATTTGGCGACGACTTCAACCGTCACGGTTTTCGCCGAGAGATCGAGCCACATGTTGCCGAGGGTGATCTCGGTTTCGAGGAACGACCCGTCGCCTTTGTCCAGTTTCTGCGTCAGCAGCAGACCACCCGCGGTCTGCACCTGTCCGGCCGCACCGGTCGGACCGATGTTGCCGCCGCTGATCGGGAGCTCGTAGTTGCCGAACCCTTTTTCGGTGGTCGGAGCGATCACCGCGGCGTTGGCTTCCACGTCTTTCAGCTTCAGGAGCAGGTCCTGATCGGCGTTGAAGCTGACGTTTCCACCGGGGACGATCGTCACCGTGGCGGGCTGCTCTTCAGCCTTGGCGGAGCCCATCAGCTTGTTGGCGATGAACGGCTTCGGCTTGCCCTTCGAGTAACCCAGCTTCTTGTTCAGGTTCTTCGCTGCCGCCTTGGTCAGCTTCAGCTTCTTGACGGTCATGCTGACCCCGAAGCCGGCCCGGGTGTAGGAGTACCCGCCGACCGTGGCGAGCTTGACTTTCTTGCCCGCGACCTTGGCGAAGAGTGCTTTCTTCGCCGTGCTCAGGGACAGGCCCTTGACCGGCGCGCTCTTCTTGCCGGCCTTGAACTTGAGGCCGCCGCCGAGGTTGACGGTCCCGGCGCCATTGGTCGGATCGACTTCGCCGCCGGTGACCGGGAAGGTCGCCTTCTTGCCCTTCAGCTTGGCGGGGGAGATCTTCGTGGTCTTGATCCCGAACGTCTTCAGGTACTTGGTGAAGCCGTTGTTGAGGGTGATGGTGGCAGAGCCGCTTTCGACCGGATCGGCCGTCGCGGAGGCGTAGGGAGCGAACGCCAGCAGCGCGAACAGCGCAGCAGCGAGAGCCGCCAATGGCAGCTTCGTACCCCTAGCCATCCGTGGCTGGGTTGCTTCATTCATATGTGAGTCCTCCGTTGCTGCCGCCCCCTGCTGTCCCGTTAGGCGACTTACGGCGATTCGATTTGTCTGTCCAGGTTATTCCCGGTTTGCTGTCCTTTACAACCCCGCCGGCGGACATATGTTCCGCTCCAATATCCTCCCCGGCAATGGCCGCAGCTGACGGATCCGGCGCCCAGGAGGCGCACCGCACGATCGCCCCCGTGGTCGGGCCCGACGACGAGCGCATCTTCACCGACTCCGGGATCGAGATCGATCCCCTCTACGACGCCGACGATGTGGCGCCTGGGCTGGAGGAGCGGCTCGGCGAGCCCGGCCAGCCGCCGTTCACCCGCGGCATCCACGAGGGGATGTACCGGGACCGGCTCTGGACGATGCGCCAGTACGCCGGCTTCGCCTCGCCGGAGGACACCAACGAGCGCTACCGCTACCTGATCGAGCACGGCTCGACCGGGCTCTCGATGGCCTTCGACCTGCCGACCCAGCTCGGCCGCGACTCTGACGACCCGCTCTGTCACGGCGAGGTCGGCCGCACCGGGGTGCCGATCGACACGATCGAGGACATGCGGATCTGCTTCGACCAGATCCCCCTCGATGGCGTCTCGACCTCGATGACGATCAACGCCCCGGCGGCGATCCTGCTGCTGCTCTACGAGCTGGTCGGCGAGGAACAGGGTGTCCCTTCCGAGAAGCTCCGCGGCACCGTCCAGAACGACGTGCTGAAGGAGTACATGGCCCGCGGCAACTACATCTACCCCGCGGAGCCGACGATGCGGCTGACCACGGACATCTTCGAGTACTGCAACGAGAACGTGCCGAAATGGAACACGATCTCGATCTCCGGGTACCACATCCGCGAGAAGGGCTGCTCGGCTGTGCAGGAGGTCGCTTTCACGCTCTCCAACGCGATCGCCTATGTCGAGGCGGCGCTGGCCCGGGGTCTGAAGATCGACGAATTCGCGCCGCGGCTGGCCTTCTTCTTCAACGGCCACAACAACGTCTTCCAGGAGATCGCCAAGTTCCGGGCGGTGCGGCGGATGTGGGCCGAGATCGTCAAGGAGCGGTTCGGGGCCGAGAACCCGAAATCGATGCAGATCCGCTTCCACACCCAGACCGGTGGCGTCACCCTGCAGGCCCAGCAGCCGGAGGTCAACATCATCCGCGTCGCCCTGCAGGGCTTCGCGGCGGTTTGCGGCGGCACCCAGTCGCTGCACACCAACGGCTTCGACGAGGCGCTGGCGCTGCCGACCGAGCGCTCGGCCCGGATCGCGCTGCGCACCCAACAGGTGATCGCGTATGAGTCCGGCGCCGCCGACACCGTCGACCCCTTCGCCGGCTCCTACTTCGTCGAGTCGCTGACCGACGAGATCGAACTGCGGGCCAAGGAGCTGATGGAGAAGGTCGAAGAGCTCGGCGGCTCGGTCGAGGCGCTGGAGTTCATGCAGCGCGAGATCGAGGAGTCGGCCCTCAGCTACCACGAGCGCTACAAGAGCGGCCAGGACGTGATCGTCGGCGTCAACAAATTCGTCACCGACCAGGTCGACGACGTCGACATCCTCAAGGTGGACCCCGAGGCCGAGCAGCGCCAGCTCGCCCGCCTCAAAGCCTTCAAGGAGAATCGCGACCAGGCCGAGGTCGAGGCCAAGCTCGACTCCCTCCGCGACGTAGCCCGCGGCGACGGCAACCTCCTCCACCCGATCCGCGCCGCCCTCGCCGCCAACGCCTCGATCGGCGAGGTCTGCGGCGCCATGCGCGAGGTCTTCGGCGAATACAAGGGCGGCGCCTTCTTCTAGACCGCAACCGATTCTGTGCACAGCGGGCTGTGCTCAAAGTCGGATGCGCTGTTCGAGGAGGGTGGTGGTTCTGCTGAGGGCGGATCGCACGCGGGTTGGTTCGTAGCGGACCTCGTAGTGGGTGAAGCGCAACGGAGTCATGCCGGCCATGATGTGCGCGCGGTCGCGTCGGGCATCGCGGGTCTGCGCTGAGGGCGTGCGGTGATAGGGAAGACCGTCCGTCTCAACGATCAACCCCAGGTCGGGCCAGAAGAAGTCGACCTCGAACCTGTTCACCTGCTGTTTGCTGAGTGGCATGGACAGGTTGGCCCCTTTGACAATCCGACGGAAAGAGATCTCCAGGTCAGAGTCCGACAAACGGAAGAAGAGCTTGTCGAGGAGACGACGCAGGGGACGGACCCCCGGTTCGCCCCTGAAGCGAGCGAGTTCTTCCCGGAGGGTTTCAGGGTCGACCAAGCCACGCTTGTCCGCTTCGTTCACCGCCCGCTCGAGCGGAATCGGGGGGAGTTCAGTCGCCAGGTCGATCAGCGTCTGGATCGGTGAGGTGACAGGGATGTCATCGCGGTGCACGATCTCCTCTGGGCGAAGGCTCGGTCGACCGTGGAAATGGATTCCAGATCGCTGTAATTCACACCGGCGCCGCACGCTGATGATGATCCTCTCGCTCTTTTCATCACCGATCTCCCAGAGCACCGCAGCGCTGCGGTGGCTCAGCGCAGCACCCTCACCGCCCGCTAACACCGCCGCCATCCAGCGCCTCTTCTGGTTCAGGGCAGGCCAGCCGACCGCATAGATACCTGGGCTCACGCGGAAGAGCCGCCCCCGCTCCACTCGATGCTGGATCGACCGCCGACCAAAGCCGATCGCCAGCAGTTGCTTGCGCGTCACGACCCCGTGCTGCCTCGCCGCCAGCTCCCACGCCTGCCTGCTCCGCGTATCCGATTCTCGACCCACTCTGGTGTGTCAAGAATCGGGCGCGGGAATTTCTCCCCACCCCGAGCGTGTCGCGGCCCGCGAGGACGGCTTCGATCGCCTGTAGCTGCCCCGGCCGCAGCCGCTCGACCTACCCGCAGGTGGACCGGCGAATGCTGAACGGTTCATCCCAGCTTCGACGCCTGAGAAGGAACGCGGAGGCGACGGTTGAAGCCGCAACCGATGATCGAGGTTTCCAGGACCCTGATGAAGTCCGAACCCGAGCTGGCGGAGTTGATCGCCACCGTCGAGGGGGTCGAGGTGACGATGGCCGAGAAGGGCTTCGGCACCCGTGTGCAGCTGCGTGCCGGCGAGGAGTCCGGCCTCGGCGAGGCTGATCTGGAAGCAGTGCTCGACCACCTGGCGGAGCCGCAGCGGCGACCGTTCGTCTGACAACGAAGTCCAAAAGGAGACTCTGAAGAGTGAAGACCCTGAAGCGGCACCTCACGGTTGCCAACGTCCTGTCCATCACTGCCGTGTTCATCGCCCTCAGCGCGACCGCGGTGGCGGCTACCAAGCTGGGTGCCGGCCAGGTCAAGGCCGTCAACATCGCCCGCCAGGCGGTGACCAACGCCAAAATCAAGACCCAGGCGGTCACCTCCGGGAAAATCAAAAACGGTGGGGTCGTCAACGCCGACCTCGGCGCCGGCGCGGTCAGCAACTCGAAGCTCGCCAACGGCGCCGTTGGCGCCTCGAAGCTCGGCAAGGAAGCCGTCACCAGCGGCGCCCTCGCCAAGAAAGCCGTGACCGAAGCCAAACTCGGCGCGGAATCGGTCGGGACCGGCAAGCTCGACAACGAAGCCGTCTCCTCGGCGAAGATCTCCTCGTCTGTCTGGAAGCAGCTGGTCAAGAACGTCCAGTACGTGACCGAAACCAGCCCCAACAACTCCGAAGACGAAAAGAACGTCACGGCTTCGTGCCCGAACGGCAAGGAAGCGATCGCCGGCGGCGCCCGGGTCAACGCGCCCGCCAGCGTCAAAGTCGCGCTCAACGGCGATTACCCTGCTGTCGCCTCTAACAACGCCCGCACCGGCTGGATCGCATCCGGCCGCGAGACCCCCGAAGAGGCGGGCAACTGGCAGATCGTCGCCTACGTGATCTGCGCAGAACTGTAGATTCCCTCGGCATCGTGGAAGCACGAAGGGCCCGCTCCGGCGGGCCCTTCGTCTGTCTCAGGGCACCGAGCGGGCGGCGTAAATAGACTTCCGCGCCCGATGCGCGAGAGAAACCCAGAAACGCACGACGAGAAGCTCTCCTACCTGCGCGAGCTGCGCGAGGCGGCGATCAATTCCGCCTCCGAGGCGGCGGTGGAGAAGCAGCACGCGAAGGGCAAGATGACCGCCCGCGAGCGGATCGAGAAGCTGCTCGACCCCGGTTCCTTCGAGGAGCTCGACACCTTCGTCCGCCACCGCACCTACGACTTCGAAATGCAGAAGAACCGGCCCTGGGGCGACGCCGTCGTCACCGGCCACGGCACGATCGACGGTCGCACCGTCTTCGTCTTCTCCCAGGACTTCACCGTCTTCGGCGGCAGCCTCGGCGAGGTGATGTCGGAGAAGATGTGCAAGGTCATGGACCTGGCCGCCCAGGTCGGGGCGCCGGTGATCGGGATCAACGACTCCGGCGGCGCCCGCATCCAGGAGGGGGTCGTCTCCCTCGGCGCCTACGGCGACGTCTTCGTCCGCAACGTCCAGTGCTCCGGCGTGATCCCGCAGATCAGCCTGATTATGGGCCCCTGTGCCGGCGGCGCCGTCTACTCGCCGGCGATGACCGATTTCATCTTCATGGTCAAAGAGACCTCGCACATGTTCATCACCGGCCCGGAAGTGATCAAGACCGTGACCGGCGAGGAAGTCGAGTTCGAGGAGCTCGGCGGGGCGATGAGCCACAACTCGAAGTCCGGCGTCGCCCACTTCGCCGCCGAGGACGAGGAGAGCTGCCTCGAGGACGTCCGCTACCTGATGAGCTTCCTACCCTCGAACAACCTCGAGGCGCCGCCGCGCTTCGAGCCCTCAGACGACCCCGAGCGCGAAGACACCGAGCTCGACACCCTCGTTCCCGACGACCCGCAAAAGCCCTACGACATGCGCGACGTAATCGCCCACGTCGTCGACGACGAAGAGTTCTTCGAGGTCCACGAGCACTTCGCGAAAAACATCGTCTGCGGGTTCTCGCGGCTAGACGGCTATCCAGTCGGCATCGTCGGCAACCAGCCCGCCTTCCTCGCCGGCGTCCTCGACATCGAGGCCTCCGAGAAGGCGGCCCGCTTCGTGCGCACCTGCGATTGCTACAACATCCCGATCCTCACCTTCACGGACGTGCCGGGCTTCCTACCGGGGACCGACCAGGAGTGGAACGGGATCATCCGCCACGGCGCCAAGCTCCTCTACGCCTTCACCGAGGCGACGGTGCCAAAGCTCACCGTCGTTACCCGCAAGGCCTACGGCGGCGCTTACGACGTCATGAACTCCAAGCACATGCTGGCCGACTACAACGTCGCCTGGCCGACGGCCGAGGTCGCGGTGATGGGCCCCGAGGGCGCCGTCAACATCATCTACCGCAAAGACATCGCCAACTCGCCGACCCCCGACGAGCGCCGCCAGAAACTGATCGACGACTACAAAGCCCACTTCGCCAACCCCTACTCGGCGGCGGAGCGCGGCTACATCGACGACGTCATCGAGCCCCGCCAAACTCGCCCAAAGCTGATCCGGGCGCTGCGGATGCTGCAGACCAAGCGCGTCGACCAGCCGAAGCGCAAGCACGGCAACATCCCGCTGTAGCTGGGCCTGGCCGCGCTGAGCGCGGCCTCTCTTGCCCTACTCCTTGCCGTTGTGGTCGAGGTTTCGCTCGACCACACGGAGACGGTACGTGAGTCCGCCGATGAGGGCCAAGAGCACGAGACTGACGGCGATCATCAGCAGCGACCCGGCGGCGACCGACGCAACCAGAACTACCACCAAGAGCACCACCGCGGGCGTAAAGCCGAGGCCGTCGAGCAGATCCATCACCACAGCCTATTGAGCCTTTACGGGACTGCGGTGGCCTCGGTCTCCACCCCGCCACCGGCTCCACGACCGCCGGTCGCTCCGCCCTCCTCGGCGCCGAGGCGGTGTGCGAGGTAGACGGGGATGATCGAGATCAGGATCACAATTACGGCGACGGCGTTGACGATCGGGAGTTCGTGGGGGCGGAAGAGGTTGGAGTAGATCCAGATCGGCAGGGTCTGTTCGCCGGCGCCGATCGTGAAGTTGGTGACGATGATCTCGTCGAAGGAGAGGGCGAAGGCGAGGAGGCCGCCGGCGATCAGGGCGCTTTTCATCCCCGGGAAAGTGACGTAGCGGAAGGTCTGCCAGGAGTGGGCGCCGAGGTCGGCGGAGGCCTCCTCGAAGGAGCCGGAGAGGCGGCGCAGGCGGGCGACCGCGTTGTTGTAGACGACGACGATGCAGAAGGTGGCGTGACCGACGATCACCGTGAAGAGGCTGAGCGGGACGTCGAGCACCTGGGTGAAGGTGTTGGAGATCGCGACGCCGGTGACGATCCCCGGCAGGGCGATCGGCAGGATCACCAGGAAGCTGATCGTCTCGCGGCCGAAGAAGCGGTGGCGGGCGACGGCCAGGGAGGCCAGCGTTCCCAGCACGAGGGCGATCGAGGCGGCGACGACGCCCGCCTTGATCGAGGTGACGAAGGCTTCGCGCGCCGCCTCGTCCTTGAAGGCCTGGCTGAACCAGTGGGTGGTGAAGCCGGGCGGCGGCCACTCGAGAATCTTGCTCGAGTTGAAGGCGTAGACCCCGATCACGATCAGCGGGATGTAGATGAAGGCGAGGGCGAGCGCGACGGCGGCGCGCAGCATCCACTGGGAGCGTCTCGAGAGTCTCATCGTCCGGTCGCTCCCATCAGACGTGCTCGAAGGCTCCCAGGCGCCGGGCGACCAGGAGGTAGGCGATCATCACCACGACCGGCACCAGCGCCAGGGCGGCGGCGAAGGGCTGGTTGTTGGAGATGTTGCTGAAGATGACGTTGCCGATGAACTGCTCATTGGAGACCAGGCGCGGCGTGATGTAGTCGCCCAGCGTCAGCGAGAAGGTGAAGATCGAGCCGGCGACCACGGCCGGGAAGGCAAGCGGCAGGATCACCCGGCGGAAGGTGGTGAAGGGGGAGGCGCCGAGGTCCTCGGAGGCGCTGATCAGCGAGTTCGGAATCCGCTCGAGGCCCGCATAGATCGGCAGGATCATGTACGGCAGCCAGAGGTAGCTGAAGACCAGCCAGACGGCGGTGGTCCCGTAGCCGGGGCCGTGGAGCCCGATCGGTTCCAGCGCCCAATTGATCGCGCCGTTGGCAGAGAGCAGCGTCCGCCAGGCGTAGACCTTGACCAGGTAGCTCGACCAGAGCGGCAGCAGGATCCCGATCACCAGCAGCGCTTTGCCGCGGCGGCTCGCCACCTTCGCCATGTAGAAGGCGATCGGGAAGGCGATCACCGCGTCGGTGATCGTCACCAGCAGCGCGGTGCGGACCGTCCTCCAGGCGATGTCCCGGTAGACGGGTTCGTTCCACAGCGCTTCGAAGTTTTCGAGGGTGAAGTTCTTCTCGGTCAGGCCGCTGAGTGGGTCGACCGACCAGAAGGCGGCGACCAGCAGCAGGGCGAGCGAGCCCAGATAGCCGATCACCAGCCAGCCCACCGGGCCAGCCAGCAGCGCCCCTACCTGGAGGCGCTCACGGCCGTGGAAGAGGTCGGCCAGCTTGTGGCCGACCGACCTCCTCTCCGCAGCCGCTTCAGATGCCATGAATCAGGACCGAATCAGCCTTTGATCGAGGTCCAGGCTTTGACCCAGTCGTTGTAGTCCATGCATTCGCCCTCGCCGGTGCCGCAGTCGGCGAGTGGGGTTTCCCAGTAGTAGACCCGCTCCCAGAACTGTGGGTCTTCGGCGTGGTAGTCGGCGCAGAAGTTTTTGTTCGCCGTCTCTTTGCAGGCGAGTTCCTGTGCCGGTGCCTCACCGAAGTATTCGGCGACTTCCGCGTTGACTTTCGGTTCGATGATCCAGTTCATCCACTCGTACATGCAGTTCGGATGTTTGGCGTCCTTGGACAGCATCCAGGTGTCGGACCATCCGGTCGCGCCCTCTTCGGGGAGGAAGCCCTGGCTCGCCGGGCTGGCTGCGACCGGTGACCCTTCTTCCTTCAGCGCGAAGTACTGGTACTGCCAGGTGGTGCCGACGACGTTGTCTTCGTTGGCGAAGCCGGAGATCTGCTTGGCCGCTTCAGACCAGTATTCGCCGACGTAGGGCTGCTGTTCTTTCAGCAGGTCGACGGCGGCGTTGAACTGCTCTTCGTCCAGCGCATACGGGTTGTCGATCCCGAGGTCGGGCTCGTGGGTCTTCAGGTAGACGGCCGCTTCGGCGATCGACATCGGATCGTCGTACTGGCTGATCTTGCCTTTGTATTTGGCGGCGACTTTGGGGTCCATCGTCACTGCCCAGGACTGCGGCGCCGGCTTGACGTCGTTGCCGTTCCACATCAGCAGGTTGGCACCGCGGCCGTGCGGGATCCCGTAGTGGACGTCTTCGAACGTGTTGTACGGCTGGTCTTTGAGGTCGGCGAAGACCGTCTTGTAGTTGGGGACGAGGTCGACGTTGACCGGGGCGACGAGGCTGGCGGCGACGAGCCGGGCGGTCGCGTTGCCGGAAGCCGAGACACCGTCGTACTGGCCGGTTTTCATCAGCTCGACCATTTCGTCGGAGGTGCCGGCTTCCTTGTTGTTGACCTTGCAGCCGGTTTTCTGTTCGAACGGTTTGCTCCATTCCGGTTCGACGTAACCGGCCCAGGAGATCAGCGAGACTTCACCCTCTCCTTTGCCGACCTTCTGCAGTTCTTCGCTGCTGCTGCCACCGGTGGTGTCGTCACTGCCGCCCCCGCAACCTGCAAGCGCGAGCATGAAAACGACCAGGCCGGCGACGACGAGCCACGCCGTGCGGGCGGGGTTGCCATCCCTTCTCCTCATGATGCTGGTACCTCCTCGTTGGTGGACTTCCCGCCGATGGCGGCCGCGTGCTCCGGTCGCCACCCGACTAGGACCTCGTTTCCCTGCCCTGCAAGCGCGCCCGAGGACGCGCTCTCCACGTTCTGTCTGACTAGCTGGAGCTTCTCCCCGGTGTCCAGCTGAACCGTGAAGCGGGTGACCATGCCGGCGTAGGCGACGTCGACGATGCGGCCGGTCTCGGTGTGGAGACCGTCGCTCGCGGCGCCCGGCTCGAGCAGCTCGATCTTCTCCGGGCGGATCGTCATCCGTTGCCCGTCGCGCTCGATCAAGTTGGAGACGCCGACGAAGCCGGCGACGAACTCGTTGGCCGGGTGCTCGTAGAGCTCCAGCGGCGGGCTCACCTGCTCGATCCGGCCGTTGTTGAAGACGGCGATGCGATCGCTCATCGTCAGCGCCTCGTCCTGGTCGTGGGTGACATAGACGAAGGTGATCCCGACCTCTCCTTGGATCGTCTTCAGCTCCGTCTGCATCTCCTCGCGCAGCTTCAGGTCGAGGGCGCCGAGCGGCTCGTCTAGCAGCAGCACCTTGGGCCGGTTGACGATCGCCCGCGCCAGGGCGACTCGCTGCCGCTGACCGCCGGAGAGCTCACCGGGCTTGCGGTCGGCGTAGCCGGGCAGGCGCACCATCTCCAGGGCCTCGTCGCGCCGCTGCGCGCGCTCTGCCTTGGCGACGCCGGCGACCTTGAGCCCGTAGGCGACGTTCTCGCCGACGCTCATGTGGGGGAAGAGGGCGTAGTCCTGGAAGACGGTGTTGACGGCGCGGTCGTAAGGCGGGACCCCACTGACGTCCTCACCCGCCAGCTCGATCGTCCCCTCGGTCGGGTCCTCGAAGCCGGCGATCATCCGCAGCGTCGTCGTCTTGCCCGAGCCGGAGGGCCCGAGCATCGTGAAGAACTCCCCCTGCGCGATCTCCAGGTCGATACCCGCAACCGCGGCCACCTCCCCGTAGTACTTCGTCAGGCCGGTAAGACGGATGTCAGGAGTGCTCGCGTCTATGCCTGTGACGTTATCCGGGGAGGTGCGGATTGCAAGAACAAAGTGGACGGCGGGGATTAGCCGCGGTGGAGTACGGCTGTTGGTGGGGCCGGGAGGCGGTGGGGGTCTCCGGGCGCACCTCCGCCGAGTCGGGGCGGGGTCAGGCTGTCGCCCCGGACCGCAACGCTCGGTCTCCGTGCTCAGTGCCCGGAGACC
>DASTYZ010000044.1:0-12131 GCA_035764545.1 Solirubrobacterales bacterium | reverse complement strand
GGACTGGATGATTCACCGGATCGACCCGCCCGCCCGCGAGCGCGACCCGTTCCCGGAGAACGTCGTCCCGATGCTGGCCAAGCTCTCGACCCTGCCGCGCGAGGCCGACGAGTGGGCGGTCGAGGTGAAGTGGGACGGGGTGCGGGCGCTGGCGTACTGCCAGCCCGGGCGGGTGACGCTGCAGACCCGCAACCTCAACGACGTCAGCGTCCAGTACCCGGAGGTGCGAAGGATCAGCCGCGCGCTCGGCTCCCACGACGCCGTCCTCGACGGCGAGATCGTCGCCTTCGACGAGCACGGCAAGCCCAGCTTCGAGCGCCTGCAGCAGCGGATCCACAACACCGACGAGGGCGTCATCCGCCGGCGGATGAAAACCCACCCGGTCGTCTACGTCGTCTTCGACCTCCTTTATCTGGACGGCACCGACCTCACCTGCGAGCCCTACAGCCGCCGCCGCGAGCTGCTCGAGGGGCTCGACCTCAACGGCGAGAGCTGGCAGACGCCCGGCCACTCGGTCGGCCACGCGAAGGAGCTGCTGGCGGCGAGCAAGGAGCAGGGCCTCGAGGGGGTGATGCTGAAGCGCGTCGACTCCACCTACGCCCCCGGCAAGCGGACCGGGGCCTGGCTGAAGGTGAAAAACGTCAGCCGCCAGGAGTTCGTGGTTGGTGGTTGGACGCCGGGCGAAGGCCGCCGCAAGAGCTCGGTCGGGGCGCTGCTCGTCGGCTACTTCGAGGAGGTCGGCGGCGAGCCGGTCCTCCGCTATGGCGGCAAAGTCGGGACCGGCTTCACCGAGAGCGAGCTGGCGGCGCTGACCGCCCGGCTGGCGCCGCTGGAGCAGAAGGAGAACCCGTTCGGGGCGGGGCCGAAAACGCCGAAAGGCGCCCACTTCGTCGAGCCCTGCCTCGTCGCCGAGGTCGAGTTCCGCGAGCTGACCAAGGAGGGGGTGGTCCGCCACAGCGCCTACAAAGGCCTGCGCGAGGACAAGCCGCCGACCGAGGTGGGGCTGGAGCGGCCGGTCGAGCCCCCGCCCGGCGAGAGCGTCGATCTCCCGGCGGGGATGGTCTTCGGCTTCGACGCCGACCCGCCGGCGGACCTCCTCGATTGCGCTCGAGTGGCCCTCTGGCTGCGCGGAATGTTCGACCATCTCGGGCTCGCCTCCCATCCGATCGCCTCTGGCGACCGGGGGCTGCAGGTGTTCGTGCCGCTCGAATCCGACGCCACCCGTAAAGAGACGCGGGCCTTCGCCAAAGCGGCCGCCGAGACCCTCGAGCAGCGCTTCGGTGACCGGGTCCTTGCGCAGGGCTCGAAGGCGAAACGGCACGGCAAGGTGCTGATCGACTGGAGCCAGAAAGAGCAATCGACGGTCTTCGCGCCGCTGGAGTGGGACGAGGTCGAGGCGGCGCTGGCGAGCGGCGAGCAGGAGCTCCCCGGCCTGTAGTTAGGAACCGCGCGCCAGCGGGCAAGTAGGGCCTATGGAGAGGAACGGTGCCGACGAGCACACCGGCGTCCGCCGCGACTACAAGCCCGAGGGCGAGGCCGCGAGGTCAGGCGTGCCCTCGACCTTCAAGCGGACGCTGACCGAGTTCCAGGAGGACAACCTCAGCGACTGGGCCGCCGCGCTCACCTATTACGGGCTGCTCTCGCTGTTCCCGGCCCTGATCGCGATGGTCTCGCTGATCGGGATCTTCGGCGACCCGCAGACGACGACCTCGAAGCTGACCGAGATCATCACCGAAATCGGACCCGAATCCGGGGCCGAGACCTTCGAAGGCCCGATCAAATCGATCACCGAAAACCAGAGCGCCGCCGGCTTCGCCTTCGTCTTCGGCCTTGCCGCCGCGCTGTGGTCGGCGTCCGGCTACGTCGGCGCCTTCACCCGCGCTTCGAACATCATCTACGAGACCCCCGAGGGACGGCCGTTTTGGAAGCTGCGGCCGCTGCAGATCGCCGTCACCCTGGCGATGATCATCATGATGGCGCTGCTCGCCGTCGGCCTCGTCCTCACCGGCCCGGTCGTCGAAGCGGTCGCCGACCCGATCGGCCTCAGCGGCACCGCGGTCGACATTTGGAACATCGCCAAGTGGCCGGTGATGGCGGCGATCTTCATCCTCATGGTCGACGTTCTCTATTACACGACGCCGAACGTCAAGATCCGCGGCTTCAAATGGGTGACGCCGGGGGCGATCCTCGCGATCGTCGTCTGGGCGATCGCCTCGGCTCTCTTCGCCCTCTACGTCGCCAACTTCAGCTCCTACGACAAGACCTACGGCACCCTCGCGGGCCTGGTCGTGCTGCTGCTCTGGTTCTGGATCACCAACCTTGCGATCCTCTTCGGCCACCAGATGAACGCTGAGCGCGAGCGCAGCGTCGAGATTGAAGAAGGTCGGCCGCGGGCAGAGAAGGAGATCCAGCTGGAGCCGCGCGACGAGCCGAAGGACCAGAAGACCACCTAACCGAGGAGGCCGCAGTCCCGATGAAGTTCATCTTCGCCCCGATCAGCATCGTGCTGGGACTCATCGCCGGAATCGCCGGCAAGAAGATCTTCGAACAGGTCTGGGGCCTGATCGACGAAGAGGAGCCGCCGAAGCCGGAGCACCGCGAATTCTCCTGGCCGAAGTTGGTTGGAGCGCTGGTCGTCGAGGGGGCGATCTTCCGCCTCGTCAAAGGGCTGGTCGACCACGGCACCCGCACCTCGTTCGCCAAACTGACCGGCACCTGGCCGGGTGAGGAGCGCCCAGAACGGGAGTGAAATCGGCCCCTTGCGGGTACTTATTGGATCGGACCAGTCGTCCAATAAACCGACGAACGGAGGAGCAGATGGACACCAGAGCAGACAGAGGGGCCGGTATCGGCGGGATTTCGCTGGGAGGCATCCTCGTGATCATCGGGATCGTGCTGATGATCGTCTGGAGCTTCTGGATCGGGTTGATCATCGCCCTGATCGGGCTGATCGCATTCGGCGGGTTCGCTCGCGGCAAGTGGTACTGATCCTCAGCATCTGAATTCCGTTCGGCAGGCGGGCGGGCCTGATGTAAGGTCCGCCCACGTTGCCAGGGGGCCCTTCGCGAACCACCCGCATCGCCTGGATCGCCGCCGGCGCCGCGGCCGTCTTCGCTCTCTGGCTCGCGGTCTCCAGCGCCTCCAGCGGCGTTGCCTTCTTCTATTCGATCCCGGTCGGCCTGGCCGCCTGGTGGTTCGGGAGGGACGCGGGCCTTCTGACGGCGGTGCTGTGCGTTGGCCTCTACGCGATCGGGAGCGCGATCCACCCCGTTCCCGACTTCGCCCTCGCCGCGGCGATCCGCGCGGCCTTTCTCGTCGGAGCCGCGCTGCTCGCGGCCGCCCTCGCCGGGCGCCTGCGCTCCCTCGAGCACAGCGCCGAGGAACTGGAGGCGATCCGGGCGGCATTGACCCCGGCCGCCCTCCCGGAGCTGCCCGGCGTCGACGCCGGGGCCGCCTTCGTCCCCTCCGAACTGGGCGTTTCCGGCGACTTCTACCTACTCACCAACGGCCCCGACGGCTCGGCGATCGCGGTCGTCGGCGACGTCGTCGGCCACGGCCCCCGGGCCGCCCGTCTCGCCACCTTCGTCCGCGCCCGTCTCGCCGCCTTCGCCTCCGGCACCAGTGACCCGGCCGAGCTGCTGCGCCTCGTCAACACCGCCCTGGCCGAGCGCCCCGACCGCAAGCAGGAACTCGTCAGCGCCATCTGCGTGCGGCTGCATCCCGATGAGGACACCGTCTGCTGGGCGCGGGCGGGCCACCCACCGCCGCTCCGCCTTCCCGACCTGCGGGAGCTGTCGGCCGACGGCACGACCTTCCTGCTCGGGGCCGAGAAGGGGCTGGAGCTGGAGAACACCGAGAGCTTGATAGCCGGCAGCGAGGGCCTCGTCGTCTATACCGATGGCGCAACCGACGTCCGCCGCGGCAAGGAGATGCTCGGCCTCGAGGGGTTGACCGAAGTGCTGGCGCCGCTCTCGGGGCTGGCCGCCCGGGTGATGGTCAGCGAGACCGAACGCGCGATCCTCGCCTGGGCCGACCGCCCGATCCGGGACGACCTCTGCCTCGTCGTCTTGAAGCCGAATTCGGCGTGATCTTCGCCGTCACCAACAGGGTCCCCGATTCCGCTGTCGAGATGCTGCAGGCGGCGGGGGAGCTTAGGCTCGATCCGCGCGAGGAGGCGATCCCGCGGCAGGACCTGCTCGACCTTGTCGGGGGCGCCGACGCGATTCTGACCCTGCTGCACGACCGAGTCGACGACGAGCTGTTGGAGGCGGCCGGGGCGCAGCTGCGCTGCGTCGCCAACGTCGCCGTCGGCTACGACAACATCGACCTCGAGGCGGCGGCGCGGCGCGGGGTGACCGTGACGAACACGCCGGGGGTCCTCGACGACGCCACCGCCGACCTGACGCTGGGGCTGATCCTGGCGGCGACGCGGCGGTTGGCGGAGGGCGACCGCCTCGTCCGCTCCGGCCGCGAGTGGAGCTGGGGGATGGGCTTCATGCTCGGCAGCGGCCTGCAGGGGAAGCAACTCGGGATCGTCGGCCTCGGCGGGATCGGTCGCAAGGTGGCCGAGCGGGCGCGCGTTTTCGGGATGGAGATCGCCTACCACTCGCGACATCCGGCGCCGCCGGAGGTGGAGGCGGCCTTGCGGGCGGAGCGGCTGCCGCTCGAGGAGCTGCTCGCGAGCTCCGACGTCATCAGTCTTCACACGCCGCTGACCGATGAGACGAGGCACCTGATCGATGCCGCCGCGCTGGGGGCGATGAAGCCGAGCGCGGTCTTGATCAACGCGGCGCGCGGGCCGGTGGTCGACGAGCGAGCGCTGGCCGTCGCCCTAGCTGAGGGCACGATCGCCGCCGCTGGCCTCGACGTCTACGAGCATGAGCCGCAGGTCGAGCCGGCGCTGCTCGAGCTCGACAACGTCGTCCTCGTCCCCCACCTCGGCTCTGCCACGGTCGAGACCCGCACCGCGATGGCCGAGCTGGCGGCCCGCAACGCGATCTCCGTGCTCAGCGGCCAAGGGGCGCTGACGCCGGTGGCGTCACAATGAGCGAGGAGCACGGATCTTCTCCTCTGAGCACGGCAAGGGGATAGCCCGCTTAGCCGCTGAAGTGCGAGAAAGGCCACGGGCGCAAGCGACAGCGCGCCGACCACAGCATGGTGCGCTTCCGCGCACGCGCGTTTTTACCGCACGGTCTGTGCAGGGAAAAATTACGCGGACGGCTTAGAGGCCAAGGTCGCTGACGCCGAGCACATTTAACTTCTTGATCATTCGAGAACGCTGGGCTACTCCTACTCGCGTCAAAGCCGGATCAACGGGACCCGGCAGACGAAAGGAAGATATGACTCGCAATCTCAAGGCCCTCGGGCTGGCCCTCATCGCGGTGTTCGCGATGGGCGCGATTGTGGCTTCAAGCGCCTCGGCGACGAGCTTTCACTTCAACTCGAACGCTGCGGACGGCCACACGATCCTCAACGGTGAACAGATTGGCGTTCACAAATTCAACACCACAGCAGGCGAAGTGACATGCGAAGTTGCCAAATTTACCGGCACAACCACGTCAAATACAGTCACAGATGTCACGATCAAACCGACTTACGAAAAATGTCACATCGTCATTTTCGGAAGCAAAGTCTCCGCGACGGTCAATATGAACGGGTGTGAATACACAGCTACATCGCACCAGACAGTTGCTGGTGTTACAACCGCGGCGACCATCCATCTCGTCAACTGCACCAAAGAAGCCGAAGTCGTGGCAGCAGGGTGCACGGTTAAAATCGCCACGGGCCAGACACTGGGTGGACAGACGTTCTCCAACGGTGCAGGCGACGTGAAACTGGTCACGAATACCGAAGGAATCAAATACAGCCACTCCGGCTTCACCTGCGGCACGGGTTCCGGCAGCAACGGTACCTACAAAGGTGAAACCACAATCAAAGGCACCAACACAGTTGGTGGCTCGCTCACCGTTTCCTACGACGTAGCTCCGTAGCGATACGGATCTGCGCCGATGTGATCGACAGGGCCGTCCTCGGACGGCCCTGTCGTTTGTCACACCTCTAGCGAGGGTGCCGTGCCAGGCGTACAGGGGCGTACCTTGACATGTCCCGCAACATTCCGTTAACGTAACTACCGACCATCGAGCGCGGTTTGGGAACGCCGCAAAGGCAGGGGGGCTCTATATGGAAACCAGGACTTGGGGGATTGGGACCGCGCGTCTGCTGCTTCTGCTCGCAGTCGCGTCTCTGTCGATCGTAGCTGCCCCCGCCTCGGCGGTGACTACTTCGGAACGGCTGTTCCAGATCCCGCGGGCTGGGCTCGATTCGAATTCCGATGGGGCCGGACGGCTGGATCTTCCGAAGGGCATCGGCACCGACCCGAAAACGGGACACATCTTCATAGCCGAGGTCGGCAACGCCCGGATCTCCGAGTTCACCTCCTGGGGGGCCTTCGTCAAGGCCTGGGGCTGGGGCGTCTCCACTGGTGCGAACGAATTCGAGATCTGCGGCCCATCGGAACCGGAGCTTTTACCTGACCCGGAACTGTGTCAGCAGGGCATCGTCGGCGACGGGCCAGGACAGTTCGGGACCGTTCCAGGTGGAGTTGCCGTAGACCCAAACGGCAACATCTACGTCTACGACGAGACTCGTGGCCTCGAAAGCCACGCTCGGGTGCAGAAATTTAGCCCCAGCGGGGACCTGTTGTGGCTGGTGGGCGGTGAAGTCAACCAAACCGATGGAACCAATCTGTGCACGAAGGCGGACCTCGAAGCCGGTGACGAATGCGGCGGCGGTAGCCTGGGCACCGCGAATGGGCAGTTCAACAATTTAAGCGGCGGCAACTTCGTGGCAATCGGTCCCAATGACACCCTCTACGTAGGGGATGCCGGCCGGATCCAGGAATTCAATTTCGACGGTACCTACAAAGGTGAGATAAAACTCGAAGGAGAATTGGCCGGTAAGACTGTCCGTTCTCTGGCGATCGACAAAGCCGGAAACCTCTATGTCGCGCTGGTCGGCGAGGATCAGGTGCGGAAGCTCAGCGCGACGGGCGCGGTTCTATCCCCGAGCTTCGCCGTCAACGAACCCCTTTCTATAGCGGTTGACCGCGAAGGGTTCCTTTACGTCGTCATCGACCCAGACTTCCTCGGGAAACCCAGCATCCTTGAGTTCGCTCCCGACGGGACGATGATCATCGGACCGGGAGAGTTCAGGCCGACGCCGGAAGGGGAGACCTTCCGCGTCAACGGGATTGCAACCAATGTGCTCGGCGACGAAGGTGAAGACAGCGAGAAAGCCGGAGACCTCTACGTCGGCGCCTACAGCAATTCGGCCGACTCGAATAGGAGCTACGTGGCGGCTTACGGACCGGAACCGACGTTCGAGCCCGCCCCTCCTGCCCCTCCATCGGTAACCGCTCAGTTCGCCTCGGAGGTCGGTACTACGACGGCGACCCTCTCGGCTGACATAAATCCTCATTTCTTCGCCGGGACTACTTACTATGTCGAATACGGCACCGGTAAATGCTCCGAAGGCGGCTGCACCGAAACCTCTCCAGCCCCCCCTGGTGATCCGCTCGGCGCCAAACGCGACGAACCCGCGCGAGCAGCCGGGATCGCCCTGACCGACCTTGAACCTGGCACCACCTATCACTTCCGCTTCGTAGCCATTTCGGGCACTTTCACCACGAAGGGCCTCGGTGAAGACGAAGACGGGGGTGAATCCACCTTCATCACTTCCCGTGGTCCCAACCCCATCCCCCCCGACAGCCGCGCCTACGAACTCGTCTCGCCGACGTTGAAGAACAACGCCGAACTTTCGGGCGGCTCGCCAGGCCAGAGCGTCGCCCCCATGCAAGCTTCGCTCGATGGCAGCGCCGTCACCTACACCTCCTTCACCGCTTTCGGAGCGGACCCCGAAAGCGCCCCCGCTGCCTCGCAATACCTCTCCCGCCGAGGCCCAGGCGGATGGGCGACCCAGAACATCACCCCTCGCGACGAAGAAAGCTATTTGACCGACCCGCTCCGCGGCTTCTCGAGAGATCTCTCAAAAGGGGCAGTGGTCGTCCTCCAGCCGCCGTTGACCGAAGATGCGCCACAGGGCTACGAAAGCCTTTACGTGATGGACACCGCGAGCGAGGCGCTGCAGCTCGTCACCCCCTCGACGCCGCCGGAGCTCGAAATCCCTCGCCTCGGCTACTGCATCGATTTTGCCGGCGCCTCAGAGGATTTCTCCCACGTCTACTTCGCCGCCAACGGCAAGCTGACGCCCGAAGCGGGAAAACCGGCAAGCGTGGAACAGGTGAATCTCTACGAATGGAGCGAGGGAACCGGCGTCCGCTTGGTCAACAAGTTGCCAAACAACACGGTGGTGCAGCCCAAAGACCTGCACGGCTTTGGCGCAAGCCTGCCATGCAGGGGGGTGCCCAAGGAGCTTCTCCGCAATGTCGTGTCGGCTGATGGCTCGAAAGCGTTTTGGCAGAGCGCCAGCGCTCTATATGCACGGGTCGACGGGACGACGACCGTGCAGCTCGACCTCAAACAGGGCGGGCCCGGCCCGAGCGGCGGCGGCACCTTCTGGGATGCCAGCGACGATGGCTCCAAGGTCTTCTTCACCGACCCGAACAAGCTGACGGCCGTCGGGACGGCGGGATCGGCCCCCGGCGACCTTTACCGCTACGACTTCGACAAACCCCTTGGTAGTCGCCTCGAAAACCTGACCCCTACCTCCGGAGGCCTTGGGGTTATGGGAGTCGTAGGAGCAAGTGAGGACGGCTCGGCGGCCTACTTCGCTTCCGGAGGGGTGTTGGCTGGTAACGAAGGACCGGCAGGCGGAACGGCAGAGGCCGGTGCTCCGAACCTCTACAAGTGGAAGGAAGGGGAAGGGGTGATCTACATCGCGACCCTGTCGGGCGGAGGCAAAGATAGTTCGAACTGGAGCATGGATCCCGGTTTGCAATCTGCCCGCGTCACCCCCGACGGCAAACACCTCGCCTTCGTTTCGACCAGGGCGCTGACCGGCTTCGACAACACCGACCAGGAAACCGGCAAAGCCGACGCCGAGGTCTTTCTCTATGACGCCGGCACCGATGAGCTGGTGTGCGCTTCCTGCAGGGCAAGCGGTGCCCGCCCGTCAGGCTCCGCCGCCCTGCCGACCTGGAGCACCCCCTTCGAACAGCGCCGTTACCTCTCCGACGACGGTCAGCGCCTCTTCTTCGAAACCACCGACGCCATCGACGTAGAAGACACCAACGGCCTCACGGACGTCTACGAGTTCGAGCTCGAGGGCAAAGGCGGCTGCAGCGAAGAGGGCAACTCATTCGACCCCGCCAGCGGCGGCTGCGCCTACCTGATTTCGACCGGCACGAGCACCGACGTGTCTCGGTTCGTCGATGCCTCGGGCAGCGGCGACGACGTCTTCTTCACCACCCGCCAGCAGCTGGTCCCCCGCGACATCGACGAAAGGGTCGACGTCTACGACGCCCGCGTCGGCGGTTTCGAACCGCCGCTGCCGCCCGAACCCGAACCGTGTGACGAGGCGGCCGGCTGCCGGGGGCAAGTGGTTGGGCCTGCGCCACCGACTGCACCGGGGGTCGATCCCGAACCCGGCAACCTCACCCCTAAAGCACCGAAACACTGCCGCAAGGGCACCCACAAGGTGAAGAAGAAGGGCAAGGTCCGCTGCGTCAAAAACAAAAAGCGCCACCACAAAGCCAGCCAGAACCGGAGGGCGGCACGATGAGGCGCCTGCTCGCAACGATCGCCCTCGCCCTCGCGGCCACCTGCATGGCGGCCCCCGCCGCGAGCGCAGTGGACCCGGCCCCCGCCTGGTCGATCCGATCCCTCGCCGTGCCGACCAATTTCACCCCGGACAACGAGCCGGAATCCAACTTCTACGAAGTGGCAATTCAAAACATCGGCGAGGCGCCGATGGACGGTAGCCCGCTGACGATCACCGACACCCTGCCCGCTGGGGTCGGGGTCGAAGACGTCGAACTGCTGCTGCGCAGCGAAGAAGAACTCAAAGACGAATCCGCCGCCTTCTGCACGACGGAAACCACCGGCGAAGTGACCACCGTGGAGTGCGAAGTGCCCGAAGAACTGGTCGAATCAGAACCGGCCAAACTCGGTCCCGGCGAAGTGATCCGGCTGGTCATCTTCGTCGACGTGCCGCCCAGCGCATCGGGCATGCTCGTCAACCAGGCCGAAGTCGAAGGCGGCGGCGCGGACGCCGCGCAGGTGAGTGCCGAAAACCCGGTCAGCGCCGACCCCGTCGGCTCGGGCTTCGAGGAATTCCTCGCCCGCCTGCTGCGGGCAGATGGCAGCCTTGAGACCCTCGCCGGCTCCCACCCCGACCAGTTCACGATGAGCTTCGCGGTCAACACCAAGGCGACGCCGGCTGGCACCAAAGCCCCCTTCGTGCCCGCCGGCGGCGACCTCAAGGACGTCTCGGTCGAACTGCCGCCCGGCCTCGTCGGCAACCCCACGGCGGTGGAAGAGTGCACCGCCCAGGAGTTCAACACCTCGCGGGGTATCGAACTGTCGCTGGGAAAAACCTATACCGCCAACGCCTGCCCCGACGGCTCCGTGGTCGGGATCGCGATCGTCCAGCAGATCGAGGGCAAAGGCGGAGCGCTCGCGGCTCCCCTCTACAACATGGTGCCGCCGAAAGGGATGCCGGCCCAGTTCGGGTTCCAGGTAGCCACCGCCCCTTTCTTCATCGACACCAAGGTCCGCACCGGCAGCGACTACGGGATCACCGCCTCGGTCCACAACACCTCGGAGGCAAAACGGGTGACGGCCTTCTCGGCGACGATCTGGGGCAACCCCGCGGACCCGATCCACGATCCCCTCCGCGGCCAGTGCGTGAACACCGGCGTCCCGGGGGCCCCCTTCTCCGTTGACAGCTGCCCCTCGGGCCTGCCCGAGGAAGTCCCCTTCCTGCGGCTGCCGACCTCCTGCAACTCGCCGCTGCCGATCTCGATGAGCTTCAACACCTGGTCTGACCAGGGCAACTTCGTCAAAGCGACCTCGACCTCGCCGGCGCCCACCGACTGCGGCGCCCTGCCCTTCGACCCGACCCTCGACCTCGTCCCCGACACCAACGTCGCCGACTCCCCGGCGGGCCTCAACGCCAACCTGCACCTGCCCCAGAACGAAGACCCCGAAGGCAGGAGCACCGCCGACCTCAAGGAGGCGGTGGTGACCCTGCCCAAGGGCCTCGTCGTCAACCCCTCCGGTGCCAACGGCCTCGACGCCTGCACCCCCGCCCAGGTCGGCCTCACCACCGCGGTCGGAGACCCCGTCGCCCGCTTCACCTCCGAGCCAGACAACTGCCCGCAGGCGGCGAAGATCGGCAACGTCACCGTCAACACGCCGCTGCTAGACCACCCGCTGCCGGGAGCCGTCTACGTCGCCCAGCCAGACCAGAACCCCTTCGGCACCCTGCTGGCGCTCTACCTGACCGTCGACGACCCCGAGAGCGGCGTCGTCGTCAAGCTCCCGGGCCGAGTCGAGGCCGACCCGCTCACCGGCCAGCTGACCACCACCTTCCCCGAGGCCCCGCAGGTGCCCTTCGAAGACTTCGAGCTCTCCTTCTTCGGCGGCCCGGGGGCGGCGCTCCGCTCCCCGGCCACCTGCGCCACCTACACCACGACGGCGGTGATGAGGCCGCACTCAGAACCCGAAGGCAAAGCGGTCACCGACGAGAGCTCCTTCGAGGTCTCCTCGGCCCCGGGCGGCGGCGCCTGCGCGACCAGCGAGGCGCAGCTGCCTAATGGAGCGGACATCCAGGCCGGTACGGTCGCGCCCCGCGCGGGAACCTTCTCCCCCCTCGTCTTCAACCTCTCCCGCAACGACGGCACCCAGGAAATCGGCGAGATCACCCTGACCCCGCCCCCGGGCCTGATCGGCAAGCTCGCCGGCATCCCCTACTGCCCCGAGGCAGCCCTCACCGCCGCAGCAGCAAAGAGCGGCCGCTCCGAGCAGTCCTCGCCCTCCTGCCCCTCCGCCTCGGAGATCGGCTCCGTGGTAGTCGGAGCAGGCGCCGGCTCAACCCCCTTCCACGCCACCGGCAAGGCCTACCTCACCCCCCCCTACAAAGGCGCCCCGGTCTCGATGGCGATCATCACCCCC
>DASTYZ010000043.1:0-4418 GCA_035764545.1 Solirubrobacterales bacterium | reverse complement strand
TTGAACTCCGCCACCAGCCACTCGACGATCGCTTTGTCCCAGTTGTCGCCGCCGAGGTGGTTGTCGCCGGCGGTCGACTTCACCTCGAAGACGCCGTCGCCGATTTCCAGCACCGAGACGTCGAAGGTGCCGCCGCCGAGATCGAAGACGAGGATCGAGTGATCGCTCTCCTCTTTGTCGAGCCAGTAGGCGAGCGAGGCGGCGGTCGGCTCGTTGATGATCCGCTTGACGTCGAGGCCGGCGATCTTGCCGGCGTCCTTGGTCGCCTGCCGCTGGTCGTCGTTGAAGTAGGCCGGGACGGTGATGACGGCGCTGTCGACGGTGTCGCCGAGCTTCATTTCGGCGTCCGCTTTCAGCTTCTGCAGGATCATCGCGCTGATCTCCGGCGGGCTGTACTGCTTGCCGCGCGCGTCGACCCGGACGTCGCCGTTGGGGCCGGCCTCGACCTTGTACGGGACGATCGTCTCCTCCTCTTTGACTTCAGCCTCCTTGCGGCCCATGAAGCGCTTGATCGAGAAGATCGTGTTCTCCGGGTTCATCACTGCCTGGCGTTTGGCGACGGTGCCGACGAGGCGCTCGCCGCCCTCGGTGAACGCGACGACCGACGGGGTGGTGCGCCCGCCCTCTGCGTTCTCGAGCACGGTGGGCTCGCCGCCCTCCATCACCGCCACGCACGAGTTGGTCGTGCCGAGGTCGATACCGATCGTCTTTGCCACTTTTACGCCTACCTCCAGGTGGGTTGGGTTGTTCAAGCTGTAAAAATCTAAGTGGCAGTATGGCAGATCGTTTTGAGAGTTCAAGGGCCTTATTTAGGGCGTGAGCGATTCGTTCGCGAGTGCAGCGGGTTAGATAGGGGGTGGGAGGCCGGAACCGACGAGGAGGAAACCTTGAATCGCATTTCTAGAAGCGTCCACCGGCTGGTACTGGCTGCCGTCGCGGCACTGCTGCTTGCCGGGTTGCTCACCCCTGTTGCCCAGGCCAAGTTCGGACCTGGCCACGAGGTCAACGTGATGACCCGCAACCTCTACCTGGGGGCTGATCTGACCCCGGCGATCGCCGCCAAAAACACCAACGAATTCGTCCAGGCGAATGGAAAAATCCTGCGCGACGTCACCGCCAACAACTTTCCGGTCCGCGCCAAAGGCCTGGCCAAGGAGATCCTGAAGAAGGAGCCCGACCTCGTCGGCTTGCAGGAGGTGGCGCTGTGGCGGACCGGGCCGCCGAGCCTGGAACCGCTGCTCAGCCCGGCCGGCCCGACCGCGAGCACGGTCCGCTACGACTACCTGGCCGAACTGCTGGCGCAGCTGAACAAAGGCAAGAAGCGCTACCGCGTCGCGGTCATCCAGCAGGAGTTCGACTTCGAGGCGCCGGGCGATGAGAACGGCGTCGCGGGTGACGGTCCGAACGGGTTCATCAAGGACGCGGAGATCAACGGCCGCCTGACGATGCGCGACGTGATCCTGGTCCGGCTCGGCGCCGGCGTCGTCACCAGCAGCCCGCGCAAAGGCAACTTCGCGGCGATGCTCACCGTCCAGCTCTCCGGGGTCGAGGTGAAAGTTCTGCGCGGCTGGACCGCGATCGACGCCAAGGTCCGCGGCAGCAAGAAGTTCCGCTTCGTCAACACCCACCTGGAGGCGTTCGACGACTCCAACCAGGTGCCGAGCATCCGGGCGCAGCAGGCGGCGGAGCTGGTCGCCAAAGGTGGGCCGGCGACGACCAGCCTGCCGGTGGTCCTGCTCGGCGACCTCAACTCCGATGACGACACCGTCGAGGGCGGCGATCGCCAGGCCTACCAGACGCTGGTCAAAGCCGGGATGCGGGAGCGCAGCACCAACAAACCGCTGAGCTGCTGCTTGAAGTCGAGCCTGCTGGCGGTTGGCGCCGGCGGCAGCATCGCCGACTTCGACCACCAGGTCGACCACGTGATGACCCGCGACCCGAAAAAGGTGAAGCTGATCACCTCCTCGGTGACCGGGCGCTCGCCGGTCAACGGCTACTGGGACTCAGACCACGCGGGGCTCTTCAGCTCCCTCTGGCTGCTGCGGTAGGGGCCGCCTCTCGCCGAGACCGCAAAATTCCTTCCTCAGGAGGGAATTTTGCGGTTTCGCGGGGCTATCCCTCGCCGGCGGTGCGGGCGACGAATTCAGCGACCTGTTCGGCCTGCTCTTCGTTGAGGATGCCGCCCGGCATCCGCCCTGGCGTGGTCGAGCTGTCGACGCCCTGTTCGATCGCGTTGAGGACGCGGGTTTCGTTCGATTTGATCGTGCTCTCTTCTTCCGGCGGGCCGGAGGGGGCGAGCAGTTCGTCGAGGTCCGGCGCGTAGTTGCCGTCGGTGCCGGCGCTGTAGAGGGCGTGGCAGGTGCCGCAGTTGACGACGAAGAGCGACTGGGCCTGTTCCAGGTTCGCCGGCACCTTGGTCTCGCCGTCCTCGCCGTCGCCCTTGGCGCGGAAGGCCGCGAAGGGAATGACGACTGCGAGGACGAGGACGAGGACCCCGAACCAGATGAAGGTGCGCTTGCTCATACGGCGGCGCGCATACTACTGGCGCCCGCCGCTGGGCTGCTGCCTCGGGAGCGTTGCCCGGTTCTCCCGGTACCAGGGGCACATCCGCCGCAGGGCGCACTCGCCGCAGCGGGGTTTCGGCCGGCAGACGGTGCGCCCGTGCCTGATCAGGTTGACGTGGAACTCGTGGGCGTCCTCCGGCGGCACGATCGCCAGCATCTCGTCGTGGGCCTTCTCGAAGGAGGCCTTGACGGGGAAGAGGCCGAGGCGGCCGCCGACCCGGTGGACGTGGACGTCGACCGGGATCTCCGGGATCCCCCAGGTGAAGATCAGGACGCAGGCGGCGGTTTTGCGGCCGACGCCGGGCAGGTCGAGGAGGAACTCAAGCGACTCCTCGCGCGGCGCCGTCTCGGTCCAGTCCAGGTCCGGCGGGTCGCCGAGCCGCTCCAGGATCGCCTGGATCCGCGGCGCCTTCTGCTTGGCGAGGCCGCCGGGCCGGATCGCGTCCTCGAGCTCGTCGACCGGCGCCTCGCGGACTTCCTCCCAGGAGGGGTAGCGCTCCCGCAGCGCCGCGTAGGCGACGTCGCGGTTGCGGTCGTTGGTGTGCTGGGAGAGCACGGTCTTGACCAGCTCTCCGACCGGATCGCCATGGGGTTCCTCGGCCGGGACCCCGTACATCTCTCGCAACCGGTCCCGAATCGCCAGTACCCGTCGCCTCTCCGGCCGCTTCCATGCCACGGGCGCACCCTATTGAGCCGTTAACGGCCGGGCTACAATTGGCTGTTCGTGCCCCGTGCCTTTGCCGCCATATCCGCCCGCCTCCCCAAGGGCTGGGGAGACCTCGGTCGCCAGGTCGCGATCCTCGTCTCCGTCGACCTCGCCTACACCTTCGTGCGCGGGATCGCCGACGGCGAGCGGGCGGTCGCGATCGTCCACGGTCAGCAGGTAATCGACCTCGAGCGCTCGACTCACACCTTCTTCGAGCCCAGCCTGCAGGCCTTCTTCCTGCCCGCGCAGGGGATCATCGACTTCGCCAACCAGGTCTACCTCAACGCCCAGTTCTCCGTCGCCCTCGGGTTTCTGGTCTGGCTCTACCTCTTCCACAACCAGTCCTACTACTTCGTGCGCAACATGTTCGTCGTCTCGATGGGGCTGGCGCTGGTCGGCTACTCGCTCTATCCGACCGCGCCGCCGCGGATGTACCCCGAGTACGGCTTCGTCGACACGCTCAACGCTTTCGCCGGGGTCAACCACGACTCGGCCCTCGCCAAGAGCTTCATCAACCCCTACGCCGCGGTACCGAGCATGCACTGCGCCTTCGCGATGATGATCGGCTGCAGCGGGGTGATGGTCTGCCGCCACTGGTGGTCGAAAGCCTGGTGGGCGTTCTGGCCGCTGCTGGTCTCCTGGGTCACGATCGTCACCGCCAACCACTACTGGGTCGACGCCGCCCTCGGCTGGATGGTGGCGCTCTGCGCCGCCCTCGTCGCCCAGCGCCTCGCCCAGGCCCGGCCGGAAGCCTGGGCTTTCCGCGCTGCCACCCGCACCCCGGCCCCGCGCGAGGCCGAGGCGTAATAGCCTCACGCCCTAATGGGACCCTCGGCGCCGCCCCGGCGCAGCAGTCGTTCTAACGCCCGCAACGGGCAGGAGCTGCGTTCGTATGCGCGCGACCGCCTGATCGAGTCCCGCCTGACGCCGAACGCGATCTCGCTCACCGGCATGGTGCTCAACCTGGCCGCGGCCGTCCTGGTCCTCGAGAAGCTCTTCTTCCTGGCTGGCGTCGCCTTCATCGCCGGCTCGATCATGGACACGCTCGACGGGCGCTACTCGCGGATGTCGGGCAAGGGCACCCCTTTCGGCGCCTTCCTGGACTCCAGCCTGGACCGGATCGAGGAGGGCATCGTCCTGGCGGCGAT
>DASTYZ010000042.1:0-6408 GCA_035764545.1 Solirubrobacterales bacterium | reverse complement strand
GGCAAGCCCGCCTGGACCGGGCTCGTCGGCGCCACCGCCCTCGGCGACAGCGCCCTGGAGGCCGAGACGCTCTCGAAGGCGGCCCTGCTCTCCGGCCCCGAGCGCGGCCGCGAGATCCTCGCCGGGCGCGGCGGGGTGCTGATCCACGACAGCGGCCGGGCCGAGCTGGTCGGGCCGCTGGCGGTGGCACCGCGGATTCGGCTGCCGGAGCTCGTCGGGTGAACGTTCGCGGGAGCGCCGAAGCGATCGAGACCCACGGCTGGTGGCTGGCCAGCCGCGCTTCCGGCCTGGTCGCGCTGGTCCTCGTCACCGTCTCGGTCTTCCTCGGCCTGGCGATGGCGGGGAAGCTGATGCGTCGCCCCGGCCTCGGGAAGAAGCTGATGGCGCTGCACGAGCAGACCGCACTCGCGGGCCTGATCGCGATCGCCGTCCACGGCATCGCCCTGCTCGGCGATCCCTGGCTGAATCCCGGCGTCGCCGGCGTCACCGTCCCCTTTGCCCTGGGCTTCAAGACCTTCTTCACCGGCCTCGGCGTGATCGCCGCCTACCTGGCGACCATGCTCGGGCTCAGCTACTACTTCCGCCGCCACATCGGCGCCAAGCTCTGGCGCAAGGCGCACAGGGCGACGGTCCTCGTTTACGTTCTCGGCCTCGTTCACGCGCTCGGCGCCGGCAGCGACGCCGGCACGGCCTGGTTCCGCTGGTGGGTGATGCTGACGACGCCCGTGATCGGCGCTCTCTTCGTGCACCGCGTTATGAAATCTGGCCTGCGTGGGCGGGATCTTGCGGGGTCGAGGTCCCGCAGGAGTCACCCTGTCCTCGCAGAAGGCACCGACGAATGGCAAGACTTAGGAAGAGAAACGAGGGCTCCGAGGAGCCGCAGCGCCCCCGTGGCCGCCGCGCGCCGATCATCGAGCTGAACGACGTGACGAAGGTCTACCCGGGCGGCCACATGGCGCTCGACCGGGTCAGCCTCTCGATCGGCCGTGGTGAGTTCGTCTTCCTCGTCGGCCCGACCGGCTGCGGCAAGTCGACGCTGATCAAGATGCTGATCCGCGAGCTTGGCGCCACCGAAGGCGCGGTCAAGATCGCCGGCAAAGACATCGGCAAGCTGCCGGAGAAGAAGATCCCGCTGCTGCGCCGCAACATCGGCACCGTCTTCCAGGACTTCAAGCTTCTCCCCGACCGCACCGTCTACGACAACGTCGCCTACGCGCTGCAGGTGATCGGCGCCAGCCGCGCCGAAATCCGCGAGCAGGTGCCGCAGACGCTGCGCCTCGTCGGGCTCTCGACCAAGCTCCATAGCTACCCCGACGAGCTCTCCGGCGGCGAGCAGCAGCGCGTTTCCGTCGCCCGCGCCTTCGTCAACCACCCGCCGCTGCTGCTGGCCGACGAGCCGAGCGGCAACCTCGACCCGGTCACCTCGATCGGGATCATGCAGCTGCTCTACCGGATCAATAAGGCCGGCACGACCGTCGTCGTCGTCACCCACGACCGCGAGATGGTCGACAACATGCGCCGCCGCGTCGTCGAGCTCTTCGAGGGCCGCGTCGTCCGCGACGAGGTCTCCGGCGGCTACACCGAGGAGTCGACGACCGAATTCGGCCTGCGGATGCGGGCTGAGATGGGCGTCGGCGCCGACGGCGACACCCAGACCAACGGCCACGCCGACCACGACCACCTGAGCTGATGGGCCGGATCGTCTTCTTCTTCCAGGAGGCCCTGCGCGCGCTCAAGCGCAACGGCGCCCCGAGCCTCGCCGCGATCGTGACCACGGTCGTCACCGTCGTCCTGCTCGGGATGCTGATCCCGATCTTCCAGACCGCGCAGGGCAAGAGCGAGGAAGTGCGCGACCAGCTGAACGTGCAGTACGCGCTCTACGACGACGCGACGAAAGCCGAAATCTCCGGCCTGAAGAAAGAACTCAAAGGCATCCCCCACGTCGACCAGGTCAGCTTCGTCAGCAAGAACGAAGCGCTGGCGACGCTGAAGAGCGAACTCGACGACAAGACGATCGTCGAAGAGCTGCACACCAACCCGCTGCCGAACAGCTTCGAAGTCAAAGCCGACGACGCCGCCAACCTGCCGCAGGTGGAAGAGGCGGTATGGGCGAACTATCCGCAGGGCAAGCCGATCAACTCGATCATCAGCAACCCCTTCGACCGCCAGCACTCCTCGGAGAAGATCGAGCAGGTGACGAGTGCGCTGAAGATCGTCCTCACCGTGCTGACGGCGCTCTTGATCCTCGCCTCGCTGATGCTGGTCGGCAACACGATCCGGCTCTCGATCTACACCCGCCGCCGCGAGGTCGAGGTGATGCGCCTCGTCGGCGCCACCCGCTGGTTCATCCGCTGGCCATTCATGATCGAGGGCGTGGTCGTCGGTCTTGTCGGCGGCCTGCTCGCAATACTGATCCTGTGGCTGGGCAAGATCACCGTCGTCGACCCCCTCAGCGACTCGTTCAACTTCCTCGCCGTGCAGAACAACTCGACGCTGGGTTTCCCGGCGCTGGTCGCGATCCTCTTCGCCGCCTCGATCTTCGTCTCGACGATCGGCTCCGGCGTCACGCTGCGCCGCTTCCTCAAGGTCTGAGGCCGGCGTGAGAGCACGCGGGGCGGTTGCCTTCGCGGTGGCGTTGGTGGCTCTGTTCGCTGCCGGGCTGTATCTGGGTGGACACCCCCGCTCACTGCCGGAACCGCTGCGCGAGGTCTTCGTCGCCGAACCAGCGGGCCTGGTCGCCGAAGGCGCCGAAGCGATCGAGGACAACTACTACCGCCCGGTCGGGGAGACCGAGCTCGGCAACGCCTCCCTGCAGGGGATGGTGAGGGAGCTGCGGCGGCGCCACGACGACCGCTTCAGCGAATACTTCTCCCCGGAAGCGCTGACCGCCTTCAACGAGCAGCTCGAAGGCCACTTCTCCGGCATCGGGCTGACCGTGGTCGGGGTGAAGCAGGGGCTGCGGGTGACGAGCGTCTTCCCGCGCTCGCCCGCCAAGGAAGCCGGGATCGCCCCCGGCGACACGATCGTCTCGGTCGAAGGAAAGTCGATCGCCGGCAAGAGCAGCACCGAGGCGACGAAGGAGATCAAGGGGCCGGAAGGGACCGAGGTGCGGATCGGCGTCCGCGACGCGAAGAGCGGCAAGCCGCGGCAGCTGACGCTGACGCGGGCCGAGGTTGCGCTGCCCAACGTCAGCAGCCGGGTCGAGCGGGTCGAGGGACGGAAGCTCGGCTACGTGCAGCTGCTCAGCTTCAGCGAAGGCGCCCACGGACAGCTCGGGGCGGCGGTGAAGAAGGTCGAGAAAGAAGGGGTGGAGGGGATCGTCGTCGACCTCCGCCACAACCCAGGCGGCCTGCTTGATGAGGCGGTGCTCACCGCCAGCCTCTTCCTGCCCGAGGACGAAGTCGTCGTCTCCACCGACTCGCGAACGCAGGGGAAGAGCGTCCACAAGACGACGGGCGGCCGGGTCACCTCGCTGCCGCTGGTCGTCCTGATCGACGGCGGCACCGCCTCGGCGGCCGAGATCCTCGCCGCGGCGCTGGCCGACGACGGTGGCGCCGAGGTCATCGGCAGCCGCTCCTTCGGCAAGGGGGTCTTCCAGGAGACGCCGTCGCTTTCAAACGGCGGGGCGCTGAAGCTGACCGTGGGCGAGTACTTCACCCCAGAGGGGGTCAACCTGGCCGAGAGCCACGGCATCCATCCCGACGTCAAGGTGAGCGACGACCCGAAGACGGCGGCCGACGAGGCAGAGCAGCGCGCCTTCGAGGTGCTCGCCTCCCAGGTCGGCAGCTGATGCCGGGCCGGGGTCGCGGCCGTCGCGAGCGCAACCGCGGCGAGGCTCCGCGCCGTCGCAACCGCCGAACGGCCCGCCCGCGCCCCGAGCGGCGAGAGCGCGAGCTGCGCCCGGTCCGCGAGACGGTCGCGGAGATGATGCGCGAGGAGCTCGGCTTCCGCGGCTTCCGGCCGACGATCGAGGGGGAAGCGCGGGAAGCGGCGAAGTGGGCTGAACGCGAAAGCGGGCCACGGCGGGACCTCACCGCTCTCGCCACCTTCACCGTCGACCCGGCAACCGCGCGGGACTTCGACGACGCCGTCTCCGCCCAGCTCGAGGGCGATGGCGCTCGCGTCTGGATCCACATCGCCGACGTCGCCGCCCACGTCAAACCCGGCTCGCTGCTCGACGAAGAAGCCCGGCGCCGCGGCAACAGCACCTACGTTCCGGGCGCCGTCGAGCCGATGCTCCCGCACGCTCTCTCCAGCGAAGCCTGCAGCCTGGCGCCGGGGGTCGAGCGGCTGGCGGTGACGACCGAGATCGAGCTGGGGCCGGGGATGGAGCCGCGCCGCGCTCGCTTCTACCGCAGCCGCATCCGCTCCGACGTCCGCCTCAACTACGACCAGCTGGATGAGATCTTCGCCGGTCGGGCGCAAGCGCCGGCGGAGGTGGCGGAACCGCTCGCCGCTGCCCGTGAAGTCGCCGCCGGGCTCGGCGAGCACCGCGGCGCCAGCACGCTCGAGGTCGAATCGTTCGAGCCGGAGTTCGAGTTCGACGCCGAGGGCAACGTCCTCACCGCCCATGGCGTCCCCCAGACCGAGGCTCACCGCCTGATCGAGCGGCTGATGATCCTCAACAACGAGCAGGTCGCCCAACTGCTGGAGCGGGAGCGGGTGCCGGCGATCTACCGCGTCCACGCCCAGCCCGACGCCGCTCGGATCGAGCGTCTGCTCGAGCAGCTGGCGGCGCTCGGGGTGCCGACGCCGCCGCTGCGGCAGGGCTTGGCGCCGAGCGAGGCCGGTCGCCTCGCCGCCGAGGCAAGCCGGCTGGTGCGGCAGGAGGCCGCCCGGCGCGGGTACGGCCGCGCCGCCTACACCTCGCTGGTGCTGCGCTCGCTCAAGCAGGCCACCTATAGCGAGCGGAACATCGGTCACGCCGGGCTCGGCAGCCCTGCCTACTGCCACTTCACCTCGCCGATCCGCCGCTACCCCGACCTCGTCTGCCACCGGGCGCTGCTGGCGCTGCTCGGCGAGGGGGAGGAGGCGCCGACGCTTTCGCAGTGCCGTGACGCCGCCGCCGACGCCTCGGCGCGGGAGCGGGAGTCGGCCCAGATCGAGCGCGCCGCCGACGACGTCTGCGCCGCCTTCCTGCTCGAACGCGAGCTGGGCGAGCGGGGCCTCGATGTCGTCTTCGAGGGCGAGGTCTCCGGCGTCATCCGCTCCGCCGCCTTCGTCTCCTTCCGCGGCGAACTCGGCGACGTCTACGAGGGAATGCTGCCGGCCCGTCGTCTGCCCGGTGACCGCTACGAGCTCGATCGGGCCGAGGTCGCGCTCGTCGGCCGCGGCTCAGGTGGCAGGATCAACCTTGGCGATCCGATATCCGTCCGGGTCGCCGGCGTCGACGCGCCGCGCGGACGGGCGGAGCTGGAGCCTGCGGGAGACCCTGATGAGTGAGCCCAAATGAGCAAGAAGACCAAGAAGAAACGAGAGCCGGCCTCGGGCGATGTCGTCACCAACCGTCGCGCCCGCCACAAATTCGAGTGGGTCGAGAAGATGGAGGCCGGGATCGTCCTGCAGGGCTCGGAGGTGAAGGCGCTGCGCAGCGGCAAAGCGCAGATGACCGACGCCTACGCGGTCGTCGACGGGGGCGAGGTTTGGCTTCGCAAGCTGCATATCCCGCCCTACGAGTACTCGGCTGTGGACGCCCACGCGGCCGAGCGGCCGCGGAAACTGCTGCTGCACAAGGAGGAGATCGAGCGGCTGGTCGGCAAAACGGCACAGAAAGGGCTCACCCTGATCCCAACCAGGATCTATTTCAAAGGGCCGCGGGCGAAGGTGGAGCTGGCTTTGGCGCGAAACAAGGAGGGTCGCGACCGGCGGCGTGAGATCGCCGACCGTGACGTTCGCAGAGAGGTCGAGCGCGAGTTCAAGGGAAGGATGCGTTGAAGTTGAAACTGTCTAAGTACATGCAAGGATGGAGCGCGATGCCGAGCCGGAAGAGCCTCACCGCCGTTCTCGCTGGGATCATCGCGGTGCTGATGGTGGCCCCTGCGCAGGCTGGCGCCGACTCGTTCCCGGAAAAGGCGAGCGACTACGTCAGCGACAACACCGGCTATTTCGTCGCCGCGCTGCTGGCGGCGATCCTGCTCCTCCTCCTGCTCGTGCGGATCAGCCAGCGGCGTAACAAGGAGAAGCAGCAGAAGCAGGCCGCGCAGCCCGCGGGCGCGCCGCCGGCAGGCGCCCCCGCCGGCCCTCCGACTCCGCCTCCCGCCGCGGCGCCCACTGCAGCCTCCGCCCCGACCACCGAGTTCGGCGCCGTGCCCGCGCAGGCTCCTGGCGCCCCCGTTCAGGCCGCGCCCCCGGGGCAGTCCGTGCCTCCGCCTGGCGCCTCGGTGCCGCCCCCCGGTTTCGGCGCCCCGG
>DASTYZ010000041.1:0-8213 GCA_035764545.1 Solirubrobacterales bacterium | reverse complement strand
AGGAATGCCTTCGTACGTTCCTGCTGCGGATTGGCGATGACCTCGCGCGGCGGCCCCTGCTCGACCACGACGCCGCCGTCCATGAAGATCAGCGAATCGCCGACCTCGCGGGCGAAGCCGATCTCGTGGGTGACGACGATCATCGTCATCCCTTCCTCGGCCAGCTCCCGCATCACGTCGAGTACCTCCTTGACCAGCTCGGGATCCAGCGCGCTGGTGACCTCGTCGAAGAGCATCACGTGCGGGTCCATCGCCAGGGCCCGGGCGATCGCGACCCGCTGCTGCTGGCCGCCGGAGAGCCGTTCGGGGTACTCGTGCAGCTTGTCGCCGAGGCCGACGCGCTCGAGCAGCTCGTTGCCTTTCGCCTTCGCCTCGGCCGTCGAGCGCCCCAGCACCTTTTCCTGGGCCATCGTCACGTTCTGCAGCGCCGAGCGGTGGGGGAAGAGGTTGAACTGCTGGAAGACGATCCCGACCCGCTGGCGGACGAAGTCGAGCTCCCAGCTCTGCTCGCCGGTGCCGGAGCCGGGCCCGCGGCAGATGCTGCGCTCTTCGAGGTGGATGTCGCCCTCCTCGGGCGGCTCGAGCAGGTTGACGCAGCGCAGCAGCGTGCTCTTGCCCGAGCCGCTGGGGCCGAGGACGCAGACCACTTCGCCCTTCTTGATCTCGAGGTCGACGCCGCGGAGGACCTCGAGGTCGCCGAAGCGCTTGCAGACGCCCCGCAGGCTCAGCATCGAAGCACTGCCGCTTGCCTCCATCAGAGCGCCTCCACCCGGGGGGCGCCGCGGGTGAAGCGGCCCTGCTCGCGGGAGATCAATTTGTCGACGAGGCGGGCGAGGGGGAGGGTGACGACGAGGAACATGATCGCCCCCAGCGTCAGCGCCGAGCTGTTGAACGTTTCGGACTGGATGTCGCTGGCGACGAGGGTCACCTCGTTGAGGGCGATGAAGCTGACAAGCGTCGTGTCCTTGGTCAGGGCGATGAAGTCGTTCAACAGCGGCGCGATCACTTTTCGGATCGCCTGGGGGAGGATCACGTTGCGCATCGCCTGGCCGTGGCTCATCCCCAGCGAGCGCGCGGCCTCCATCTGGCCGCCCGGCACCGACTCGATTCCGGAGCGGTAGACCTCGGCCATGTAGGCGCCGTAGGTGATCGTGATCGCCATCACGCCGAACCAGAAGCTGTCCGGTTTGCCGAACCACTGCGGCAACCGCAGCGACTCCGGCAGGAATTCGAGCGCCGGGACGCCGCCGGCGATGAGGAGGATCAGCATCAGCAGCGGGATGCCGCGGAAGACGTCGATGTAGGCGATAGTGAGGAAGCGGACCGGCATCAGCGGCTTGCCCGGCAACTGCCTCAGGGTGGCGAGGATCAACCCCCAGATCAGCGCGAGGATTCCGCTGAGGACGGCGATCTGGGTGGTGATCCAGAAGCCGTCCAGCACTTCGTCGAAGTGGTCGACCATGAAGCCGACGTCGAAGAATTGCTTGATGAACTCTTCCATGGGTCCCTAAACGTAGAGAAGGGGCGCCGTCGCCGACGCCCCTTCTTCAGATTTCTTCGGTCGAGATCAGCTCGCTTTGTGGGTCGCCGTCTCGATTTCCTTCGGCGGTGCGTGCTTGAACCACTGTTCGTAGAGCTTCGCGTAGGTGCCGTCGTCGATCACTTCTTTGAGGCCTTCGTTCAGTTCTTCGAGCAGTTCGGTTTCGCCCTGTTTGACGGCGAATCCATACTCTTCTTCGGTCGGGATCGCGGCCGAGATTTCAACCCCGTTGCCGGCGGCTTCCGCGTTTTCGGCGACTGGGATGTCGATCACGACCGCGTCAACCGTCCCGTTCTGGAGGGCGCCAACCGCATCAGGTCCCTGCGGGTATTTGCGCAGGTCGCCGGCTTCGCCCTCTTCTTCGACGAATTCCTGTCCGGTCGTGCCCTGCTGGACGCCGATCGTCGCTCCGGCCAGTTTTTCGACCGAGTCGATTTCGCCGCCTTCTTTGACCAGGATCGCCTGTTCGGAGATGTAATACGGGTTGGTGAAGTCGACCGTTTTCTCGCGTTCATCGGTGATAGTCGCGGCCGAGGCGACGACGTCGAAGTTGCCGCGCGCGAGGTCGAGGAAGATCGTGTCGAAGGAGGTGTCTTCGAACTCGACTTCGCGGCCGATCGATTTGCCCACCGCTTCCAGCAGTTCGACGTCGAAGCCGGTGTAGTTACCGGGTTTCCCCTGCTCGAAGGGGGGATAGGGGATGTCCGAGCCGACGGTCAGCGGCTCACCGCCACCTCCGCCGCCACCACCGCTGGTGGTGTCGTCATCGCTGCTCCCGCATCCCGCCACCACAAGCGAGGCGAGGGCCAGAAGGAAGACCGCGAAGAAGGCGGTCAGCCGGGTCGTTCTCATCGAAACTCCTCCGATCAGGGTGGACAGACGCAGGTAGGTATACCTCGTCTTCCTTGCATCTCCATTACAGAAGCTTTCTAAACGGAAATCTCGGGGCTTCTGACCGCCGCTACACTTTCTGAAGTAAGGGCAGGCGAAATGGCGCGAGAGCAACTACTCAACAAACCCTGCGGGGGCCGCTTCGGCAACATCGTCGAGTCGATCGGCAATACGCCGCTGGTCGAGCTGCCGCGACTCTCGCCGAAGCCCGACGTCCGCATCTACGCGAAGCTTGAGGGGCACAACCCGACCGGGTCGGTCAAGGACCGGGTCGCGAAATCGATGATCGAGGCGGCCGAGGCCGAAGGCGCGATCGAACCCGGGCACACGATCCTCGAACCGACCTCCGGCAACACCGGCATCGCCCTGGCGATGATCTGCCGCCGCAAGGGCTACCCGCTGAAGGTCGTGATGCCCGACAACGTCACCGAGGAGCGGACGCAACTGCTGCGCATGTACGGGGCGGAGATCGTCTACTCGGAGGGCGCCAAGGGCTCCAACGGCGCCGTCGAGGTGGCGCTCGAGCTGTCCCAGGACCCCGGCTTCTACATGCCCTACCAGTACGGCAACGAGAACAACCCGCTTGCCCACTACAACGGCACCGCGGTCGAGATCCTCGAAGAGCTCGACGAGGTGACCGCCTTCGTCGGCGGCCTCGGCACCGGCGGCACCCTGATGGGCAACGGCCGCCGCTTCAAGGAGGTCAACCCGGAGACGCTGATCGTCGCCGCCGAGCCCAAACAGGGCGAGCTCGTCCAGGGCCTCCGCTCCCTCGACGACGGCTTTATCCCGCCGATCATCGACATCTCCCTCTTCGACCGCAAGATCATGGTCGACAACCGCGACGCGATCGTCTGGACCAAGAAGCTGCTCGACGAGGAGGGCGTCTTCGCCGGCGTCTCCGGCGGCGCCATCGCCGCGATCGCCGCCCGCATCGCCGGCGAGCTCGACTCCGGCAACGTCGTCTTCCTGATCCCCGACGACGGCTGGAAGTACCTCTCCTCCGGCGTCTACACGAAGCCGATCGAGGAGATCGAGAACCTCGACTCCACCGTCTGGTGGTAGGCGTCGCCTGAGCCTCTTCAACTACCGCAACTTCTTTGATGCGGTTGGTGTTGGAGGGGCGCAAAGAATTTCGAGGGAGGAACGATGCGAAAGCTGGCGATCGCGGCAGCGTGTGTTGGGGTGCTGTGGGGAACGGCCGGCGCCGGCGCGGCGGAGGCACGGCTCGACCCGGGGTTTGGCCAGGGTGGCGTCGTCAAGGTCCAGCCACCCCTCCCTTCGCCGTGGCAGAACCAGTACATCCGCCAGATGGCCGCCGCGCGCGACGGCAACAGCTACGTCCTCTTCCAGCGGATGTACTGCGCCGGCCAAGCCGGGTGTCCGACCTCCGACGTCGTCTTTCATTACCTGCCCGACGGCTCCCTCGACACGAGCTTCGGGTCCGGCGGTTCCTACGAGCTGCCGCCAGAAGGAGAAGGCGTCCCGACCCTGGCGGTCGATTCGGCTGGGCGCCCACTGATCGCGAAAGCGAGCGAAACCACGGTCGTGATCCGGCGCCTCACTGCCGAGGGGGCTCCCGACCCCAGCTTCGGCGAAGAAGGCGCAACCACGCTGCACTGCATCTGCGGGTACAACCTGACGCGGCTGATCCCGGGCCCTGGGGGAAGCGTGACCGTCGCCCTGCCGCGCGTCCGCTACATCGGCAACGAGCGGAGCGGAAGCGTCCTCACCCTGATTCGGCTCGGGGCGAACGGCGCTCCCGCGGCCCGCTTCGGTCGGGGCGGGGCCCTCTCCTTCGCAATGCCGGGCGCCGGGGTCTTCGTCACCTCGGCGGTGGCCAGAAGAGGGGCGATCTATCTGGCGGGAGCCGCGTGTTGTAGTTCGGACTCCTCGCCCTATCTGGTCCGCGTCTCCGCCCGCGGCAAGGTCGATCGCCGTTTCACGAGGACCGCCGGGCGGGTCCTGCGCCTGATCGCCAGGCTCGAGCCCTTCCAGGCGGGGGTGCGGGGGGTGCTGGTTCGGCCTCGCGGCAAGATCGACGTGCTCGGCTATGGCAGCTTTGGGCGAGGCTTCCAGATGCGGCTCCGCCCCAACGGCAGGTCGGTGCGAAGTTTCGGCAAGGACGGCTTGCTGGAGCTTCCGCTGCCCGTTGTGTCGGCTGCGCTTGGGAGCGAGGGCGCGGTGATTGCGCTGGGTGGAGAAAGCCTGCGCTATCGAAGCTTCCTCTTCCGGGTGCTTCGGGGAGGTCGCCTTGACCGGGGGTTCGGCCGTGAGCTCGTCCCCGAAAACAGCGAAACGGGGATGACGGTCGTCGCGCAGGCGGGACGGAAGGCGCTGGTTCTCGACCTCGGGCTCCATGAATGCCGTGGCTACTGCCCGGCGACGCCGCAGCTCGTCCGCTATCTCGAATAACGGGGGGGCGGTAGTGATGCGTCTCGTCTGGGCGGGGCTGTGCGCAGCGATCGCGGCGAGCGCTCTTGCGCTCGCCGGGGCCACGGGCGCTCTTGCCGGTGCCGCCACCCCGCCGGCCCGGACGTTCTTCGGCATCGCTCCGCAAACCTCGCTTGGACCGGCAGATTTCACGCGACTGGAGGGAGTTGCAGGGACCCTGCGACTCCCCTTCAACTGGCCCGAGATCGAGCGCCGACCGGGTGTTTACGAATTCAGCGCCCTCGACGATGAGATTCGTGCGGCCGCCGCGCACGGGATCGTGGTTCTCCCGGTCGTCTACGGGACGCCAACCTGGCTCTCCGCGGACCCGGCCCGGCCCCCGCTTGCTTCGCCTCGAGCGCGCCGCGCCTGGATGGCTTTCCTCGCCGCGCTCGTCGATCGCTACGGACCGCACGGCTCGGCTTGGTTCGGCCTGCGGCGGCGCGCCCCGATCCGTTTCTGGCAGATCTGGAACGAGCCGAACTTCCGGCTCTTTTGGCACCCGCATCCCGCGCCGCGGCGGTACGCCCGGCTCCTCGACATCTCGGCTCGGGCCTTGCGGCACGCCGACCCGGGCGCCCGGGTCGTCAGTGCCGGGGTCGCCCCTGTCGGGGCCGGGATTCCGCCGTGGTACTTCCTCAGGCGCCTCTTCAGGGTCTCGACGGTGCGGCGGAACGTCGACGTCGTCGCCCTCCACCCATATGCGGCGACCGTCTCCTACATGGGTAGGGAGATCGAGGCCACCCGACTGGTGCTCGACGAAGCCGGGGCCCGCCGACTTCCGATTCTCATCAGCGAGCTTGGGGTCGCCTCCTGGGGTTCATTCCCCTCTGCCTTCGTGCAGGGTGAGGCGGGGCAGGCGGCGTTCCTCAGAGGGGCGTTCTCCTGGCTCCTTCGGCATCGCTTGAAGTTGAGGATCGCGGGGGTGGACTGGTTCACCTGGAAAGACATCGAGCTTCCCGACAGGCACTGCGCGTTCTGCCAGGGAGCGGGATTGCTGGACGTCGAGGGGCAGCCGAAGCCGGCGTGGGGGGCGTATCGCCAGGCAGTGGGGGGCTCGCGCACTGGTGCGCCCGGCGGCGGCAGCCGCTAGCCTCGCCCGGGTGAAGATTTCCCAAGCGTTGATCGACGAGATGGTCGCGCACGCGCGCGCTGACCTGCCGAACGAGTGCTGCGGAATGATCGGCGGTCGCGACGGCGTTGCAAGCAAGGTGGTGCGGGTCGAGAACGCCGCTGCCAGCCCGCTGCGCTACGAGATGGACCCGCAGGGTCAGTACGACGCGCTGAAGACGATCGAAGACGCCGGCGAAGAGCTGATCGGTATCTACCACTCGCACACCCGCAGTGCCGCCTATCCCTCGCAGACCGACGTCAACGAGGCGCGGATGTGGCCGGAACAGGCCTACGTGATCGTCTCGCTGGAGGACGAAGACTCCCCGGACGTGAAGGCCTACGACCTGGCTGACCTGAAGATCGCCGATGTCGAGCTCGACGTCGCATAGGCAGAAGTCGAGCGGCCACGGGCGCGGCGCCCATGGCGGCGGCGGTTCAGGCGGCGAGGACGAGGGCGGCGGCGGAGGCGGCGGCAACGGCGGGCGGATGGTCAAGGTCGCCTTCGCCCGCACCCAGCCCGAGGGGGAGATGCTCCAGGGCCTGCTGACCGAGGCCGGAATCCCCTCGATGCTGAAGCGCAGCGCCGGCTTCGACAACCCCGAGTTCCTCCCCAACGGCCCCCGCGACGTCCTCGTCCGCGCCGACAGCGCCCAGCGGGCGCGCGAGGTCCTCGCCGACGTGATGATCGAGGACGAGGGCGACGAGGCGACCGAGCTGGAAGAGGAACGGCGCCTCGCCCGCGGAGAAACCGGGGTGACGGCACCGAGCCGCCTCGCTTTGTGGTTGATCGCCGCCGTGCTCGCCGGCATCGGCTTGATCTGGCTGCTCTACCAGGCGACCTGAGGCCATGCCCGACTTGGTCGAGGTTGCCTTCGTAGGGGACGAGGTTCAGGCGGCGATGATCCAGGCGCTGCTCGAGCAGTACGAGATCCCGAGCCTTCTGCAGCAGGTGATTCCAAGCGGCCGCCAGGTGGGCAGCCTCGTCCTGCCCCCTGGCGGATCACAACGGGTGATGGTCCACGCACACCGGGCCGAGGAGGCGCGGGCGATCCTGGCCGAGGCAGAGACGGAAGGCGAGCAGGAAGCGCCGGAACCCGTAAACGCCAGGTACCTCGAAGCGGCTCAGGGAAGGCGCGGCCCACGAAGCTACGGATTGCTCGGGGCCTATCTCCGCATCTTCGCCGTCTCGGCGGCGGTGATCGCGCTGATGATGGTGGTCTTCGGTGTGTATCTGCTCTTGCGCGAAGGCAGGCTGTTCTAGACCGCGACCGGGCCGCGGACCATCTCGCGCAGGTAGTCGCGCCAGGCGTCCTCGATCTCGCGGAAGCGGGCGTCGAAGGCGTCTTCGAGCTGGACCTCGGGGCCCTGGGGGAGGAGCTTGGCGACGAGGCGCTCGCAGGCCTCGGGCCCGCGTTCGTTCTCGAGCAGGTCGAAGATCGTGCCGCCGAGGATGACCGCGTCGCGGCGCGAGGGCGGGAACGAGGGGCGGGAGCTCTCGCGCAGGCGGCGGATCGTCGCCGCCCGGTAGAGGCCAACCTGGCGCGAGAAGTACTGGGCTCCGCCTTCGACCAGCCAGGCCCAGCGCAGGTAGCGGAGGAAGCGGCGCGGCGTCCAGGAAGGGGGGAGGGCGGTGTTGTTGGTGGCGATCACCATCTGCGCGTAGAGGCGCTCGGCGGTGCCGCGCAGCGCTTCGTAGGAGTCGTCGCCGGCGGCGCGGCGTTCCATGTGGGGATCGTTGAGGACGTGGAGCTCGGTCGACATCGGCCAACCGGCGAGGTAGCGGCGCCCGGCCGGGGCAGCCGACCAGCGGGCGGCGGGGAGGAAAGGGTGCGCCGCCGTCAGCCAGACCGGGTTGGTGTGGACGACGATCGTCACCTCCTCCGGCACCTTCTCGAAGCGGTCTTCGAGCCGCAGCCGCAGGTGCTCGAGCCGGTCCAGAGTCCGCTCCGCGTAGGCGGAATCGTCGGAATCGTGGCGGGCGGTGAAGCTAAGGCTCTCGGTCTCAACCCAAGACACGAGGCGAGGCTAGCGAGCGCAGGGGTTGGCTAGACGAGCGCAGGCTCGCCGGCGCCCGCGCGGTTGCGAATCTCTTCGCGGGCGCGGTCGAACTCTTCGTCGGCCATCACCGGCGTGCCCTCGAAGGGCAGTTCGCGGTCGATCTCGACCCAGGAGCGGCAGCCGTGGTACTCGTCGCGGACGCGGACCGTGACCGGGCGCGGGATCCGGTGGACCCGCA
>DASTYZ010000040.1:0-9198 GCA_035764545.1 Solirubrobacterales bacterium | reverse complement strand
GCCGACCAGGGCGAAGGCGGCGGCGCTGGCGCCGAAGTAGGGCCCGTTGCGGAAGAGGGCGAAGTCGACGATCGGCTCGCGAACGCGGTGCTCGATGCGCCAGAAGGCGGCCAGCGTCAGTACCCCCAGCGCGACCTGGTCACTTCGTAGTCTGCGCGCCGTGAACCGGAAGTGGTGGACCCTTGCCGGCGCCTGCGCCGGGCTCTTCGTTCTGATGCTGGACTCGACGGTGGTGGCGCTGGCGCTGCCGGAGATCCGCAAGGACGTCGACGCCAGCGCCGAGGGGCTGCAGTGGGTGATGAACGCTTACCTGCTGGCGATCGCGGTCTTCGTCGTCACGGCTGGCCGGCTGGGGGACATGTTCGGGCGCAAGCGGGTCTTCCTTGCCGGCCTCGTCCTCTTCGCCGTCGGCTCGGTCGTCTCCGGCGCCGCCCAGGACCAGGAGATGTTGATCCTCGGTCGCGTGCTGCAAGGTGTGGGTGCCGCGCCGATGCTCTCGCTCTCGCTGGCCCTCGTCTGCAACGTCTTCCCGACCGCCGAGCAGCCGCGGGCCCTAGGGATCTGGGCCGCTGTCTCGGCGATCGCCCTGGCGATCGGCCCGCTTGCCGGCGGCCTCCTGATCGAACTCGACTGGCGGGTGATCTTCTGGATGAACCTGCCGGTCCTCGCGGCCGGCTTCGCGATCACGATGGCCGCGGCACCGGAGTCGACCGATCCGGCCGCTGGTACCCGGATCGATTGGTTGGGCCTGGGAGCGTTGAGCCTGGGGCTCACCGTCTTTGTCCTGGCGCTGGTCGAGTCGCAGATTTGGCGGCCACTGACCGTCGTGATCTCTGCGCTCTTCGGCCTCAGCCAACTCTTCAACTTCTGGAACGTCGAGCGCCGCGCCCGCGCCCCGATCGTCGACTTCGCCCTCTTCCGCAACGGCCCCTACTTCGGCGCCAGCGCCGCCGCTTTCGCCCTCGTCGGCTCCTACTGGGCGGTGATGTTCTTCCAGCCGCAGTACCTGCAGGACGTCCGCGACCACTCGCCGATCCTCAGCGGCCTGATGATCCTGCCGGTGACCGCGCCGATGATCTTCATCTCGCCCTTCTCGGGGCACCTGATCGCCCGCTTCGGCGCCCGCGGGCTGATGACGGCGGGAATGGTCTGCGGCACCCTCGGGCTGCTGGTCCTGACCCAGATTGCGGCCGACACCTCCTACGGGCTCGTCCTTGTCGGCTACCTGCTCTTCGGGATCGCCCTCGGGCTCGTCTACGCGCCGATGTCGACGGCGGCGATGGCGGCGATGCCGCGGGAGAAGGTCGGGATCGCCTCCGGCGTCCTCGCCATGGACCGCGTGCTTGCCGGGGCGGTGGCCCTCGCCGCTACCGGGGCCGTCTTCCACGCCTTGCTCGGCGACGGCCACTCTTTTGTCAGCGCGATCGCCGACTCGACCTGGGTCGCAGTGGTCCTCTGTGCCGTCGGCGCCGTCCTCACCTGGGCCTTCGTACGCGATACGGAGAATCCGGCACCCGAGAGGGATCAGCACCACATGCACCACAAGCGCTTCCATCTTTAAGCGCGCTTGACAAAGCCAAATCCGACCTGTCCACTAGGAATCGGGGAGACCGCATTCCAGAGCGGTTTCTGCCATCCTCTTCAGCGATGCCTGTCTTGTCTGGGGATGAGCTCCAAGAGTTATCGGAACGCCAAGATCCCCGACTTCTTAGAGCTCTCGACGTAGTCGCCCCGGGCGGCTCCCTGCGCGAGGGGATCGACAACATCGTCCACTCGCGGACGGGCGGCCTCCTGGTCGTCGGCGACCTCGACGACATCTCCCACCTGCTCTCGGGGGGGATCAAGCTCGACGTCGACTACACCCCGGCGATGCTCTACCAGGTGGCAAAGATGGACGGGGCGATCGTGCTCAACGGCGAGGCGACGAAGATCGCCTGGGCCAACGTCCAGCTGATGCCGGACCCGACGATCCTCAGCTCGGAGACCGGTACCCGCCACCGCACCGCCGAGCGCGTCTCCAAACAGACCACGGCGCTGGTCATCGCGATCTCCCAGCGCCGCGACGTCGTCTCCCTCTACGTCGAGGGGACGAAGTACATCCTCCAGGACATCCCGGCTGTGCTGGCGAAAGCGAACCAGGGCCTGGCGACGCTGGAGAAGTACCGCCAGCGCCTCGACCAGGTCTCGGCTCGCCTCACCCGGCTCGAGTTCCAGGGCGGCGGCGTCCTCCACGACGCGCTCTCGGTCCTGCAGCGAGCCGAGCTTGTGACGCGGATGGCGGTCGAGGTCGAGCGCTACATCGTCGAGCTCGGCACCGAGGGCCGGCTGATCGAGATGCAGCTGGAGGAGACGATGGTCGGCGTCGCCGCCGACAAGACGGCGCTGATCCGCGACTACAGCGTCGAAGACTCCGAGGGGAACCTGACCTCCGTGCTGCAGGCGCTGGGTCGGATGCCGCACCAGGACGTGCTCGACTTCGGTCGGCTGGCCGAGCTGCTCGGCTACGACCGCAAGGTCAACACCCTGGACTTCCCAGTCGCGCCGCGCGGATACCGGGTGTTGGGCCGGGTCCCGCGGATTCCCAAGCTTGTCGTCCAGAAGATCACCCATGAGCTGGGCGGGCTCGACGAGGTCCTTGCGGCCTCCGACGAAGAGCTCGCCGGCGTTGACGGAGTCGGGCCCGCCCGGGCCAAGGACATCCGCGAGAGCCTGAGGCGGCTCCAAGAGGTTGATCTGGTCGACCGGTACTTGCAGAGCTGACGGCCCACTCGCCGTCGACAAACGAAAGGAGTCACCGATTTCCGAGCTAGACGAGGCCACTGTGGAGGCTGTCTTCGAGGAGGACGTGGAATACGTCTGCGACTTCGAGATAGGCGACAAGGTTGTTTACCCGCATCACGGCGCGGGCCTGGTGATGACCAAAGAGACGCGGGAGTTGATGGGGGAGGAGCGCGAGTACCTCACGATCAAGATCCTCCATAACGAGCTGACCGTGATGGTCCCCTGCGAAAACGCCGGCAAGGCGGGCTTGCGACGGATCATCGATGAGGACGAAATCAAGAAGGTCACCAACGTCCTCACCGACGACGTCTCAGAGATGCCGAAGAACTGGAACCGGCGCTTCAAGTACAACCGCGAGAAGATCAAGACCGGCGACGTCTTCGAGCTGGCCGAGGTCGTCCGCAACCTCGCGATCCGCGAGATGGAAAAGGGCCTCTCCACCGGAGAGAAGCAGATGTACACGCGGGCGAAGAAGATCCTCGCCTCGGAGTTCATGTACGCGCTCGACAAGGACGAGGACGGCGCCGAGGAATATCTCGACGGTCTCCTCGAGGAGCGGTTCGCCGCCACTGCGTCCGCCTAGCGCTGCTGCAGTAACCGCGGTCATTGCGGCCGCCGGCTCCGGGGAGCGTCTCGGAGCCGGCGGCCCGAAGGCCTTCGTCCCGGTAGGGGGGAAGCCGATGATCGAGTGGTCGCTCGAGGCCTTTCGGGCCTGCGAGTCCGTGCGCTCGATCGTCGTCGCGGCGCCGCCTGGGCATCGAGCCGACCTCGCCGGCCACGACCTCGCCGTCGTCGCCGGCGGCGAGACGCGGGCGGACTCGGTCGCCAACGCGCTCGAAGCAGTCGGGACGGAGTACGTAGCAATCCACGACGCCGCCCGGCCGCTGCTGACGCCGGGGCTGGTCGAAGCCCTCGCCGCCGACCTCGACGCGGCGCCCGAGGTGAGCGGCGTAATCGCCGCGGCCCCGGTGACCGACACCGTCAAGCGCGCAGAAAGTTCGAGCCGGCAAAAAGGCCCCTCAGAGGGGCAAAATCGCCGGCTCGCGATCGAGGCGACCGAGGATCGCTCTCAGCTCTGGGCGGCGCAGACGCCGCAGGTGTTCAGGACGCAGGCGCTGCGGGAGGCGCTGGCGGCCGCCGAGCGGTCGCGGGAGGCAACCGACGAGGCGATGCTGGTCGAGTGGAACGGCGGCACCGTCTTGATCCACCCGGTCGCCGAGCAGAACCTGAAGGTGACGACGCCGCTCGACCTCCGCGTCGCCGAGCTGCTGCTCGCCGAGCGCGGCTAGTCCCGCATCAAGACGTAGACGAGCGTCGCCGCGAAGCAGAGCTGCCCGATGGCGAGGGCGGTGCCGAAGTTGGTCGCCCCGGCCAGCAGGCCGAGCGCGGTGCCCGCGGCCAGCGCGAGCAGGAGGAGAAGGAGCTGACGGCCCATTCGGCGCGAAGTTTATGCTCGCTTCCGATGCTGACCGACTACCACCTGCACCTGCGCCCGGACGAGGACGGGACCACATTCGAGCGCTACTTCACCGCCGAGAACGTCGACCGCTACCTCGCCGCCGCTGAGGCCGCCGGGATCGAGGAGCTCGGCGTCTCCGAGCACGTCTACCGCTTTCGCCAGGCGCTCGACCTCTGGACCCATCCGCTCTGGGTCGAGAACGCCAAAGACGACATCGACGCCTACTGCGAGTTCGTCCACGGCACGCCGCTGCGGCTCGGGATCGAGTGCGACTACGTCCCCGGCGCTGAGGAGCGGATCGCCTCGCTGCTGGAGGCGCGCGACTTCGACTACGTCGTCGGCTCGGTTCACTTCATCGGCGAGGGCGACGCCGCCGTCGACCATGACGGCTTCGACGTCTGGGACGGGGACGGCGACGCCGACGAGATCTGGCGCCGCTACTTCGCGGCGCTCGCCGATTGCGCCCGCTCCGGCCTCTTCGACATCCTCGCCCACCCCGACCTGGTCAAGGTCTGGGGCCGCGCCCGGCCGCTCCCCGACCGCGACCTGCGCGCCTTTTACGAGCCGGCTGTGGAGGCGATCGCCGAGAGCGGTATCGCGGTCGAGATTTCGACCGCCGGCCTGCGCAAGCCCGTCGGCGAGCTCTACCCCTCGCGCCAGTTCGCCGAGATGTGCATCGAGGCCGGCGCCGTCTTCGCCCTCTCCTCTGACGCCCATCTGCCCGAGCAGATCGGCTTCGAATACGGGCAGGCGGTGCAGTTCATGGAGGAACTGGGGATAGAAGAGATATGCGTCTTCGAGCAGCGCCAGCGGAGCCTGGCGCCTTTGGGCAGTCGCGTCCGCTGAGCATGGTCGGGCTCGGCTACGACAGCCACCGCTTTGCCGCCGGTCGGCGGCTCGTCCTCGGCGGCGTCGAGATCGAGCACGACCAGGGCCTCGACGGCCACTCCGACGCCGACGTCCTCACCCACGCGGTGATCGACGCCCTCCTCGGCGCCAGCGGCGGCGGCGACATCGGGACGATGTTCCCCGACGACGACCCAGCCTGGAAGGACGCCGACTCGATCGACCTCCTCCGCACCGTGGTGGGCACGATCGCCGGCCCGATCATCAACATCGACGCCACGCTGATCTGCGAGCAGCCTCGCCTCGGCCCCTACAAGGCGGAGATGGAGCGGACACTGGCGGAGGCCACCTCGGCCCGGGTCAGCGTCAAGGCGACCAGCAACGAGGGCATGGGTTTCATCGGCCGCGGCGAGGGGATCGCCTGCATGGCGGTCGCCAGCGTCGAGAGCGAATAGTCTTCCGCTGGGATGGCGGACGCGAAACTGAGTGCGGCGGGCGTGCGAGCCTCGATCTCCGACTCGATCTTCGAGGTCAAGGTGCTGCGCGAGGCCGGGATCGTCGGGCCGATGCGCCCCGACAAGGCGCTGAAGATCGGCGCCACCTTCCTCCGCTGGGGAGCCTCGCCGGCCACCGGCGTCACCACCGCATCGATCCACTTCCCGCACGAGCTGGCGATCGTCGACGAGCGCGGCGCCCTCAGCTGGCTGCGCCTGCACCACCGCTCCAACGCCCTCGCCCACGCCTTCGCGGAGATGGGCATCGGCCCCGGCGACGGGGTCGGGATCATGTGCCGCAACCACCGTGGCTTCATCGAGGCGACCCTGGCGGCCGCCAAGCTCGGCGCCAGCGCCCTCTACCTGAACACGATGTTCGCCGGCCCGCAGCTGGTCGAGGTGACCAAGCGTGAGGGGCCGAAGGCGCTCGTCTACGACGAGGAGTTCAGCGACCTGCTGGCCGGCGTCGACGACAGCGTTCAGCGGATCGTCGGCTGGTGCGACGGCGAGGTCTCCGGACCCACGCTGGACAGCCTGATCGAGGGCGGCGACGACTCCGACCTGAAGCCGCCGCCGGAGAAGCCGAAATTCGTCATCCTCACCTCGGGCACCACCGGCACCCCGAAGGGCGCCCAGCGCTCCAGCCCCGAAGGGCTCTTGCCGATCGCCTCGCTCATCGACAAGATCCCCTTCCGCAGCCGGATGACGATGATGATCGCCGCCCCGCTCTTCCACTCCTGGGGCTTCTTCCACTTCGTGATGAGCCTGCCGACCGGGTCGACGATGGTGCTGAAGCGCAAGTTCGATCCCGAGGAGACGCTGAAAGCGGTCGAGCAGAGCCGCGCCGACGTCCTCGCCGCGGTGCCGGTGATGATCCAGCGCATCCTCACCCTGCCCGACGAGGTCCTCGGCCGCTACAGCCTGCCGTCGCTGAAGATCACCTCGCTCTCGGGCTCGGCCCTGCCCGGCGAGCTGGCGATCGAGTGGATGGACCGCTTCGGCGACAACGTCTACAACCTCTACGGCTCGACCGAGGTCGCCTACGCGACCGTCGCCACCCCGGAGGACCTTCGCGCCGCCCCCGGCACCGCTGGCAGGCCGCCGCGCGGGACCAAGATCTGCCTCTACGACGAGCACGGCAAGGAGGTGCCGCAGGGGGAGGTCGGCCGCATCTTCGTCGGCAACGAAATGGCGATGGAGGGATACACCGGTGGCGGCGGCAAGGAGATGCTCGACGGCCTCTACTCCAGCGGCGACGTCGGCCACATCGATTCCGACGGGCGCCTCTTCATCGACGGCCGCGACGACGAGATGATCGTCTCCGGCGGCGAGAACGTCTTCCCCCGCGAGGTCGAGGACCTGCTCGCCGACCACGACGCGGTCGAGGAGGTGGCGGTGATCGGGGTCGAGGACGACGAGTTCGGCCAGCGGCTGAAGGCCTTCGTCGTCGTTCGCAGCGGCATCGAGGTCTCTCATCAGGACCTGACCGCGCACGTCAAGGCGAACCTCGCTTCCTATAAGAGCCCGCGCGAGATCGAGTTCATGGACGAGTTGCCGCGCAACGCGACGGGCAAGGTTCTGAAGAAGGACCTGCGGGCGCGTCACGCCGAGCAATCCGCTTAACCCGCAGCACGCGCAAAATGCGGCCTCGGCGTCGTGGATGCCTCCGGTCCCCATAGTAGGTTGCGCGGGAATGGGTGACCCAGCTCGGCAGTTGCAGCAGGTCGGCGAGGCTACGCGCGCGATGCGCGGGGTGGCCGATCAAGCGCTTGAGTGGGTCAAGGTCAGCGAGGGGCGCGTCGCCGAGGCGGAAGCGCGGGCTGAAGCTCTCAAAGGGGAGCTGAAGGAGCGGGCGCTGCTGGCGATGCGCAAAGTGACCGCGGAGGCGCGGGAGCGGATCGCCGCCGAGCACGAAGCCCGCGTCGAGGCCGATAAGCGGGCAACCGCCGCCGGGGCCGCTCGCGACCGGGCCGAGAAGAACTTCGAGGAGCTGCAGCAGCGCTCGCAGGCCGAGCGTGAGGAGATCGTCGCCAGCACCTCCCGAGCGCGCGCGGCGGCGGAGCAGGCCGCGGCTGAGGCCAAGGCCGAAGCCGAGAGCGCGATCGCCGCGGCGCAGAAGGCCGCCGAGACCGAGTTCAAGGTCAAGCTCGAGGAGGCCCGCCAGGAGATCCAGGCCGAGGCCGACAAACGGATCGCCGCAGCCGAGCAGCGCGCCGCCGAAGCGGAGGCCGCTGCAGCCGAGTCCCATGAGGCCGCGGTGCGGCTGGAGACCGAAATCGAGAAGCGGGTCATGGCTGGCACCGAGGACGTCCGCCGCGAAGCCGAGGAGAGCATCCAGCAGATGCTCGAGAAGGTCGAACGCGAGGCCGAGGAGGCAGCCCGCACCCGCGCCGAGGACCAGCTTCGGGTCGAGGCGGACAGGATTCGCATCCAGGCCGAAAAGCGCGAGGAGCGCGTGCGCGAGGCGACCGAGGACGAGATCAAGGCCAGCGTCGGCAAAGCCCGTCGCGAGGCGCAGGCGGCGGCCGAGGAGATCGCTCCGTCCTGGCTTCGTGGCAACGAGTCCAAAGCATCAACCGCCGGCTACCGCACTTTTTGATCTAACCTCGCCTGCGCAATGCGCGAGGTGAGGATCAGGGACACGCTCAGCGGCGAGCTGCGCTCGCTCGAGGCCGGCTCGGAGGTGGGGATATACGCCTGCGGGCCGACGGTCTACAGCCGCATCCACATCGGCAACGCCCGCCCGTTCGTCGTCTTCTCGCTGTTCGCCCGGTTCCTGCGCTCGGAGGGCTACCGGCCGAAGCTCGTCGTCAACGTCACCGACATCAACGACAAGATCTACGCCGCCGCCCGCGAGGCCGGCAAAGGCTCGGAGGAGTTCGCGGAGGAGATGACCGCCCTCTACATGGAAGACACCGATCGCCTCGGCGTCGGGCGACCGGACTCAGAGCCGCTGGCGAGCGAGACCGTCGAGGGCATCGTCTCCTTGATTGCCGAGCTCGTCGAGGCCGGCCACGCCTACGAGTCCGGTGGCGACGTCTACTACCGCGTTCGCAGCTTCGACGATTACGGCAAGCTCTCCAACCGCCGCCCGGAGGACATGGACCAGGGCGAGGACGCCGGCTCGGCCTCGCTGAAGGAGGATCGCCTCGACTTCGCCCTCTGGAAGGCCCACAAGCCCGACGAGGACACCAGCTGGGACTCGCCCTGGGGTCCGGGCCGGCCCGCCTGGCACATCGAGTGCTCGGTGATGGCCGAGCAGGAGCTGGGGGCTTCCTTCGCCGTCCACGGCGGCGGCTCCGACCTCGTCTTTCCCCACCATGAGAACGAGATCGCTCAGTCGGAGGGGGCGGGGCGGCCCTTTGCCAAGGTCTGGATGCATAACGGGATGATCGAGACCGGGGCGGCGAAGATGTCGAAATCGGAGGGGAACATCTTTCAGCTCTCTACGGCGCTCGATACCTATGGGCGGGAGGCTGTGGTCGCTTATTTGATCTCGGGGCATTACCGGCAGCCGCTGGCTTTTGGCGCGGAGCAGATGGAGGAAGCGGTTGCGCGGGTCGAGCGGCTGAGGAACTTCTTCCGAGAGAACCCCGTTGGGGGGGAGGCCGCGGGGGT
>DASTYZ010000039.1:0-15962 GCA_035764545.1 Solirubrobacterales bacterium | reverse complement strand
CCCAGACCGTCGCTACGACCGGCTTCAGCGACGGTCCGCACCTGCTCGGCCACTGCACCACCGATTTCGCCGGCAACGTCTCCTGCGCCCCCGGCCGCCAGATCCTGATCGACAACAACCCGCCGGCGCACCCGCGCGCCGTCGCGCTCGCCGGAGGCGATTCCTGGAGGCGGACGAACGACTTCGACCTCGGCTGGGAGAACCCCGACCAGGGGGTGGCGAGCCCGATCGCCGGCGCCGTCTGGCGCCTCGCCGGCGGCGCCGGCTTCGACACCGGCACCCGTTTCGCCTCCGGCCGCGACCGCCGTGCGCTCGCCGACCTCTCGGTCCCCGGCGCCGGCTCCTACTCGCTCCAGCTCTGGCTGCGGGACGAGGCCGGGAACGAGGCGCCGGGCTCGGCAGTGACCGTGCCGCTCCGCTTCGATGACGTCAGTCCGGAGCTCGCGTTCAGCGGCGAGAACGGGGAGGGGCAGGTGAAGGCTGAGGTGACCGATGCCCACTCGGGGCCGGCGTCGGGACAGATCCTCTACCGGCGGGTCGACTCGGAGCGGTGGATCGAGTTGCCGACCAAGCTTGCTTCCACTGGCTCGGGTGCCGCCAATCTGACCGCGCCGATGCCAGAGCTCGGCTTCGGCACGTACGTCTTCCGGGCCGAGGCCGCCGACGCGGCCGGCAACACCGGCGCGACCAGCTTGCGCGCCGACGGGACCCAGATGGCGGTCCGCCGGGTGCCGCCGCCGCACGTCGCCCGCGGCAAGTCTCGGCTCTTCGCCCGGCTCCGCGGCGGTCACGGCCGCGGCGACTCGCTCACCGTCCCCTTCGGTGCTCCCGCTCTCCTCAGCGGCCGCCTGACCCGGGCCGACGGCGCCGGCCTCGGCGGCCGCGAGCTGCGAGTCGTCTCCCGGCCCTCGCGCGGGGCGCTGCTGCCGCTCGCGGTGGAGACGGTGCGGACCGGCGAGGAGGGCGGCTTCGAGCTGCGACTGCCCGCCGGCCCGTCGCGCCGGGTCACCATCGCCTTCGCCGGCGACGATGAGCTCGAGTCGGCCCGCCGCCCCGGGCTGGAGCTGCGGGTGCGCTCCGGGGTCAGCCTGCGCGCCGCCCCGCAGAGCCTCCGCACCGGGCAGGCGGTGGTTCTGAGCGGCAAGGTGAAGAGCAGGGGGGCGCCGATCCTGCGCCGCGGCAAGCTCGTCGCGATCCAGTACCTGGAGGAGGCGACCCATCGCTGGCGCCCGGTCCTCGTCACCCGCTCAGACCACCACGGCCGCTTCCGTGCCCACTATCGCTTCCGCTACGTCAGCGGCCGGGCGTCGATCCGGTTGCGGGCGACGGCGCTGGCGGAGGAGCGCTGGCCCTACGCGCCCGGCTCCTCGGCACCGGTCACTGTCCGGGTCCAGGGCTAGTTAGATGATCGGTTCTGCGACCAGGCACGCCTGGATGACGCGCCCGGCACACTTCGCGTCTCTGCGTCCTCGGGCTTGCCTTTGCCACCCGGCAAAGGCTGCGCCCTGCGTCCTTGATCCGCTCGGCCGGGCACGCCCCCAGTCGCACCTCGTCGCAGAACCGATCATCTAGGGTTCCGGTCATGTCGCAAGCGACCCTTCACACCAGCGCCGGGGCGATCGTGCTCGAGCTTCACGACGAGGACGCGCCGAAAACCGTCGAGAACTTCCGCAAGCTGTCCGCGGACGGCTTCTACGACCAGCTCGTCTTCCACCGGGTGATCCCGGACTTCATGATCCAGGGCGGCTGCCCGGAAGGCACCGGAACGGGCGGTCCCGGCTACACGTTCGAGGACGAGATCAACGACCACAAGGTGGTCCGCGGCGCGCTGGCGATGGCCAACGCCGGGCCGAATACCAACGGCTCGCAGTTCTTCATCGTCACCACCGGCGCGGCGCCGTGGCTCGACGGCAAGCACACCGTCTTCGGCGAGGTGATCGACGGCATGGACGTCGTCGACGCGATCGAGTCGACGCCGACCGGTGCCGGCGACAAGCCGCTGGAGCCGCAGGCGATCGAACGCGTCGAGCTCGACGAGGGCTAGGGCTTAGAGGCGGCTTCGCCGGGCGCTTCGCGGCGCTCGCGTCGCCGCCGCAGCGCCTCACCCGGACGCCAGAGGCTGACCAGGCCGGCGACCAGGGTGACCAGGAAGATCTGGCCGAGCATCATCTCTAGGCCGGCGATCATCCGTCCCGGCTGGCCCCCGGGGACGAGGTTGCCGTACCCGGTCGTGGTCAGCGTCGTGTAGCTGAAGAAGATGAAGTCGCTGCCGTCGGGGTGGGCGACCTCTTCGAAGAACGGCCCGCCCTGAATCCGGTCGATCGTCCCGAAGGCGAAGGTAAAGAGGATTCCGAGCACGGCGTAGACGCTGATCGCGCCGAGGATCGTCCGCGAGCCGACTTCGGCGCTGGACACCACCCGCCACAGCACCGCCGCCATCGCCACCGCGAGGAGGCAGATCTGGATCAGCGAGGCGAGGTTGAGCAGCGTCTGCTCATCGGTGGCGGCGGCAATCGCGGCAAGGGCGACGGTCAGCCCCGAGAGCCAGAGGGAAGCCCGGACGACCTTGTGCTGAACGTGGGAGCTGGCCAGGGCGACGACCGAGGTAGCGCTGGTCGCCAGCGTCAGCACGACCGCCTCCCAGCCGTGGTTGCTGAGCAGCGAGGCGAGGATGTAGGTGATCAGGACGAGGGCGAGGACGAGGCCGAACGCGTCCCTGACCCTCTCCGCGCGCCCCCGCCAGACCTCGCCGCGGTTGGCGCGCCTGCCGGCGCTCTCCATGGCTTGCTCGTTCGTCCGCGGCAGGCGCTTTCCTGCCGGCCAGACCTGAGCGGAGGGGGTGGGATTCGAACCCACGAGACGCCGAAAGACGCCTAACGGCTTTCAAGGCCGCCGCATTCAACCGCTCTGCCACCCCTCCCAGAGCGCTAAGGCTTCCTCACTGATTGTATGCGGGCATGCGCCGGCTTCTCTTCCTCGCCTCGGCGATGATCTTCTTCGACGTCGCCTTCTTTGCGGCGATCGCGCCGCTGTTGCCGGAATACGTCGACGAGCTTGGTTTGACCAAGGCCGAGGCCGGGGTTCTCTCCGCCGCCTACGCGGCAGGGACGCTGGCGGCGTCCCTCCCTGCCGGCTTCGTCGCCAGCCGGGTGGGGCCGAAGCGGACGGTGATCATGGGTCTGCTCCTGCTCGGCTGCGCCAGCGTCGTCTTCGGCTTCGCCGACGAAATCCTCCTCCTCGACGGCGCCCGTTTCGTCCAGGGAATCGCCGGGGCGCTGATCTGGTCCGGGGCGCTGACCTGGCTGATCTCCGCCTCGCCCGAGGAGAACCGGGGCTCGATCATCGGCACCGCGCTGGGGACGGCCGTCGCCGGCGCGCTATTGGGCCCGGCGCTGGGCGCGATCGCCGGCTCGATCGGGACCGAGATTGTCTTCAGCTCGGTCCTGGTGGTCACGGTTTTCCTCGCCCTCGGCGCCGCGCGCCTGCCGGAGACGGCCGCCCCCCAAGAGCAGAACCTGGGGGAGGTGATGGCGACGCTGACGAGCCGGCCGGTGGTCGAGGCGGCCGTTTTCGTCGCCGTGCCCTCGGTGATGTTCGGGGCGATCGAGGTGCTGGTGCCGCTGCGGATCGACGCCCTCGGCGGCAGCCACGGGTTGATCGCTGCGGGGTTCATCGCCGGCGCCGCCCTCGAGGCGATGCTCGCCCCGGTCGCTGGCCGGATGTCCGATCGGGTGGGCCGCCGCCTGCCGTACGTGATCGGGCTCTCGATCTGCGCCTTCGCGATGGTGGTGATCGCGCTCGTGCCCTCGCTCGAGGAGGTCTTGCTGGGGCTGATCGTCACCTCCCTCGGCGCCGGGCTCTGCTTCGCGCCGGCGCTGACCCTGATCTCCGACGTCGCCGAGGCGAGCAGCCTGCACCAGGGCTTCGCCGCCGGCCTCTCCAACATGGCCTGGGCGTCGGGACAGGTGATCGGCGGCATCGGCGGCGGCGTGGTCGCCAGCCTCACCGGCAATGCGGCACCGAGCCTGGCGATCTCGCTGCTGCTCGTCTTCACCGTCTTCTACGCCTACCGGACGCTGCAGCCGGGCACAGATCCACGCGCGGCCACCGGCTAGGGTCGATCGATGGCGAAGAGGACCGCGGGCGCGCCGGGCGAGTGGGCCAATTGGGCTGGCGACCAGCGCTGCCGGCCGGCGCAGATCGTCCGTCCCGCGAACCGCGAGCAGCTGGCGGAGGCGATTGCCGCGGCGACGGCCGCGGGCCAGAAGGTACGGGTCGCCGGTGCCGGCCACTCCTTCACCGAGACGGCGCTGACCGACGGGGTGATGCTGCGGGTCGAGGCGCTCAGCGGCGTTATCGACGGCGACCCGGGGAGCGGGCTGGTCAAGGTCGGCGGCGGCACCGTCCTCGCTGAGCTGAACGAGGAGCTGGCCCGGCTCGGCCTGGCGATGGAGAACCTCGGCGACATCGACCGGCAGTCGATTTCCGGGGCGATCTCCACCGGCACCCACGGGACCGGGGCACGGCTGCGCAACATCTCCGCCCAGGTCGAGGGGATGGAGCTGGTCCTCGCCGACGGCAGCGTCCGCCACCTCAGCGCCGAGACCCACCCCGAGTTGCTGCGGGCGGCGCGGGTCGGGGTGGGAGCGCTGGGAGCGATCTCGGCGGTGACGCTGCGCTGCGTCCCAGCCTTCACCCTGCTCCGGGTCGACTCGCCGCAGCCGCGCGAGGAGGTGCTCGACAGCTTCGAGGAGCGGGCCGGGGCGCACGAGCACTTCGAGCTCTTCACCTTCCCCTACGACGACTCGGCGCTGGTCCTCGAGCGCAACCGCACCGAGGAGCCGCCGCGTCCTCGCGGCCGTGCCGCCGCCTACCTCAACGACGTCGTCTTCGAGAACTGGGCGCTGGGGCTGCTGGCGGGGACCGGCAAGCTGGCGCCGAGGACGATCCCGGCGCTCTCGCGCCTCGCCGGCCGCCTCGCCTCCGGCAGCCGCACCAGTGACCGCAGCGACCGCGTCTTCGCCAACGAGCGCCGGGTCCGGTTCACGGAGATGGAGTACGGGGTTCCGCGCGAGCACGGCCCCGAGGCGGTGCGGCGGGTGATCGAGTGGGTGCGCTCGCACGAATACCCGGTCTTCTTCCCGATCGAGATGCGGGTCGCCGCCGGCGACGACGCCCTCCTCAGCCCCTCACACGAACGCGACACCGCCTACATCGCCGTCCACCAGTACCGGGGGATGGAGTGGCGACCCTACTTCGAGGCGGTCGAGGCGATCATGGACTCCTACGGCGGCCGGCCCCACTGGGGCAAGCGCCACTTCCAGACCGCGGCGACCCTGGTCCCGCGCTACCCGGCCTGGGCGGAGTTCCAGCGCGCTCGCGACGTCCTCGACCCAGGACGCACCTTCGCTAACGAGTACACCGGGCGCGTCCTCGGTCCCTAGAGGAAGGCCTTGCCCTCGCCGCGGTAAGTGGGGACCTCGTCGACGATGCGGTCGCCCTCGACGAGGAGCAGCGTCTCGAAGCGCTCGCAGAGCTCTCCGGCTTTGGCGTGGCGCAGGTAGACGCGGTCGCCGACGCTGAGGGAGGCCGCCGGCTCGCCGAGCAGCGGCGTCTGCACCTCGCCGGCGCCCTCCTCGTCGTCGAAGCGGAGCCCCTCGGGTAGCCACGGCGCCGGCAGGCGGCCTGGGTTGCCGGGGCCGGAGGCGAGGTAGCCGCCGCCGAGCGCCGTCGCCACCCACTCGGAAGGCTTGCGCGTTACAGGCAGGGCGAAGGCGGCCGCGGGGGCGAGGCTGAAGCGGCTGTAGTGGTCGAAGAGGACCGGCGCGTAGAAGCCCGAGCCGGCGGTCACCTCGGTCACCGCTGGCTCGGCCGCGGTCAGTTCGAGGCTGCCGGTGCCGCCACCGTTGACGATCTCCAGCTCGACGAACTCGCTCAGCGCCTCGACGATGGCGGCCCGGCGCTCGGCGATTTCAGCCGCCGAGCGTTTCTGCATGAAGCGGATCGCGGCGCCGCGCAGCCGCTGCCCCGGCGGCAGGTCGCCGACCCCGGAGATCTGTCCCTCGTAGGCCATCAGCGCGTCGAGTTCGATCTGCGGCCGCTTCTCGATCTCCCGCGCCAGCGCTACCGCCTGCTCGGGGGAGTGGATCGGCGAGCGCTTGGGGCCGATCTTGACCCGGCCCCCGAGCCACCACCAGCTGGCGTCGACGTCGATGCAGACCCGCAGCGGCGGCGCCCCCTTGCCGAGGACCGACCCGATCATCTCCAGGTGCTCGACGCAGTCGACCATCACGATCGGCGCCCCCTCCGGATTGGCGGCCGAGCGCAGCGCCAACTCCTCCAGTGCCCCGGCATCGGCGGTCGGGTAGGCGAGCAGCAGGTCCTCGAACCCCTGCTCGGCAAGCCACAAAGTCTCCGGCAGGGTGTAGGTCATCAGCCCCTGGAAGCGCTCGTCCCGCCCGAAGATCGCGCTCAGCAGCGCCCGGCAGCGAACCGACTTCGAGGCCACCCGGACCTTCTTGCCGGCGCTCCGCTCCAGCATCGAGTCGGCGTTCGCCCACATCGCCTCGAGGTCGACGAAGGCAAATGGCGCCTCGACGTCAGCGAAGATTCGCTCATAGCGCTCGTGCGACTGCTCGGGGACGGGCACGGCGCCAGCCTACTCCCGCGATTCCCCGTCAATACCTACAATCCTTCGAAGCGCCGCGGCGCGCGTGGAGAGGTGGCCGAGTGGCTGAAGGCACTCGCCTGCTAAGCGAGTAGGGGGCGCAAGCTCTCTCGAGGGTTCGAATCCCTCCCTCTCCGCTCAGCGGTCGATCGCGACGAGGTCGACCACGTAGAGGAGCGTGTCCTTCGGGCTGTAGCCCGGCGGGAACCCCGAGTGCCCCTGGAACCCGCCGGGGACGATCAGCTCACGCCGACCGCCGACCTGCATCCCGTCTACCCCGGTTTCCCAGCCGGAGTCCAGCAGGCCCTCGCCGAGGACGAAGGTGGTCGGTGCTCCCCAGTCCCAGGAGGAGGTGAACTTCTTGCCGCTGACGAAGTGGAGGCTGCTGTACATGATCGTGACTTCGTCTCCGTATTCTGCGATCGGCCCGGTTCCGGTTTCGAGGTCTTCGATGACGAGATCGGTCGGTGGAGCTCCCTGGGGCGAGGGCATGGCCGGGCGCGTCTTCTCGATCCTCACCCAGGTCGGTTTCGCCTGGCCGAAGGGGTTCGATTCGACGGCTCCAGGCGTCTTCGGCGCCACCGTTCCCACCGACACGTGGGCGGGTGGCGGCGCTGCGGCCCGGGTGCTGCCCGCATCCTCCCCCGAGGACGAGCTTCCGCAGCCGCCGAGCAGGAGGGACGCCGCGCCGAGGAGGATGAATATCCGCCGGTGCATGACGAGGATGCTAACCGGATAGAGAAGCGCTGAGCAAACGGACGACCGAGGAGCGGCTGCCCAGGTCCTGCCATCACGACCCAGCCTCTACAGTCACCGGCATGCACGCTCAGCCCGCTCATACCTCCGGCGCCCACCTCGAGCGCCGGACCAAGATCATCGCCACCGTCGGGCCCGCCAGCTGGGCGCCGGAGGTGCTGGAGGGTCTGGTTGCGGCCGGGGCCGACGTCTTCCGCCTCAACTTCTCCCACGCGGGCCGCGAGCGGCAGGCGGAGACGATCGCGGCGGTCCGGGCTGCGGCTGAGCGGGTCGGGCGCGAGGTGGCGATCCTCGGCGACCTGCCGGGGCCGAAGCTGCGGATCGGTTCGCTGCGCAACGACGTCGCCGAGCTGGAGACGGGGATGCATGTGACCCTGACGCCGGAGGACGTCGAGGGCGATCGCGAGACGATCCCGGTGCAGTGGGCGGGGGTCTCCGACCTGAGCGAGGACCAGCTCGTCTATCTCGCCGACGGCGCGATCCGGCTGCGTGTTGGCGACCGCGAGAACGCGGGCGTCGACGCCGAGGTCGAGGTGGGGGGGACCCTCTCCTCCCACAAGGGGATGAACATCCCCGGCGGCGCCGACCTGCCGGCGACCACCGGCGTCGACCTCGGCTGGGTCGAGTTCGCGGTCGAGCAGGGGATCGACCTGCTGGCGGTCTCCTTCGTCTCCAACGCCGCCGACCTGGAGCCGGTGCTGGCGCGGTTGCGGGAGCTCGGCTCTCGCATCCCGGTGATCGCCAAGATCGAGCGCCAGCAGGCGGCGGAGAACATCGAGGAGATCGTCCGCCTCGCTACCGGCGGGATCATGGTCGCCCGCGGCGACCTCGGGATCGAAGTGCCGCTGGAGCAGGTGCCCGGCGAGCAGAAGCGGCTGATCCGCGCCGCCGGCAAAGCCTCGAAGCCGGCGATCACGGCGACCCAGATGCTGGCTTCGATGGTGACCGCGCGGCGGCCGACCCGGGCCGAGGTGACCGACGTCGCCAACGCGATCTGGGACGGCACCGACGCGGTGATGCTCTCCGAGGAGACCGCGGTCGGCCAGCACCCGATCGAGGCGGTGGAAGTGATGGACCGGATCGCCCGCGCCACCGAGCCCGACCTGCCCTACGCCGAGTGGCTCTTCACCCGCACCGACCAGGCGACCCAGGACGTCGCCGACTCGGTCGCCCAGAGCGCTGTCGGCGCCGTCTACCGGCTCGGCCTCAAGGCCCTGGTGGTGCCGACCAACACCGGGCGGACGGCGCGGCTCGTCTCCGCCCACCGGCCCGACGTCCCGGTGCTCGCGGTCTCCCCCTATATAGAGACGGTGCGCCGGGTCGGCCTGCTGTTTGGGATAACCGCCGTGCAGAGCGACTTCGGGACCGAGCTGCGCAGCCTGCTCGGCCACTGCGCCGGGGAGGCGGCCAAGCACGGGATCGCCGAGCCCGGAGACCTGGTCGCGATCACCGCCGGGCTCGACGGTCAGGAACTGGGCACGAACCTGTTCGAGGTCCATAGGGTGCCGGAGCTATGAGCGAGAACGCGGCCGCAAGACTGGAGCGGGAGGGCGACCTGGCGACGATCACCCTCGACAGCCCGCCGCTGAACCTCTTCGACCAGAGGATGATCGACGACCTGCGGGCGGCGATCGACGAGGTCGCGGCTTCGCCGCCGCGGGCGCTGCTGATCCGGGCCGAGGGGAGGGCGGTCTCCGGCGGCGTCGACGTCCACGTCTTCGCCGGGCTGACGCCGGAGCAAGGGAGCGCGCTCTGGACCGACCTGCTGGAGATGATCGAGAAGGTCGAAACGCTGCCGGCGCCGGTCGTCTTCGCCGCCCACGCGCTCACCCTCACCGCGGCCTTCGAGCTGGCGCTCGCCTGCGACCTGATCGTCGCCTCGCCGAAGGCGAAGTTCGGCCTGGTCGAGAAAGTGGTCGGGCTGACGCCGTCGATGGGCGGAACGCAGCGCCTCGCCGAGCGCGCCGGCAGCGGCCGCGCCCGTCACTTCGTGATGTCCGGCGGCATCTTCGGCGCTGAGGAGATGGAGCGCTGGGGGGTCGTCAACCTGCTCTTCGAGGACCACGACTTCGAGGCCGCCTCGCGCAAGCTTGCCGAGGAGCTGGCGGCGGGCCCGACCAAGGCGCACGCGATGACGAAGCACATCCTCCGCCGCTTCCGCGAAGGCGGGATCCCCGCCGCGGACGAGGCGGTGCGGACCGAAGCCGGGGAGCTCTTCGCCAGCGAGGACCTGCAGAACGCCGTCCGCACCTTCCTCGAGCACGGCGGCCCCGGGCACGCCGAGTTCCACGGCCGCTGATCCCGGATAGGGTGAGCCGATGACCGACTTCGACCTGATCGCCAAAGGAATGACGCAGGCCGTCCCCTTCGCGGGCCACCTCAACGTCGAGATCACCGAGATCTCCGAGGGCGAGGCAACCGTCCTCCTGCCCGACCTGCCGGAGCTGAAAAACCACGTCGGCTCCCAGCACGCTGGCGCCCTCTTCACCGCCGCCGAGACCGCCTCGGGCGCGGCCTTCGTTGGCGCCTTCGCCGAGCGCATGGGCGACGTTACGCCGCTCGCCCGCAGCGCCGAGATCGCCTACGAGAAGATCGCCAACGGCGAGATCACCGCGAAGGCGACGCTCGGCGTCGATGCCGCTGAGGCCCTCGCCACGCTCGACTCCGAGGGCAAGGTCGAGTTCCCCTGCGAGGTCGAGCTGAGCGACGGAGACGGGCAGCGGGTCGCCACCGCCACGGTCCACTGGCACGTCCGCCTCAAAGGCTGAGGCGCGCGACCCTCAGGCGGTAAGGCGTTCGGCCGGCAGCCGCCGGGTCGACCACAGCGAGCCAAGCACGAGCAGGGCGGCGACGAGGAAGGCGAGCTTCAGAGCGTCCAGCTGCGCGTCTTCGTAGTGGGAGACGAGCGCGTCGGTGGCGCGCGGCGAGAGCCGCTCGTCCTCGGCGGCTTCCCGCACCTCGTCGGAGGGGACGAAGCTGCCGCCGGCGCTGAGCTGCACCTCGACCTGCTGCTGGACCCGGTCGGAGACCTGCGGGTCGTCGGCGATGTTGCCGGTGAAGGCGGCGATCAACCCGGTGATCACGATCGCCCCGAGCAGCGCCGTGCCGAGCGAGGAGCCAAGCTGCTGGGCGGTGTTCTGCAGTCCGCCGGCTTCGCTGCGCTGCTCGTCGCCTATCGCCGACTGGACGACGTTGCCGAGCTGGGAGACGACAAGCCCCATGCCGACGCCGAGCACGCCCATCGCGAAGAGGAAGGAGGCGTTGTCGAGCTCGGGCTCGATCGTCCCCATCAGCAGCAGGGTCGAGACGAAGACGAGACCGAGCCCGGCGCGGACCAGTGGTTTCGGCGCGAAGCGCGAGGCCAGCGCCGAGCCGACGATCGCGCTGACGAAGAGGCCGACCGAGGCCGGGAGCATGCGGATCCCGGTTTCGAGCGCGTCGAGGCCCTGGACGATCTGCAGGAAGAGCGGGATCGTGAAGAAGATCCCCATCAGGACCAGGTTCTGGGCGAGGAACATCGCGACGCCGCCGCGCAGGGTCGAGATCTTCAGCAGGTCGAGGCGCAGCAGCGGTTCCTCGCCGCGCGCCTCGCGGCGGCGCTCCCAGCTGACGAAGGCGGCGAGGAGAACCCCGCCGGCGGCGATCACGAACGGCGTCAGCGAGAAGCCGAACGGGGTGATCGGGGAGCTGCGCGGTGCCAGCCAGCCCCAGTTGCTCGCCTGCAGGACGCCGAAGACGAGGACGGCGAGGCCGGCGGCCGAGAGGACGCTGCCGACCCAGTCGAGGGTCGGCTTCCCGGGCGCGCGCTCGGGCTCGGCCATCATCCGCGTGCCGATGAGGATGCCGATCGCGACGAGGACCTCGCCGACGAAGACGATCCGCCAGGTGAAGTCGGTGGTGGCCCAGCCGCCGAGGATCGGACCGACCGCGATCCCGGCCCCGGCGACGCCGCCGAGGACGCCATAGGCGACGGCGCGGTCGCGGTCGCGGTAGGTGCCGGCGACCAGGGCGACCAGCGCCGGCAGGACCAGCGCGGCACCGATCCCCTCGAGGATCGACCAGCCGAACATCAGCGAGGGGACGTTCCAGGAGGCCGCGGTCAGCCCCGACCCGATCCCGTAGATGACGAGCCCGATCGCGAAGACCCGGCGCCGGCCGAAGATGTCGCCGAGCTTGCCGCCGGTCAGCATCAGCCCCGCCATCACCAGTGCGTAGAGGGCGATCACCGCCTGGATCGTCGTCACCGTGGTGTCGAAGTCCTCGACCAGCTGGCTGATCGCGACGTTCATCACCGCTTGGTCGAGGACCATCAGGAACTGAGCCGCCGACAGAACCACGAGTACCGCCCACTTGGTCACGTGGCCACCCTATGCGCTGGCGAGGGGAATAGGGTTTGGATAGATGGACTTGACCGCCAAGGCCGCGCCGTCCGCGTCAAGTTCGTCGCCGCCGCGGGCGAAGCTCGTACTGACCGCGCTGATCGCCGTCGCCGCGGTCGCCAACCTCAACCTCGCGGTCGCCAACGTCGCCCTGCCGGACATCGGCAAGGCCTTCGACGCCAGCCAGACCGGGCTCGACCTCGTCGCCGTCGGCTACTCGCTCGGGCTCGCCGCCTCGGTCCTCTATCTCGGCGCCCTCGGCGACGCCCACGGTCGCAAGCAGATGCTGCTGGCCGGCACGGCGCTGGCGATCCCGGCCTCGCTGCTCGCCGGCTTCGCCCCCTCGATCGAGGTCCTCTTCTTCGCCCGCCTGCTCGGCGGCCTCGCCGCGGGAATGGCCTTCCCGACCACGTTGGCCCTGATTACCGCGCTCTGGAGCGGGCCGGAGCGGACCAAGTCGATCGCGCTCTGGTCGGCGCTGGGGGGAGGGATCTCGGCCCTCGGCCCGCTCGTCTCCGGCGCCCTGCTGACCCAGTTCGACTGGGACTCGGTCTTCTTCGTCACCCTGCCGCTGGCCGTTACCGCCCTCTACCTCGCCTGGCGCTATATCCCCGCCCACGTCAACGAGACCTCCGAGCGGGTCGACAACCTCGGCGGCATCCTCTCGGTGCTGATGGTTGCCGCCCTCGTCCTGGCGATCAACTTCGCGCCGGTGCCGGGGGCGGGCGCCGCCGCGGCCGGGCTCGGGCTCGTCGCCCTCGCCGCGATCGTCGCCTTCGTCATCCGCCAGCGCCGCGCCAAGCCGCCGCTTTACGACCTCGAGGTCGCCTCCCGGCGCATCTTCTGGGTCGCCGCGTGCGCCGGGATCATCGTCTTCGGCTCGCTGATGGCGGCGATGTTCATCGGCCAGCAGTACCTGCAGAACGTGCTGGAGTACTCGACCCTGGACGCCGGCCTGGCGATCCTCCCTGGGGCGATCGGGATGGTCCTCGTCGCCCCCCGCTCGGCGCACCTGGTCGAGACGCGGGGCGCGCGCTTCACCCTCCTGGTCGGCTACGCCTTCTGCCTCGCCGGCTTCCTGATCATGCTCCTGCTCTGGGACGAGAACGCCCAGTACTGGCACATCGGTCTCGGCTACCTGCTGATCGGCATTGGCGTCGGCTTCGCCGGCACCCCTGCCTCGCACTCGCTGACCGCGTCGGTCCCGGTGCGCCGCGCCGGGATGGCCTCGGCGACCGCCGACCTGCAGCGCGACCTCGGCGGCGCGATCATGCAGTCGATCCTCGGTGCCCTGCTGACGGCGGGATACACGGCAGCCGCGGCCACGGCGGTACAGACCGCGCCCAAGTCGGTCTCGAGTAGCGTCGAAAGCGAGCTGACCAAGTCCTTCTCCAGCGCCGCCGCGGTGGCCGAACAGCACCCCCGCTACGCCGATTCGATCATCGAAGGCGCTCGCGGTGCGTTCCTGCAGGGAGACGCTTGGGCCTACGTCGCGGGGATCGCCGCCATCTGCCTCGGCGCCCTTCTCGTCGCCACCCGCTTCCCCGGCAAGGAGGACGAGGAAAAGCTCCTCGCCGGCTATGCCTCCGAGGATGGGACCGCGCAAACCGGGTAGCTGCCCCTCGCAAACCCGATCGAAGGAGCGAGCATGGCAACGAGGAACGGCAGCGCGGAGTGGAGGGGCGACCTCAAAGGAGGCAGCGGCACGGTCAAGGTCGGCGACGGCGTCTTCGAGGGCAACTACTCCTTCAGCTCCCGCTTCGAGGAAGGCGAGGGAACCAACCCCGAGGAGCTGATCGCCGCGGCCCACGCCGGCTGCTTCGCGATGGCACTCAGCCTCGCCCTCACCGAAGCCGAGCACCCGCCCGAGTCGATCAAGGCCAAGGCCCAAGTCCACCTCCGCCTCGTCGACGGCCTCCCGACCATCGCCAAGATCGACCTCGACGTCGAGGGCTCCGTCCCCGACCTCGACGCCGACGCCTTCAGCTCCTACGCCGAGAAAGCCAAAGACGGCTGCGTCGTCTCCCGCGCCCTAGCCGGCGTGCCCGAGATCACCCTCAACGCCCGGCTCGCCTAAAACCCAGCCCCATCCATTAATCTCGACATTCGCCGGCACCACCCGGCCTCTCGCGCCCGTAGCTCAGCTGGATAGAGCGTCGGTCTACGAAACCGAAGGTCACAGGTTCAAATCCTGTCGGGCGCGTTCGCCGTTTAGCTCATGGTGAAGCCGGATTCCGCTCCATGAAAGAGCTCGACCTCTCCTAGGACTCTGACGCGTTAGGGGTCAACGGAAGTCAGCGGAGTTCAGGAAGTCCTCGCGCGCGGCGGCGCTCCTTCCCTTCACCTTCCTTCGGCCAGGTGAAGGTCGTCGAAGCAGACCCATCAGGCATTCGCCCCCACGAGTGCCGCCACAGTACGTGGACCTACCTTCGTGCCGCCGCGTTAGACGCGGATCACTCTCGCCGAGATTGCGGTGCATCGGGTCGAGGCGATGCTGACGCGGTATAGACCCTTTTCGACTCCCGTAATCCGACCAGTGGAGAGACTAAATTGGTCGGATGGGAAATGCGCCTAAAGACGTAGTGGAGAGGCTTCGTACCGCGGTAGCTGCCGTTGACGAGGCCAAGGTTCCAAAAGATTTGCGGGTAGCAGCGTTCACGGCGGTCCTTGCTGGATTGCCCATACGCCCTCCCCAGAACGACCCGAAAGGGAGCGATGGCATCCGACCAGGGGGCGATGTCCAGCCGAGGGGGGATACCTCTAAGGGGCTAGGGCAAATCGCAGACAAGCTCGAGATCGGTGAAGCGCAGGCCGGAATTGTCTACGACGTTGATGAGGACGGTGTTCACGTTACGGTTAAACGAGCGTCCCTCAACAAGACCAAGAAACTTGCCCAGCAGGAAGTCACCTATCTCGTAGTTGCAGGGCGGCAGGCAACGGGTCTTGAGGAATGGACGCCAACCAAGGTGGCAATCGAGACCACCCACGACCGAGGTGTTCACGACACCAATGTCTCAAAGGCTATTAGCGCGCTCGATGGCGACGGAATTAGGTTTCGCGGTACGGGGAGCAAGAGAGAGATAAAAATGAACGCGGTCGGGTTCGCGAAGGCGGGAGAGATTGTGAAGAGATTGGCGGAGGCCTCATAGACACTTCGATAGGGCTGACGATCCAGCGCCTCCCTCGGCAGCAAGATCGGGTCTTGGTCACTGGGGCCATCGTTGGGAGCCGAGGAGGCGACGGCTGGTTCACGCCGGGGCAAATAGCCGACATGTTCGAGTTGCTTAGGTTGCCTAAGCCCGGAAATGTGAGCCAAGCACTGGCGACCCTTGCGTCAAAAGGCAAGGTGGTTCGCCGACGCAGCGGGAAAACTTGGTCTTTGACGCCCGAGGGGCGGACGATGGCATCTCAACTGATGGAGAACCTTGACGTAACGGCGGTTGAGGCTGAGATTGCCCTGGTTGGCAGTGCGGAGTTGCAACAGGCGCAGCATCCGCTGATTCCACCCGAGTTGGCTCCCGTTCGATGGGCGACCCCCATTGGCCGTCTTCTGGATCGGTTTCCGTTCGATGCGAACGTCTTCTGCATGACCCGTTTTCCGAAGGATGAGAAGGAGAGCGAACTACCTGATCCCGTACGCGACGTGATCGTCGCAGCGCGAGAGACCCTCGATGCACGAGGCCTAAAGATGCACCTCGCTTCGGACCGCCAAGCCGATGATGAGCTGTTTGGGAACATCGCTGCGCATATGTGGGCGTGCAAGTACGGCATCGGCTTGTTTGAGACCAGGTTTGGAGAGGAGTTCAACGACAACCTTCAGATTGAGGTTGGCGCAATGCTCATGACTGGTCGTCGTGTCGTTCTTCTCAAGGATCGAGACACTCCAGATATGCCAACCGACTTCGTGGGCCACATCTATCGAGGCGTCGATTTTGATGACCCACCGTCCATTGCACAGGAGCTGGATGCATGGATCACGGAGGACTTAGGGATTTAAGGCGAGTTCCTAGTCTGCGGCGGCCGGTAGGTCGTGAACTACAAGATCTTCCCCGGAAACCGTGATCCGGATGTCGGATCCATAGCTGGTGTCGATCCAGCCCCTTCGCGCGGCGGTTAGTCGCAGGTTCGCCTCAAACCGAGCCGGTCGTTTCCATTTTGCC
>DASTYZ010000038.1:0-3711 GCA_035764545.1 Solirubrobacterales bacterium | reverse complement strand
ACCGTCTCGCCGTGGTAATCGGTTTCCTCCAGCGAGAACTGCATGCTCGCCTTGTCGAGGACCATCCCCATCCCGGGCCGCTTGCCGTAGAAGGAGAGTGAGACGCGTGAGGACTCCTCGAGGTCGAAGGTGAGGTGGTCGGGCCCGTAGCGGCCGACCCGCGAGTGCTCGGGGAACATCGCGTGCGGCGGCTCGCGGAAGGCGATCGAGATGATCCGGGCGCTCTCCCCCATCCGCTTGCCGGTGCGCAGGTAGAAGGGCACGCCGCTCCAGCGCCAGTTGTCGAGTTCGCAGCGCAGGGCGACGAAGGTCTCGGTGCTGGAGTCTGGGTCGACCCCCTCTTCGGAGCGATACCCCTCGTACTGGCCGCGGACCACCTGGTCCGGGTCCAGCGGCTGCAGGCTGCGGAAGACTTTGTTCTTCTCCTCGGTGATCGGTTCCGGCGCCAGCGCCGTCGGCGGCTCCATCGCGACGAAGCCGAGGATCTGGAAGAGGTGGGTGACGACCATGTCGCGGAAGGCGCCGGTTTTCTCGTAGAAGGCGGCGCGGGAGCCCACCGCGAGCGTCTCCGGCACGTCGATCTGGATGTGGTCGATGTGGTTGCGGTTCCAGATCGGCTCGAAGAGGCCGTTGGCGAAGCGCAGCGCGAGGATGTTCTGCGCCGCCTCTTTGCCGAGGAAGTGGTCAATGCGGAAGACCCGGTCCTCGTCGATCACTTCGTGGACCATCTCGTTCAGCTTGCGGGCGCTGGCGAGGTCGGTCCCGAACGGCTTCTCCATGATCACCCGCGAGCGCTCCGAGAGCCCGCACGTCTTCAGCATCTGGATCACGTCGGGGGCGGCGACCGGCGGCACGCTCAGGTAGTGCAGCAACTGCATCTGCGAGCCGAGTTCGCCTTCCGCCTTGTCCACCGCCTCCTTCAGCGCCTGCGGCGCCTGCGAGTGCGGGACGTAGCTGAGCCGGTGGGAGAACTCGTGCCACTCCTCGCCGCCGAAGGCGTGGCGGGCGAACTCACGGCAGGCGCTTTCGGCGATCGCCCGGAAGCGGGCGTCGTTGATCTCCTCCATCGAGACGCCGATGATCCGGAACTCGGGCATCAGCCCCGCCTGAAAGAGACGCAGCAACCCCGGCAGCAGCTTCCGCCGTGCCAGGTCGCCGGTGGCGCCGAAGATGACTATCGCTTGCGGGGGAACTTCCAAACTAGTTGTCGCTACCCGCGCGGTCCCAGACGTAAAGCTCAAGTGCCTCGGCGGCGAGCTCCATCAGGCGCGGGGGGCCGAGCAGGCCGAGGACGAGCTCGAGGGCGTCTTCCTCGGTGACGCCGGAGTCGACGGCCTCCTCGCCGCGGAAGCCGGCGGCGAGCTTGAGGGCCTCGCGGCGGTTGTCGCCGAGGGAATTGAAGGCGGCCATGAGGAAGTCACGGTTGGGGACCGGCTGGCCGGACTCGAGCGAACCGTGCCAGGCGGCGAGCATCGAGAGGTCGTGCTCGTCGAGCTCGGAGATCGCCTTTGCGTAGTGGACTTCCAGCTCTGACTCGGGGATCTCGTCGACCCAGGCGCGGACCGCCTCGCCGAGCAGCTGGCGTCGCGCCTCGCGGCCGACCGAGTCGGCGATGGCGCGAATTGCGTCGGCGGGGTCTACGAAGCAGAGTGACATCAGCTGCCGATGAATCTAAAGAGGGCCGATGACGCCAAAAGATGCCCGCTAATCCCCCAGTTTGCGGGGTCACGGGAAACGCCGAGGAAAGGACGCCGGGGGCGTCCCTAGGCTCGGATGAGTGCCGCTGAAACTGATCCAGGGACCGCCGAACTCAGGTCGCCGTCCCCGCATTCTTGCTGCCTTCCACGCCGCCGCCGAGCGCGAGCCCCTGTTGGTCGTCCCGACCGCCGATGACGCCTTCGACGTCGAGCGCGAGCTGGCGGCGGAGGGCGCCTCCGGCGGCGCCCTCCTCGGCGGGACCGTCCTCACCTTTCGCGGCCTGGCGGCCGAGGTCGCGACCGTCTGCGGGCGCCCGCCGGCGCAGGCGCTGAGCAAAGCCCAACGGCTGCGCGCGATCGAGGTGGCTCTGGGGCGCCGCTGCGAGCGGCTCGGCCCGCTGCGTCGCTCCGCCGCCCGCGAGGGGTTTGCCGCCTCGCTCTCGCTCCTGCTTGACGAGCTGCAGTCGGCGGGCCTGAGCCCAGCCGACGTCGAGGCCGGCGCCGCGACCCTCGACGGCTCCGCCTACCTCGCCGACCTCGGCTCCCTCTTCGCCACCTACGAGCAGGTGCGAGGCGAGATCGGGCGCAACGACGCACATGGGACCGCGACCGAGGCGATCGCCGCCCTCCGCGCCAACCCAGAGGCCTGGGAGCGGCCGGTCTTCGTCTACGGCATCGACGACCTGACCGGGAACCAGCTCGAGCTGCTGGCGGCGATGGTGGCAGCGACGGAGGTGACGCTGGCGGTCTCCTTCGAGCCGCGCGAGGTCTTCGCCGGCCGCGCCCGCCTGCTCGAGCGACTGCGCGAGAGCGTCGGGGTTGACGAGGAGGAGCGGCTGGGGGCGACGTCCGACCACACCGAGAACCCGCTCCTCTTCCACCTCGAGCGCAACCTCGGGGAGCCGGCCACTGCCGTCCACAGCGGCGGCGAGGGGATGACCCTTCTCCGCTCAGCCGGGCCGCGCGGCGAGGCCGAGGCGATCGGCGCCGCCGTGGCCCGCCTCCTGCACGAGGGAACGGACCCGGCCGAGATCGCGATCGTCCTCCGTGACCCGGCCCGGCGCGGGCCGCTGATCTCACGGGTGCTCGAGTCCTACGGCATCCCCACGGCGCTGGAGACCGAGCTGCCGGTGGCGGCGACCGGGGTCGGCGGGGCGCTGATCGCGCTGCTCGAAGCCGAGCACGGGAGCCGCCGCGCCGGCGACGTCCTCCGCTGGCTGCGCGGACCCTCCGGCCAGCGCCCCGCCTCGGTCGACTGGCTGGAGCGGGCGGTCCGGCGCGAGCGCACCCGCACCGCCGCCGACGCGCTCGCGCTCTGGTGCGAGCGCAGCGAGCTTCCCCGCGACCTCGCGCGCCTGCGCCAAGCCGAAGAGGACGGTGGGACGATTGAGGAGCTGAGCGCGATCGCGACGCGGATGGCGACCAGGTTCGTCGAGGGGGACGGCGACGGCAACCAACCGGGGCCCGGCGCCCGCACCGAGCTGCGCGTCGCGGCCGAGATCTCTCGGTCGCTCGCCGAGCTAGCCGAGCTCGGCGCCCTGGCCCCCTCGCCGCCGGAGCTGATCGGCTTCCTGCGCGAAATGCGGTTCCGCCTCTGGAGCGGGCCGGTCGGCAGCCGGGTCCGGATCGCCGACCCGCGCCGCCTCCGCGCCCTGCGCTTCGACCACGTCGTCGTCGGCTCGCTGCAGGACAGCGAGTTCCCCCGCCGCGGCGGCGGCGACCCCTTCCTCTCCAACGGGTTGCGGGACTCGTTGGGGCTGGAGCCTCGGCGCGAGGAGGAGGCCGAGGAGCGCTACCTCTTCTACAGCAGCATCTCCCTGGCCCGCGAGAGCCTCGTCCTCTCCTACCGCGAGTCCGACGACGCCGGCGCCGCCGAGGCCCGCTCGCCGCTCATCGACGAAGTCCTCGGTCTGGTCGAGCCCGAGGCGGTAGCGGAGGGAGGCCGCGGCCTCGCCGAAGTCGCCTTCCCGGCCGGCGCGGCACCCTCGCTGGCGGAGCTGGCGCGCTCGCTGGC
>DASTYZ010000037.1:0-74584 GCA_035764545.1 Solirubrobacterales bacterium | reverse complement strand
AACCAGGGCCTGCCCTTCCTCGACTTGATCCAGGAGGGAACCCTCGGCCTGGTCCGCGCGGCGGAGAAGTTCGACTACCGCAAGGGGTTCAAGTTCTCCACCTACGCGACCTGGTGGATCCGCCAGGCGATCGCCCGTGCGCTCGCCGACAAGGCGCGGACGATCCGGATCCCGGTCCACGTCGTTGAGAAGCTGAACAAGATCGGCCGCGCCGAGCGCAAGCTGGTCACCGAGCTGGGCCGCGAGCCCACCCCGGAGGAGATCGCCGAGGTAACGGGGATCGATCCCGAGGAGGTCGACTCGATCAAGCGCTCCGCCCAGGCCCCGGTCTCCCTCGAGAAGCCGGTCGGCGACGAGGAGGAGTCGGAGTTCGGCCAGTTCATCGCCGACGAGAAGGCCGAGAGCCCGTTCGACCGGGCCGCGGACCTGCTGACCAAAGAGGCCCTCAAAGAGGCCCTCGAGAACCTCTCCTACCGCGAGCGCCGCGTCCTCGAGCTCCGTTACGGGCTCGGCGGCGAGCACCCGCGGACCCTGGACGAGGTCGGCCGCACCTTCAACGTCACCCGCGAGCGGATCCGCCAGATCGAGAACCAGAGCCTGAAAAAGCTCCAGAGTCTTGGCGAGGCACAGAAGCTCCGCGAGGTCGCGTAACCAGGATTAAGTGATCGAACATCTCGGCCGATACAGGCCGGGATGTTCGAGATTGATTCAGCGCTGCGCACGCTCATCGAGCGCGAGGGGTCCGACCTCCACATCAAGGTCGGCGTCCCCCCGACCGCGCGGCTGCACGGTGAGCTGGCCCCGCTCGAGGGCTACCAGCCGCTGACGCCGGCGGACACCGAAAAGGCCTTCCAGGACATGGCCGAGGTTCGCTCGCTGACCGAGTTCGAGGAATGCGGCGAGGCCGACTTCTCCTACTCGATCAAGGGGCTCTCCCGGTTCCGCGTCAACGCCTTCAAACAACGCGGCTCGATCTCGATCGTCTGCCGCGCGATCCCCTTCGACATCCGCTCCGTCGACGACCTCGGCCTGCCGCCGGTGGTGACGAAGCTGGCCGAAGAGCAGCGCGGGATCATCCTCGTCACCGGCACCACCGGCTCGGGCAAGAGCACGACGCTGGCGGCGATGATCGACCACATCAACCGAACGAGGACCGATCACATCGTCACCCTCGAGGACCCGATCGAGTACCTGCACCCGGACAAAAACTCGATCATCAACCAGCGCGAAGTCGGTTCTGACACCGAAAGCTTCGCCCGCGCCATGCGCCGCGTCCTGCGCCAGGACCCCGACGTGATCCTGATCGGCGAGATGCGCGACGAGGAGACGGTCCGCACCGCCCTCTCGGCGGCTGAGACCGGCCACCTCGTCCTCTCGACCGTCCACACCCTGGACGCGACCGAGACGATCAACCGCATCGTCGACTTCTTCCCGCCACACCTCCAGCACCAGGCCCGGGTCATGCTCGCCGCCACCCTCAAGGGAGCGATCGCCCAACGCCTCGTCCCGGACGTCACCGGCGACGGCCGTGTCCCCGCCTCGGAGATCCTCATCGTCACCGGCCGCGTCCAGGACCTGATCATGAACCCGGAGGAGACCGGCAAGATCACCGAAGTCATCGCCGAGGGCGAGTACTACGGCATGCGCACCTTCGACCAGTCCCTGATGCACTACGTGATGGAAGGCAAGGTCGCCGAGTCCGTAGCCCTCGAGTTCGCCTCCAACCCCCACGACTTCAAACTGATGCTGGCCGCGGGCGGCCAGCGCGCGAGTGGACTCGAGCAGCTCGCACCCGCAACTGATTAGGGCGGGCGTCCAAGATGACTTGGCCACCCCGCTCAAACCCTCAAGGTCCGCATCGCATCTGACGATCAGATGACGCGAATGGCCGCCATCGACCGTTTCATCTTGCTGGTTCGTTCCCTCCGCAGAAGCGAGCAGGGCATCGCACTGCCGACCGCGCTGTTCGCGATGACGGCCGCGATGGGCCTTGCTGGGGCGGCGGTAGTGACCTCCGTCGACGTGCAGCGGGGAACGAAGCGAGACAGCGGCTCCAAGAGCGCGATCGCCGCGGCCGACGCCGGCGCGAACGTGGCAACGATGCGGCTCAGCAGCTACTCCAAAACGCTGGCCAAATCGCCCTGCATCGCCGAAGCAAACGGCAGTCTGGTCGCTACGGAAGCGGTTAAAACGGGTCCTGGAGCGGGATGGTGCCCGCCTGTCTCCGGGACCGTCGGCCGCGGCACCTACCAGTACTGGGTGAGCCCGGCGGGGACGAAATGCGACGACGGGACCTACTCACTGTGCATCGTCTCCGTCGGCACCGTCGACGGCGTCAGTCGCCGGATCGAGCTGACCTTCAACGAATCGACCCTGCAGGAGGGAGGCCCCACCACCGGCACCACGACGGGCGGCGGGACCACCACGGGTGGCAGTTTCGAGGGCCTCCTCGGACAGGACAAAGTCGACATCACCGGCAGCGCCGACATCCACGTCGGCGTCGGTACCAACGGCGAAATCTTCGGTCACAACAACTCAGCCAAAGTCTGCGGCGACATGCGCGTCGGCATCGGGAAAAAACCGCCGACGGTGAACCAGTGCAGCGGCTACGGCATCAACTACGGCAACGTCACCCTGCCCCCGGTCACCAACTTCATGCCGAGCAACATCGCGACCGTCAATGCCAACGCTCGTTTCACGACCTGCACCAAAGGGCTGCCCGTCGGCTGTCAGTCCGACACCTTGAGCAGCGGCTCCTACGGCAAAAACTCCCCGTTTGATCCGAGTCCCACCGGCAGGTTCCTCAACCTCAACAGCGAGACGCTGACCGTCAGCGGGCCCGACTACTGGATCTGCAAGCTGAAAATGAACGGGAAATCGGAATTGATCATGCGTGCGGGGACCAAGGTCCGCTTCTTCTTCGACACCCCCGAACACTGTGGGATGGCGCCTGGGTCGAACCAGATCGAATTGAACGGTAACTCGAAAATTACCGCCACCTCCTACCAGACCACCCCGGGCAACTTCGACATGCCGGGCTTCTACCTGCTCGGCGCCGGCCGCGCCTACATCAACGGCAACAACGGCACCAACGAGTTCATCCTCTACGGCCCGAACGCCGAGATCGAGCTCAAAGGCAGCGCCATCTACAAAGGCCTGATGGCGGCGAAAACCCTGCTGGTGACGGGCAGCGCGACGGTCATCTCCGACGCCGGCTACGAGCTGCCGCCGGAGCTGAAACCGCCACCCCCGCCGACCGGCGGCACGACCACCGAACCGACCACGACCGCGCGGCTCTACACCCCGCAGACCTACGTGGAGTGCACCGGCGTCGCCACCGGCACCGAAGCGCCCAACTCCAACTGCTGACGCGGCAGCCCGCGCCCACCCCTCAAGCTCGGCGCGGGTCCTGTCGAGCTAATAAGCGAACGTATGAGGGAGCAGCTGAACAACAACCCGATGGTGCAGATGGGGGTCGTCGTCCTCCTGTTGCTCGCGGGCGCCTTCTTCTTCATCACGACGATGGGAGGCGGCGGCGAAGAATCGGGCGGCGAAGAAGTCTCTGCCGCGCCGACGGTCACCGCTGAAGGTGCCGAAACCCTTGAAGCCCTTCCCGCGGAAGGCTCGCTGGAAGGGCCCGAAGGAGGCGTGGTCTCGGCTGTTCCTCCTGCCACCGGCAAGCCGCCGGCGGCCGTGACCGCGGCCTACAAGTCCGGCGTGACCGTGGTCCTGCTCTTCGTCCGCGACGGCGGCATCGACGATCGCCTCGTCCGCGAGACGACCGACACTTTGTCCGGTCTCGCGAAGGTCTCGACCTTCGTCGTCCCGGCAGCCGAGATCGCTCGCTACAGCACCATCACCGGCGGCATCGGCGTGGAACGGGTACCGGCGCTCGTCGTCGTCAGCCCGAAGAAGGTCACCGGCGGCGTTCCGACGGGCTCGGTCAGCTACGGCTTCCAGAGCCAGCAGGCTGTCGTCCAGGCGGTGATCGACGCCGGTTACCAAGGCCCGACGCTCGACTACCACCCCTGAGATGGAGGGCAGGGACTTCCCCAGTCACCTGCGGCCGGTTCCCGACTCCGGCGGCTCCGCCGCGCCCAAGATCGAGGCTGATGATCAGGGAACGCTTGGACTGACCCCGCCGCAGACCCGCGGGCGCTCGCAGGGCTTCATCACCGACGTCCTGGTCGAACTCGGCTACGTGCCCGAGGACCGGGTCGCCCAGGCAGTCGAGGAAGCGCGTCGCGCCGGCGCTCCCCCGGAGGCGCTCCTCCTCACCCAGGGCGCGATCACCGGCGATCAGCTCTCGCGGGCGACCGCCGAGCGCTACGGCCTCGACCACCTCGACCTCTCCAACTTCCAGGTCGACATGGCCGCTGCCAACCTGATCCCGGTCAACACCGCGCGCCGCTACCGCGCCCTGCCGGTCAACTTCATCGACCAGAGCACCCTGCTGGTCGCAATGAGCGACCCGACCAACGTCCTCGCTGTCGACGACATCCAGATCGCCACCGGCCACGACTGCCGGGTAGCGGTCGCCGCCGAGGAGGACATCGAAGCCCTGATCGGGCGGCTCAACACGCTGCAGAGCGCGGTCACCGAGGCGGTCGAGGACGAGGTCGGCATGGAGGGCGACCTCGCCGAGGTCGCCGACATGGAAGTCAGCGCCGAAGACGCTCCCGTCATCAAGCTCGTCTACAGCATCCTCGGCCAAGCGGTGGGGGAGGGTGCCTCCGACGTCCACTTCGAGCCCGCCGAGGGGCAGATGCGGGTGCGCTTCCGGATCGACGGCGTCCTCCGCGAGGCCGCGCACGTGCCGGGACGGATGGTCAGCGCGGTGATCTCCCGCGTGAAGATCATGAGTGACCTCAACATCGCCGAGAAACGGGTCCCCCAGGACGGCCGCGTCAGCGTCACCGTCGAGGACCGCCGGGTGGACCTGCGCGTGACGACGCTGCCGACCCAGCGCGGCGAGGGGGCGACGATCCGCATCCTCGACAAAGCGAATGCCAACCGCACGCTCGACGACCTCGGCATGGACGGCGGCGCCCGCGAGCGCTTCGAGGACGCCTTCCACCAGGCCTACGGCGCGGTGCTGGTCACCGGCCCGACCGGCTCGGGTAAGAGCACGACCCTCTATGCCGCCCTGCAGGAGATGAACTCGGTCGAGAAGAACATCATCACGATCGAGGACCCGGTCGAGTACCGGCTCGAAGGCATCAACCAGATCAACGTCAACCGCAAAGCCGGCCTCGACTTCGCCACCGGCCTGCGCTCGATCCTCCGCGCCGACCCCGACATCGTCATGGTCGGCGAGATCCGCGACGGCGAGACCGCGCGGATCGCGATCGAGGCCGCCCTCACCGGGCACATGATGCTCTCGACCCTGCACACCAACGACGCCCCCGGCGCGATCACCCGCCTCTCGAAGATGGGGATCGAGCCCTTCCTCACCGCCTCCTCGGTCGACTGCGTCGTCGCCCAGCGCCTCGCCCGCAAGCTCTGCACCCAATGCAAGGGACGGACCGTGATCCCTCAGAAGGCGCTCGTCGACGCGGGGCTGCGGGTCGGGGCAGAGATCGAGGCCTACGAACCGGTCGGCTGCCCCCGCTGCAACCAGAGCGGCTACCGCGGGCGTGTCGGCATCTACTCGGTGATGAAAATGAGCGAGCGGATCAAAGAGATGACGGTGGCGCAGGCCCCGGAGGCGGAGATCGGTGCCGCGGCGCGGGAAGAGGGAATGCTTACTCTGCGCGAGGACGGCGTCGGCAAGGTACGAGCGGGATTGACCAGCCTCGAGGAGATCCTCCGCGTCACCGCCTGAGGCGGTGCGGAGCTTGAGGAAACCGGCTCCCCTGCCGATGTAGGTTGCGATGTCTTTCGACTTCTCAGAGGTGCTGCGGCGGATGGTCGAGGTGCGCGCGTCTGACGTGCACCTGACTGCGGGCTTCCCCCCGGCGATCCGCGACAAAGGCAAGATCTGCCCGATGGACGGGTTCCCCGTGCTGAGCACGCAGGAGACCCGCGAGACCGTCTTCAGCATCCTCAACGACGATCAGCGCAAACGGTTCGAGAACCACAAACAGCTGGACTTCGCCTACGCGATTCCCAACGTCGCCCGCTTCCGCGTCAACTGCTTCATGCAGCGCGGCGCCGTCAGCGCCGCCTTCCGGCTCGTGCCCCAGGAGATCCCCTCGCTGGACTCGCTCGGGGTGCCGCAGGTGCTGCGCGAGCTGACCTCGAAACCGCGCGGCTTCGTCCTCGTCACCGGTCCCACCGGGTCGGGCAAGAGCACGACGCTGGCGGCGATGCTCGACGTCATCAACCGCGAGCGCCAGGACCACATCCTCACGATCGAGGACCCGATCGAGTTCCTGCACCAGCACAAACAGTCGATCGTCAACCAGCGCGAGATCGGCTCCGACGCCGAGGACTTCTCGCTCGGGCTGAAGGCCGCCCTGCGAGAGGACCCCGACGTGATCCTGGTCGGCGAGATGAGGGACCTGGAGACGATCTCCACCGCCCTCACCGCCGCTGAGACCGGCCACCTCGTCTTCGCCACCCTCCACACCCAGTCGACCGCCCAGACGGTCGACCGGATCATCGACGTCTTCCCGCCCGCGCAGCAGGGCCAGGTGCGAACCCAGCTCTCGATCGCGCTGCAGGGGATCGTCACCCAGCAGCTGCTGCCGACCGCCGACGGAATGGGACGGACGGTGGCGACCGAGGTGCTGGTCCCGACCCCGGCGATCCGCAACCTGATCCGCGAGGGCAAGACCCACCAGATCTACGCCGCGGTCCAGACCTCCGGCGCCGTCGGCATGCAGACGATGGACGCCGACCTGGCGCGGCTGGTGCGGGGCGGCAAGATCACCCGCTCCCTGGCCGAACAGCGGGCCTCGGTGCCGGAGGAGCTCAAGCGCCTGCTCGGCGGCGCCGCCCCCCAGCAGCCTCCCGCAGGTCTCCAGCAGGCGGGCAACGGATCGGGCGGCCCTCCTTACGTGACGACCACGCAGCCGCCGGCCGCAGCGCCGCCGTCCTACACCCCGGGGCAGTAGGCGATGAGCACCACCTTCGCCTTCAAAGCGATGGACGTCGCCGGTACCTCCACCGCCGGCGAGCTCGAGGCCGAGTCCAAGGCCCAGGTCTCCGAGCAGCTGCGCCAGCGCGGCTTGATCGTCCTCGACGTCGCCGAGAAGAAAGAGCCGTTCAAGATCGAGCAGCTCTGGCAGACCTGGAAGGGGATCGACAAACGGGAGCTGTCGGTCTTCTCGCGCCAGTTCGCGACCCTCGTCGCCTCCGGGATGCCGATGCTGCGCAGCCTCCACACGCTCGAAGAACAGACCCAGGACGAGCGGATCAAGGAGGCGATCGGCGGCGTCCGCGCCGACATCGAGGCCGGCAGCACGCTCGAGCAGGCGATGGCCCGCCATCCCGAAGTCTTCGACCGCCTCTACCGGGCGATGGTCCGCTCCGGCGAGGAGTCGGGACGCCTCGAGGATGCCCTCGATCGGATCGCCTACCAGGTGGAGAAAACCGACGCCCTCCGGCGCCAGGTCAAATCGGCGATGATGTACCCGGCTCTGATCTTCGGCTTCGCGATGGTGGTGCTGGTCGCGATCGTCGCCTTCGTGATCCCGGTCTTCGTCGGCATCTTCGAAGAAATCGGCGAAGAAAATCCGGAAGCGGGAACCGCGCTGCCGCTGCCGACGCAGATCTGCGTCACCGCCTCCAACGCGCTCACCGGCTACTGGTACATCCTCTTCCCGCTGACCATCGCCGCCTTCGTCGGCTTCTTCCGCTGGAAGCGGACCGAAGGCGGCAAGGCGATCTGGGATCGCTTCATCCTCAAGCTGCCGATGCAGGTCGGCGACGTGATCCAGAAGGTCGCCCTCGCCCGCTGGTCGCGGACCTTCTCGGGCTCCGTCTCTGCCGGCGTGCCGATGCTGCAGGCGATCAAACTGACCGGCGACACCGCCGGCAACATCGTCCTCGAGAACGCGATGGAAGACGTCTACGGATCGGTCAAGCGTGGTGGCTCGATCGCCAAACCGATCCAGGACCACGCCATCTTCCCGCCGATGGTCGGCCACATGGTCGCGGTCGGCGAGGAGACCGGTCAGCTGGAGACGATGCTCGCCAAAGTCGCCGACTTCTACGAGACCGAGGTCGACGCGAAGGTCAAAGCGCTGACGTCGCTGATCGAGCCGATCATGATCGTCTTCATCGGCGGCATCGTCGGCTTCATCGTGATCGCGATGTACCTGCCGATCTTCAGCATCTACGACAAGATCCAGTAAGCGGGCCGAACCCTCATCGGTTTTGGTGCCGCTCTCTGGACGGGCGTCCACCGGTCCAACTTTTCGCTCCAAGCAGCCCCAATTTCAGGGATCAAGTTACTGGCGCAGGGGCCGATGAAGGGCAGGTGATGAATCTGCCAGTGCTTCGGTGCCAAAGGCAAACTCGCTGTGAGGCGGGGGCGCAAAGCTGTCGGGACTCCCTTGGAGTTGGCCGGGCTACCACCGGGGTCGACAGACACCACGTGGCTTCATGCGACGGGGCTCTGGCGCAAACGATTAGGACCATAGGAGGTCACTAATGTTTCTCCAGAATCTCCGGGCCAAAGTTGGCGCCCGGCTCAACGGCGATAGCGAGGCGGGCTTCACCCTGATCGAGCTCCTCGTCGTGATGCTCATCCTCGGAATCCTCGCGGCGATCGCGCTGCCCGCCTTCTTCAACCAGAGGGACAAGGCCGGCGACGCCAAAGCGAAGGAGAACCTCCACAGCGGCCAGGTCGCGATGGAGACCTGCGCCACCGAGAACGAGGGCTCGTATGCCGAATGCAGCCAGGAAGCACTGCACGCCATCGAGCCGGCGATCTCGGAAGACGCCGGTGACGACCTGACCGTCCAGGCACATATTGAAGACGGCTACACGCTCAAATCGAAAGGCAGCACCGGTTGGTTCGAAATCATCAATGACGGTGGCGCCCTCGAATTCAAATGTGACTCGCCGGAAGAGGGCGGTTGCAAGAAAGGCGGCGTCTGGGCCGGCGAGGCACCTGCCGAAACTCCGTAGTTGAGCTGAGTTCAAGCCCTAGTGGCACAGAGTCAAAGCATGGAAGGGCGGGCCGAACAGCCCGCCCTTCGTGCGTCCAGCCACGGCGATTTCGTTAAACGCCGCCGCCTCTGCGGCCGATAGAGACGACAATGCCGCGAAAGCTCCTCCTCCCATTTCTCTTGCTCGCGCTGTTGATTCCGGCCGCCACCGCCTCCGCGGCCGCGCCCACCTACAAGGGCTCCTCCAGCGACGGCGAGTACCTCTTCTTCGAGTCCGACGAGCAGCTCGTCCCTGGCGACACCGACAACAAGCGTGACGTCTATGTCCGTGCATTCGACGAAACGGTTGGCGAGGAAGGCGCGTACGTCACCCGCCAGGTCTCGGTCGGTCCGACTGGCGGCAACGACTCCTACCCCGCCTCGTTCGCTGACGTCAGCACTGACGGCAAACAGGTCTTGTTCACCACCGACGAGGCATTGGTAGCTGCCGATAAAGATCGCCGCGCGGACATCTACCTACGCGAAATCGGCGGCAGCACCAAACTCGTCTCCGCGGGTGCGACGAGCTGCCTTCCCGACTGCGGGAGCGGCAACTTCGACGTCGGCTTCGCACGGATGACTAAGACCGGGACCAAGGTTCTGTTCTTGACCGCCGAGCGCCTCGACTCGGCCGACACCGACGGCACGGTCGACGTCTACCTCAGAAACCTTGCAACGTCAGAGACCTTCCTAGTCTCCGCAGGCGAAGCCTCCTGCGCGCCCGCCTGCGGCAACGCTGAGACCAGCGCCAGCTCCGTTGGCCTGACGGATGATGGCAACACCGCTTACTTCGCCACGACCGAGCCCCTGAGCGACGCCGACGATGACCAGGCGCTCGACATCTACGCCCGGAACCTTCCCGCCGGCCCCACGATCCTCGTCTCCGTGGGCGACCCCGCCTGCGCCCCCTGTGGGAACGGGACTCCGGCTTCGATCTTCGTTGCGGCTTCCAGCGACGGGGGCAGGGTCACGTTCGTGACCACCGAGAAGCTCGTGCCCGGGGACGAAGACGGAGCCAATGACGTCTACCAGGTCGCCGCCGGGGCCCCGGCCCTGGTCTCGGCTGGCACCGAAGCGAAACCTGCGAGCTTTGCGGCCGCCTCCGACGACGGGACCCGCGTCTTCTACACGACCTCCGAGGCAGTCCTTCCGGGCAGCGATTCCAACAACGCGACGGACGTCTACATGTGGCAGGGCGGAGCCCCGCAGCTGATCACCTCCGGCGATTGCTGTGCCTCGAACTTCGGTGCCGCGACCGCCGATGGCTCTTACGTCTTCTTCACCACGGCGGAGGATCTCGTCGCCGGCGACGGCGATGAAAGCGCCGACGTCTACCGGCAGTCGTCGGCAGGTGGTGCTCCGGTGCTGATCTCGGCCGGCGCGGCCGCTTGCTCGCCGTGCGGTAGCGGGGAGGTGCCGGCGCGCTTCAACCGCGCCACCGCCGATGGTGACCGCGTCTTCTTCACCACCAAAGAGGCGCTCTCGCCGCAGGACTTCGACAACGACGACGACATCTACGCCCGCGATATCGGCGCGGGGGAGACCACCCTCTGGACGCCGCCTCCCGGGCTCTGCCCGGTGGCCGCCTGCAACGCGATCTTCGTCGACGCTTCGAACGACGGCGAGCACGCGATGTTCCAGACCGAAGAGCGCCTCGCCGCCGAGGACGTCGACTCCGAAGCCGACATCTACGAGCGCGCCTTTGACCCGGAGGTGGGGGGAGAGGTCACGCGGCTGGTGTCGACCGGCAACTCCTCCGATCTCGACCTTGGGCCACAGCCGCCGCTGTTGCAGAGCACTTCTCCGGCCAGCCCCGCGGAGAGCACGGAACCGCGGTTGCTCGGCAGCGCCGAGCCGGGCTCCTCAATCAAGATCTACCCCAACTCCGGTTGCTTCGGCGAACCGGTGGCGACCGGCACCGCGGAGGAACTGGGGTCGCCGGGAATCCTCGTCAAAGCAGCAACCGCAGCCACGACCACCTTCTGGGCAACCGCGGAAGCGGACGGCTTCACCTCGCTCTGCTCGAACCCAGTCAGCTACACGCAGCAGGCTTCCCCCTCCAGTGGCGGTGAAGGCCCGGGCGACGGCTCCCCCGCCGGCAACTCCGGATCAACCTCGAAGCCGCCGAGCGAGGAAGTGAAGAGGCACGACGGGATCGCCTACGTGAAGCCGCTGAGCCGGATCACCTTCGGCCCGGCCGCCAAGACCCGCAGCCGCCGCCCGGTCTTCCGCTTCACCGACGCGACCGCGCAGCCGGGGACGCGTTTCCAGTGCAAGGTCGATCGCCGTCGCTGGAGCAGCTGCGGATCGCCCTTCAAGCTCAAGCGCCTCGGCCTCGGCCGTCACGTCTTCCGGGTCAAAGCGGTGAACGCCATCGGCGTCGTCGAGGACCGGCCGGCCAGCCGCGCCTTCAAGGTGGTCGCCCCGTGAAGGCCTTGATCCAGCGGGTTCGTCGCTCCGATGCGGAGGCCGGGTTGACGCTGATCGAGCTGCTCGTCGCCGCGACGATGAGCGTGATCGTCGTCGGCGCCGCCACCTCGATGCTGATCAGCGCCGTCCGCCAGCAGCCGGAGATCAGCCAGAGCTCGCAGGACATCTCCACCGCCCGTTACGTGCTGGAGCGGATGACCCGGGAGATCCGCAACGGAATCACCGTCGTCGCCAAAGAGTCGAGCGCCTCGACCGTGGCCTTTACCGCCTACACGCGCCATGCGACCTGCGGCGGCACCGGCAGCTTGGCGCCTGGGGAATCGGCGCGTGTCTGCAAGATCACCTATAGCTGCAGCGCTACGGGCTGCACGCGTGCCGAGACCGACTCGTCCTCGACCGGTGCCGGCACCGCCGTGCCCCTGATCGGCGGCATCGACAACGCCAAAGTCTTCAGCTACTCGCCTGACCTCGAAGAAGCCACCTTCGTCGGCGTCAACTTCCGGATTCCAGAGCACGATGGAGATGAACATCTCACCATCTCCGACGGGGCCACCCTGAGGGGCGGGAACCCTTTCGAATGATGCGACGGGTGCAAGCACATCTACGGCCGCTGGCAGGCGAGGAGGGATTGACCATGGTCGAGGTCGTCGTCGCGATCCTCGTGCTTTCCCTCGCCGCCCTCGCCACCTTCGGCATCCTCGCCTCCGCGACCCGTAACGCGCAGCGGGCGAAGGCAAGCCAGGTGGCGCTGGACCTGGCGCAGGAAGAGATCGAGCGCCTGCGCGGCGTCCCCTACGACGAACTCGCGATCACCAACCTGCCGACGCACTCGCCGAGCAGCCTCAACCCCAACTTCCGCGTCGAAAGCGGCAATTTCTCTCTGCGGCGCAACCCGATCGGAGAACCGGCGCCGCTCGTGGTCAGCAGCGACATCGGCTTCAGTCCCGAATCCGCCTACTCGAGCGGCAAAACGAGCGGCGACGGCGGCGTCTCCGGGAAGATCTACCGCTACGTCGCTTGGCGAAACGACCCCAGCTGTCCGGATGCGCAGTGCCCCGGCGAACACGACTACAAACAGGTTGTCGTCGCGGTGCAGCCGAAAGGCCTCGTCGGACAGGCCGAACGCGGCTACGTCGAAGTGCAGGCGAAGCGGATCGACCCCGCGGCATTGAATGAACCGGAGCCCACTCAGGGCGGGACCGGCGGCGGCACCCCGGATGGGCTCACCGCAGTGCAGTTCTACCTCTCCGATACGCCGTGCGCGAAAACCGGGGCCACGGCTCGACAGACGATCGCCTCCGATCACCTGCTCCACAACACCCTCGGCACCTGCTCCAGCGGCCCGCAGACCGGCGGGATCGCCGGGGCGCCAGACAGCCTGCAGACGACCTCGCCGCCGGATCCCGATCTCGAAAACGACCTCGTCCCCGGCTTCTTCGACTACTCCGACGACCTCTACCTGGAGCCCAACCCCGATACCGACAAGGGCCTGCAGATCCGCCACGACGACAGCGAGGGCTGCAACTACGACCCGACCGGCACGGCGGCCCCGGAGAGCCAGGTGCATCGCTGGGTCAGCGACAAGATGGCGAAAGCCTTCGTCATGTCGGGCTCGGCGACGCTCGAGTTCTACACCCGCACCCTCAACGACGCCATCCACCGGGGCCGGCTCTGCATCTACCTCTTCGACCGCTCGGAAAGCAGCGGTGAAAAACCGGTGGCGACGGACACCTTTCTCAAAACCGACCAGGGGGCGACCTACTGGAGCTACGAACCGGGTGATCAGGTGGGCTTCTGGCCGCGCAACAAGTGGACCAAGGTTCGGCGAACGATCGAATTCGCCGATGCCCCGTATGTGATCGCACCGGAACATCGCCTCGGGATCGCCTTGAGCGTCGACTTCGCCGGCACCGACGGCGATGCGCTGGGGTTCATGTACGACCACCCGAACTACCCGAGCCGGCTCGAGGTCGAGACGCCCGCCTCCAGCGGAGGCGGCTAGGAGTTGGTCATGGGAGTGACCTACGCCCTGCTCATGGGGTTGCTGGTCGGCAGCTTCCTCACCGTCGTCGCGCACCGCGTTCCGCGGGCTGAATCCGTCGTCGGGCCCCGTTCGCGGTGTCCCGGCTGCGGAACGCAGATCGCCGCCTACGACAACGTGCCCCTCTTCTCCTGGCTTGCCCTGCGCGGCCGAGCCCGCTGCTGCGGCGCCGGTATTTCCGCCCGCTACCCGCTGACCGAGATCGTGGTGGCCCTGCTGTTCGCCGCGGTCACGGCCGCATTCTGGGACGAGCCCTGGGAGATCGCCCTCGGCCTGGTCTTCGTCAGCACGCTCGTCGCCGTCACCCTGACCGACCTCGAGCTGAAGCTGATCCCCAACAAGATCCTTCTCGTCGCCTCGATCCTGGGGGCAGCCATCGTCCTGATCGGAGACCCCGGCAGCATGCCTGAGCGCCTTGCCGCCGCTGCCGGTGCAGGGGGGCTGCTGTTCGCGGCGGCCCTGGCCTACCCGAAGGGGATGGGGCTGGGAGACGTGAAGCTGGCGGCGACCATGGGCCTGTTCCTCGGCCGCAACGTGGCGCCGGCGCTGATGATCGCCCTGCTCGCAGGTGCGCTGGTCGGCCTGGCGCTGATGGCGCGAGAGGGCGCCGCCGCCCGTAAGCAAGGGATCCCTTTCGGGCCGTTTCTCGCCCTCGGTGGCGTTGTCGCCCTCTTCGCCGGCGACGAGCTGATCGACCTCTACCTGAGCACTTTCTAGCCGTGCGGGTTCTTCCAGAAATCGGTAGTTGCAGGGCGAAAGGTTTTCGCCCCAGCTGTCGATGCATGTTCAGATGCGACTGAATCTCCCAACCACCAAGAAGAAGGCAAAAGCCGTCGTCGGCCTCGACATCGAGGCCGGCAGCATCGCCGCGGCCGAAGTCCGGGTCAACGGCGTCGCCAGCCTCGGAGCATCGGGAATTGCGCCGCTGCCGCCCGGCACCTTCCACGAGGGTGAGGTGCTCGATCCCGATGTCCTGGCCGACTCACTGAAGGACCTCTTCGCCGAAAACAAGCTTCCAAAGCAGGTGCGGCTTGGCGTCGGCAACCAGCGGGTGATCGTCAGGACCCTGCGGCTGCCGGCGATCGAGGACCCCAAGGAGCTCGATGCCGCCATCCGGTTCCAGGCGCAGGAGCAGATCCCGATGCCGCTGGACCAGGCCGTGCTCGAGCACCAGGTGGTTGGCGCCATTCCTGGCGAGGAAGGTGGAGCGCCTCAGGTGGACGTGCTCGTCGTCGCCGCCCGCCGGGAGATGATCGCCTCCGTCGTCGAGCCGGTGCGCCGCGCCGGCCTTCATCCCGCCGGGGTGGACCTGGCGGCGTTCGGGATGATCCGCGCTCTCTCGAATGGGTCGCCCTCGCCCGACGGGACGGACACCCCGGATCAGGCGACCCTCTACTGCAACCTCGGCGACGTCACCAACCTGGCAGTCGCCCGCGGCTCGTCCTGCCTCTTCACCCGCGTCTCCCACGTCGGCCTCGAGGGGGTCGTCACCAGCCTCGAATCCTCGCTCGGCCTCGTCGCAGTCCATGCCCGGCAGTGGTTGAACCACGTCGGGCTCGAACAACCGGTCGAGGAGATCGAGGGCGATCCCGCGATGGTCGCCGAGGTGAGGCGGGTGCTCGAAGCCGGCCTCAGCGACCTCGTCGACGAGCTGCGGCTCTCGCTCGATTACTACGGCGCCCAGGAGGCCGCGCTTCCGGTCGAGCGCATCGTTCTCTGCGGACCCGGCAGCGCGATCCCCGGCTTGTCGCAACGGATGGAGGCGGCGCTTAGCCTCCGCATCGAGCCGGCGTTGCCGGCCGCGCTCGAGGGCTTCGACCCCGCCACGGCCGCGCGCCTGACCCTGCCCTTCGGACTGGCACTGGAGGGTCGATGAGGCCGGTCAACCTGATCCCGCCGGAGGACCGCCGCGGCGAAACCGCGCCGCTGCGCACCGGCGCCCTCGTCTACCTCGTCGTCGGCGCCTGCGTCGCCGTCCTCGTCGGGGTGACGGCGATGGTCCTGATGGGCAACAAGATCGCCGACCGCAAGGCGGACGTCGCCCAGCTCGAAAGCGAAGACGCCGCCGCCACCGCGAAGGCGCAGCAGCTCGCCCCCTACGTCCAGTTCAAGGTTCTCGCGGATCAGCGGGTGGAAACCGTCAAGAGCCTCGCCGATAGCCGCTTCGACTGGGAGCGGGTGATGCGTGAACTCTCACTCGTCCTCCCCGACGACGTCTGGCTGATCGATCTGACCGCCACCGCGGCACCGGGGCTGACCGTTGAGGGTGCCTCTGGTGGAGCCGGCAGCTTGAGAGAAGAAGCGCCGGGCCCGGCGCTGCAGCTGACCGGGTGCGCTACCGGGCAGGAGGCGCTGGCAGGCTTCGTCACCGACGTCAAGGACATCGATGGCGTCACCCGCGTCGGCATGCCTTCGTCGGAAATCGCCGCCGATGGCGGCGCCGGCACCGGTTCGAACGCGGACTGTCGCACCCGTGCCTTCATCACCAAATTCGAAATGGTCGTCACCTTCGACGCCGCCCCCGTCCCGGTCACCTCTGCGGAAGGCGAAGTGGCGGCCCCGGTCGAAGAACCGGCGCCCGAATCCGAAGAAAGCTCGGAAGAAGGCTGAGATGAAGCTCGACCTCAAATCGAACAACACGGTGATCGTCGGCGCCGTCCTGATCGTCGTCGTCGGCATCGCCTTCTGGATGCTCGCCGTCAGCCCGAAGCGGGAGGAAGCGGCAAAACTCGACCGCGAAGCGGCGAGCTTGGAAACGTCCTTGTCGATCCATCAGGGGGAAGTGACCCAGGGGGAAGTCGCCCGAGAAGAGTTCGACACCGCCTACCAGGAGCTGGTCGTCCTCGGAAAGGCCGTACCGGGCGATGACGACACCGCCTCCCTCCTTGTGCAGATCAATCGCATCGCAGAGAAGACCGAAGTGGAATTCCGCGACATCAAATTGAACTCCGATGGAGGCGAAGCAGAAGAAGCGACCCCTCCGCCGGCGGAAACCTCGCCGACCGAGGCAGCCGCGGCGCTCCTTCCACTCGGGGCGAGCGTGGGGCCGGCGGGTCTGGCAGCGATGCCATACACGCTCACCTTCGACGGCAACTTCTTCACGATCGCCGACTTCATCGCCAAGCTTGACGCGTTGGTCAAGACCGAGAACGAAGACGTCTTGGTCGACGGCCGGCTCCTGACCATCGACGGCTTCTCGCTTGTGCCCGACGAGGAGAAGGGCTTTCCCGCCCTCGAAGGCAGCTTTGCCGTCACCACCTTCATCACCCCCCCGGGTGAGGGGATAACCGGCGGCGCTTCGCCGGTCAGTCCCGAAACCGCGGTCGCGACGCCGGCCGCCGCCATTGTCGAAGGGACCCCATGAAACGTTTCAAAAAAGGTCCCGAGCTGAAGCTCTCCGAGTTGAAGATCCCGCCGGTCTTGCGCGACCTCTACGGCGACCTGCGCGACCGGCGCCTGCTGCCGCTGCTCGCTCTTGTCCTCGTTGCCATCGTCGCGGTCCCCTTCCTTCTCAGCGAATCCCCACCGGAAACTTCGCCCGCGAGCACCGGCAGCGCTGATCCCTCGGAAGCTGCGCAGGCTTCGTCGCTGACGGTAGTCGAGGCGCACCCCGATCTGCGCGACTATCGCCGCCGCTTGCGCGGCCGCGCTCCCACGGATCCCTTCCACCAGCGCTTCTCCGGCCCGATGCTGAAGGGCGCGGAGCTCAGCTCCGTCACCGAAACGGGCGGGTCGTCCCCCGAATCCACCTCGTCGACCAGTGCATCCGACGGCAGCGTCGCCGACGTCATCGAAGGCGGCTCTGAAGGTGGCAGCGAGCCCGCCAACCCTGGTGGGGCGAACCCATCCCCCGCCGGTCCCCAAACCCAGGCCTTCACCTTCGCGATGAAGGTGCAGATATCGCACACCGAAGAGCAGGAGGACGGCAGTCAGAAGATGGGGGAGCCGGTCGTCCGCGAGGGCGTCCGCCCGCTGACGCCGCTGCCGGGGGAGAAAGCCCCGGTCGTCACCTACCTGGGCGCCAACCTGGAAACGGGTAAAGCGATCTTCATGATCTCCAGAGATGTGACGGCCGCCTTCGGCGACGCCGAATGCATCTCCGGCACCGACAGCTGCGAGCTGATGGAAGTCGAGAAAGGCTTCCCCGAGACCTTCGAGTACGGGCCGAACAAGGTCCGGTACAAGTTCAACGTCATCAAGCTCGACGTCGTTCGCAGCGGCAAACCCTGATCCCAGCACCGTTTGAGCAAAACTTCAGTAAGTGAAGCCACAGCGCTACACTTGTTGAAGCGAGACCGGTCTGATCGCCCGTCCCGCTCGGATCATGAGTGCTGAGAGCAATTCCACCTGCCCCGTCTGTAAGACCGCCGAAGTCGTCTGCGGCAAGTGGACGCTGCTGCTGATCCGCGACCTCGCCGAGGGCAGCGCCCGCTTCTGCGAGCTCGAGCGCTCGCTGGAGGGCATCAGTCCCCGCACTCTCTCCCTGCGCCTGCGGGCGCTGGAGGAGGAGGGCATCGTCGAGCGCCACACCTACCCCGAGGTCCCGCCCCGGGTCGAGTACGCGCTGACCGCCAAGGGCAAGGCGCTGGTGCCGCTGGTCGAGGACATGCGCAGCTACGGCATGCGCTGGCTGCTGGGTGATGCCGCCGAGGCGGACGGGCGCCAGCCGGTTCGCGTCTAGCCGCTCTAACCGCAAGAAGTTCGTGCTCTAAATAATTCGGTATGGACTTTTTCTATTTGAGTGGGGACCATCCAGCTGACCAGCAGGAGTAGCCCACCCTCGTGAGTTCCTCCTAATCCCAAAGGGGAGAGGAGTTCATGGCAGGGATGGCAAAGCACGCGGGGTGCCTGCTCGGCGCCATTCTGTTGATCTCGGCACTCCTTGGGCCAAGTTCGGCCGGGGCAACGGCCCTCCCCGCCACGATCTCCGCAAACACGACCCTCACTCCCGCTGGCAGCCCCTACACGGGTAGCCCAACGATTGCATCGGGGGTGACCGTCAAAGTCGAACCCGGAACGCATCTCACCGTCGGCTCGCTGACGGTTCAAGGCACCCTCCTCGCCGAAGGCACGGCAGAAAATCCAGTCCGCTTCACCGGATCCAAAGAAAAAGGCGTCGGTGAATGGAAGGCGATTTTCTTCAAACCGGGCAGTGGGGCCTCGGTCCTCGACCACGTCGAACTCGCCAACGGCGGTGGAATGGACTCCAACTCGTTCACTTACAACAACGGCTCGGTCCAGATCGAGGCGTCCTCCCCAAGGATCACCAACTCGACGATCCGCGACAGTGGCGGCTACGGCATAAGGATCCCTGAAGGCGGCAGTCCGGAGATCGCCGGGAACGCTTTCATTAATGCGGCCGTCGCTCACAATCCCATCTTCTACATCGCCGGCAGCGGGAAGTCCGGCGAAATCAACATCCACGACAACTACATCGAAGGAGGCAAAGAGGGAATTCAAATTGAAATCTTCAGCGGTTCAACGGTGAACGCCAAAGTTCTGAGCGGCAACACGATCGTAGGGACCGAATCAACCGGAATCCTGTTCTCCGGTCCCGACATCCCAGGGAACATCACCGAAAACACGCTGATCGCAAACGCCTCCAACTACATCCAGGTCGGTGGCACGGTCGCCCACTCCTCGACCTGGAACGACGGAGGGAGCAGGGTCCTCTTGAGCGGAGTGACGGTGCCTGCGGGCGTGACGCTGAAAATTTCGCCTGGGGTCCACCTGCTGCAGCCGACGATGACTGTCCAAGGCACCCTCCTCGCGGAAGGCACGGCCGAAAATCCTGTCCGCTTCACCGGCAAGTATGAAGCGAAAGTCGGCGAATGGAAGGCGATCTTCTTCAAGCCGGGCAGCGGCGCCTCGGTCCTCGATCACGTCGAACTCGCCAACGGCGGCGGCATCGACTCGGGCTACTCCCAGTACAACAACGGCTCGGTCCAGATCGAGGCGTCCTCCCCAAGGATCACCAACTCGACGATCCGCGACAGCGGCGGCTACGGAATCAGGATCCCCGAAGGAGGCGCCCCCGAGATCGCAGACAACGTCTTCATCAACGCAGGGGTCGCCCGCAATGTCATCTGGTATGTCGCTGGCACCGGGAAATCCGGCGAAATCAACATCCACGGCAACTACATCGAAGGCGGCAAGCAGGGAATCCAAATAGAAACCTTCAGCGGCTCGACGGTTACCGCCAAAGTTCTCGCCGGCAACTCGGTGGTGGGCACTGAAGGCACCGGACTCAGCTATTCCGGGGACGATGTTCCGGGCAACATCACCGAAAACACGCTGATTGGCAACGCTTCCAACTACATCCTGGTCAGCGGCACGGTCGCCCAATCCTCAACCTGGAATGACGGCGGCACCAGAGTGCGTTTGATCGGAGTGACCATCCCGACGGGGGTGACGCTGAAAATTGCCCATGGTGTGCATCTCCTGAGACCAGCATTCACGGTCAAAGGGACGCTCAACGTCGAGGGGACCGCCGAAGATCTCGTGCGACTGACGGGATTCAACGAAAATCTTGCCGGCGAGTGGGGCGGGATCAAGTTCGAAAAAGGGAGCAACGGCTCGATCGAATATGCCGAACTTGCCAACGGCGGCAATGGCTCGGGAGCGATCGAAATCAAAGCCACCAATCCCACGATCAAGAACTCGCTGTTTCGCAAGAACGCCAGCTATGCCATCAAGGTCCTCGAATCGGGCTCCCCAACGATTGAAAGGAACCTTTTCCGCGCCAACAGCTACGGCGTCTTCTACAACGGCACGGGAACCCTGGCCGCGAAGAACAACGACTGGGGATGTGGGAGTGGGCCAAAGCCCGCCGGATGCGGCGATACCGCAAGCGCCAATGTCGACTGGAAACCGGCGGTGCAGCTTCCCGAACCCTCAGGTCACTGCCGCGGCGAGGATTCCCAATGCGGAGAAGGCGCCGACCCGGTCAGCCTCGCAACCGGTCAGCTCGCCTACGCTCACCGGGATCTCGTCCTCTCTAATAAGAGCGCTGTGCCTCTTGCCTTCAGCCGTGCTTACAGCTCCGGCTCGAGCGCCGACACCGGCCTCGGGCCGGGTTGGTCGCAAACCGGACTTGCCAACGTCTCCGAGCTCCCCTCAGGGGGTGTGCTCGTGGTGCGCCAGGACGGACGCCAGGATTTGTACGGGAACTCTGAAGGCAGCTACCACGCCCCTTCAGGCGTGACCGACATGCTTACCAAGGTCGAAGGGAAATTCAGGCTGACGACGCTCCGGGGAACCGTCTACAGCTTCGACGCCAGCGGCCGGATCGCATCGATTACCGACGACCACGGCCTGAAAACGACCTATGGCTATAACGCCAGCGGTCGGCTAGCGACCATCACCGACCCGTCGGCGCAGACCCTCACCTTCTCCTACGACTCTTCCAACCACATCACCGCAGTCAAAGACTCGACCGGCCGCGAAGTCAAATACGGATACACCACCGCCGGCGACCTTGGGACGGTCACCGACGCCCTCGGCGGCGTCACTGAATACACCTACGACTCCGCCCACCGCCTGAAAACGATCAAAGATCCACGCGGCAACGTCATCCTCAAAAACGTCTACGACGCCCAGGGTCGGGTGGTCGAGCAGCGCGATGGTCTCGAAAACCTCTGGACCCTCGAATACAAAGAAGGCGAGACCGTCGTCACCGAACCCGAGGGTGGGGAGATCACCTACGGCTTCGACAGCCAGATGCGGACGGTCTCCGAGAAAGACCAGCTTGGCCACACGTCGACGACCAGCTACGACGCCGCCGGCAACATCGACGAAATCGTCAAGCCGGGAGGGGCTGTTTGGACTTTCGGTTACGACGGTGCTGGGAATTTGACCTCGGTAGTCGATCCCGAGGAAGGGGAACGCAGCTACGCGTACGACGGCCTCAACCGGCTCACGAGCTTCACCGACGAGCGTGGCGAGGCCTGGACCTACGAATGGGACGGCGACAACGACCTCGTCAAGGTCACCGACCCTGCCGAAGGCGAGACGACCTTCACCCATGACGCCGCCGGCCTGCCGCTAACGATCACCGATCCAAACGAACACACCACCGCCTTCACCTACGACGGGCGGGGCAACCGCCTCAGCGCCAAAGACCCCCTCGCACACACGACCGCCTTCACCTACAACACCCGCAACCAGCTGACCTCGAAGACCGCTCCGGGGCTGGAACCGGAGATCTACGGCCGCAACGCCCTCGCTGAGCTGATCTCGGTGACGACGCCTGAGGGCAACAAAACCGAATACAGCTACGACGGGAACGGCATGCTGACCCAGGTCAAAGACCCGGCCAGCGGACTATGGAAAGTCGAGCGCAACGCGATGGAGCGTCCGACCGCCTTCGTCGACCCGCTCGAAGGCCGCACGGAAATCGATTACGACGGCAACCTCAACCGCATCGCCCTCACGGACCGCCGCGGCAAGGAAACCACCTACGGCTATGACCTGGCGAATCAGCTGACTGAAGTCGTCGCCCCTGAAGGTGGCGACTGGGAGTTCGACTACGACGCCCGCGGCAACCGGGACGAAATGGTGGAACCGCGTGAGAACGCGACCATCTACGAATACGACCTGCTCGACAGGATGACCGCCGTCGAGGAGCCGCTCGAAACCAAAACGAGCTACGGCTACGACGCCGCCGGCAACCTCACCTCTTTCACTGACCCGCGCGAAAACACGACCTCTTTCGAATACGACGAGCTGGGCCGGATCACCGAGATCGCTCAGTCGCTGGAAAAGACGACGAGCTTCACCTATGACGGCGTCGGCAACCGGTTGACCCGAAATACGGGGGAGGGAACCCTGAGCTTCTCCTACGACGCCGCCGACCGGTTGCAGCAGATCGTTGATGGCGAAACGGTGCTGCGGGACTTCGGTTACGACGCGGCCAACCGGATGACGGGAGCCCTGGACGCCCAGGGCGACGAAATCGAAGTTGGCTACGACGACGACGGCCGTGTCGAATCGATCGACGACGACCGTGGTCAGACCGTCTCCCGCGCCTACGATTCGCGCGGGAACTTGGTCAAACAGATCGACGGCCGCGGCACGCTCACCTACGGCTACGACAGCCTCAACCGGATGACCTCGCTCATCGACCCGCAGAGCAAAGTCTCGGAATTCGGCTACGACGCGGAGGGCAACCTGACCAGCGTCGAACTGCCGAACGGGGTTACGACCACGAAGGTCTATGACGATGGGGGCCGGGTCGCCGCGATCACCTCGCTCGATCCCGAAGAAGCGATCCTCGAATCGCTCGAATACGACTACGACCCTTACGGAAATCGGATCGGCCAGGTCAACCGCCTCTCGCTGGAAACCACCTATGACTACGACGCCTTGAACCGCCTAACCCAATTTGACCCGCCCGGCGAAGGCTCGACCAGCTACGGCTACGACGCGGCGGGCAATCGCACCGAAGCGGATGGGGTCACCTACGGCTTCAACGCGCTTAATCAGCTGACCAGCGCCTCGGACGGCAGAACCTATGACTACGACGCTGCGGGGCGACTGATCGAAGTTGACAGCGGAGAACAGGCCACTACCTACGGATGGAGTCCCCTCGACGAGCTGGAGGACATTGATGACGGGACTCAGCCCGTCACCTACACGTTCGACGCCCTGGGCCGGCAGGCCTCGAGAGACGACGGCTCGGCAATTCGGCTAAGCCACTACGGCGATCTCTCCGACCTCCCAATAGTAGATACCGATGGCGAAGGTCAGCCGATCATGAGCTACGTGCAGGGGCCGGAGGGGCTAATGGAGCAGCGCTCTGGTGAAGCAACTAGCTTCCCGCTCTCGGATGCCCACGGAGATATCACCGCAGTGCTCGATGGAGCCGGTGAAGTCTCATCTCGACAGACCTTCGATCCTTGGGGCGCTCAACTCGGCGGTCCGGGCCTCGAGATGGGCTGGCTCGGTGCTCAGCAGCGACGCGCCGACCCCGCTACTGGCCTGGTTCAGATGGGCGCGCGCTCCTATGCGCCGGAACTCGGTGGCTTCCTCGCCGAGGACCCGGTACTGGGACATATCGGCCTGGGCATCACCACGAACCGTTATCCCTACGCGTGGGATAACCCGATGAACCTCTATGACCTCGACGGACGCGATGTCTGTGTACTTGGCGCCTGTGTCGGACCAGATGATCTCGTGACGGTGGGTGAAGAATTCGAAGGCGGCCTTGGCATCGCTGAAGAAGGGGTAGATGCGGCCACGTCATCAGCTGGTTCAGCGGCTGATGGGGCCTGGGACTGGACTGCTCCCGGCCGGGGCTGGGTTGCAGACCGGAGCAGAGATTTCTGGAAGAAGCAAGGAGACCGCTTGGAGTCCATCTATAACTTCGCTGGGGCGCACTGGCAAGAATGTCGAGAAGGGGCTAAATCTGGCGCCCCCGGCGGGGCTGTCGTAGGAGCGTTTTTCGGCCCAGAGGGGATCCCCGTTGGCGGAGCGGTTGGCGGCGGCGCCGGCTGCGTCGGAGCGACGGGCGCGGCGATACTCCTCGAATAGGAAATGCGCATGGCGAGCGATTGGCAAAAAGGTGGTCTGCGTTATACGCGGCTCAGGGAGAACCTCTTCAAGCAACTCGCACCAGAAGAACTGAAGGGATTTTTTATCGCAAGACGAGGGCGAACTCGCGCTTCCGGATTGTTCAACCCTTTCTTGATGCTCCGCCGCGAGTACGTAGTTGTTGTAACGGCGAAAAAGCTCTTGATTCTCGTTCTCAAGCGCCCTGGGATTTTTCGAGCATCAGTGGCGACCGTAGAAGCAGATGCGTCACTTGAGGCCGTCGCCTCGCGGTGGTGCGGCGGCCATCTAGTTGTTGACGGCAGGCCATACTGGCCAATCTCCTTTCATCGCGAGGATGCAGAAGAAGTTGCCACTTTGCTTCGACACAGCCGCGAGGCTTAGGTGAGCCCCGCCGAAGCGGAGTTCTAGATTCCTCGCAGCGGGGCTGTCGCCGCAAGCTCGCGCAGCTGCCCTTGCAAGCGATCATTCAGTCGCAGGAGGGCGTGCCGCCGGGCTGAAGCCTGAGCCGTGCGGGACTTCCTCCTCAACGAATCGATCAAGCGCCTTGCCACCGAGACCGCCTCGCGGCTGAGTTCGATGGTGGCGATGGGGGAGGAGATTCCGTTCGACGTCGCCGCTGACGCCGGCGACGATTCGGCCTTCTACAGCTACGTGCCGATGACCGGCCGCTACGTGGTCGACCATGCGGACGAGGTGGGTGCGCTGCCGAGCTTTGCCGCCGCTCGCGAGGCCACGGTCGAAGCAGGCGTCGCCGCCGCTTATCTGGAGGAGCGCGGCTTGGCCGTTCCCGCCGACCCCGGCGCCCGCGCCGAGCTGATGCTCGTCACCTTCTTCTCCGAGCTTTGGGAGGGCTCTGCCGGCTTCACGCTCGACGGCGAGCGGCTCGAGTCGGCTCTGTCGACGCTCGATGCGGAATCGCGCGACGCCGACGACGCCGAAGTCCTGATCGCCCCGATCGTCGGGCTGCGGATGTCGATGCCGCGGTTGCAGCTTCCGCACGGCATGCGGATCGTCCGCGCCGACTCGATCGAGGCGCCGGTTGAGGCGATGCGCAGCGAGGGTATGGGTCGCGCCGCATGGGAGCCGCAGTACCTCGCCGTCGCCGACCAGGACTCCGAGGGCGGCGCCGAAACCGCCCTGCAGCAACTACGCGAGCTGATCAGCGTGATGAGGATGTTCAAGGCCGGCGGCATCGGCCTTGGGCCCTACGCCTTTGCCCCGACCGGCGAGGGCTGCTGGCGGCGGCTTGCCACCGGCGCCCCGGCGACCCGTCCCGGCGGCTACCGCCTGAGCGAGGCCGAGGCCGAGGAGCTGATCGACTTCGCCGCTTCCCTGGAGGCCCGTCCCGACCCCGACAACGCCCTCACCTGGGCTGTCGGGCGCTTCGAGATGGGCTGCGAGCGCCCGACCGCGCTCGAGGGCCTCAGCGACCACCTGCTGGCGATGCGTGCGGTGCTCGAGGGTCACGGTCCCGTGGGAGCCTCGCTGCCCCTGCGTGCCGCGGCCCTGATCGCCGACGAGGAGATGGACCGGATCGAGGCCGGCGAACGGGTCGAGCAGGTGCTCGAGCTGGAGCGGGCGATGATGAACGGCCGTCCTCACGAGCGGGCCGTCGAGCTGGCGACCTGGATCGAGGAGGGGACCCGGCGCCTGCTGCGCGAAGCCGCCCTCGGCGAGCTTGGCAACGACCTCAGCACCGTCGCCGACGAGACCCTGATCGTCGACGGCCTCGCCGAAGGCGACGCCCAGATCAGCGTCTCCGTCGCCGAGGAGCTGGTCGCCGAAGAGGAGCCCTACAGCGAGGAGTCGCAGATCGTCCCCGAGCCCGAGGACGAGGAGATCTCGATCGAGGCCTTCGAGCCCGAGCCCGACCTGTCCGCCGAACTTCAACTGCCCGTCGACGAACTACCGGAGGAGGAGTACGTGGAGCAGGAGACCCGCATCATGGAGCCGGTACCGGCCGAAGACGAGATCAGGATCACCGCGACGCCGTGGCTGGAGGAGGTCTCCGACCCCCGCGGTGGCGACACGATCCAGTGGCCGGCGGACTCCGAGCGCGACCTTCAGCACCGCGAGAAAGTCGACACCCCCCGCGTGCGCCACTTGTTCCCCGTGCCCGAGGACGCCGACTGGGAAGTCAGCCACCTCGAGTTCGAGTACACGCGCCGCGCCCGCTAGCGCTTGTCCGTTTGACCTACGGACGGAAGTTCTGCTCGGGCAACTGGACCCGTTTGCCGTCTTCGCTGAAGAGGCTGCCGTAGACAACCAGGTCTTCGCCCGGCCGCGCCTCGCTGGATACCACCACCAGGTCTTCCTGCTCGATCGGACGTACCTCTGCGCTGCTGGGAGGAAGCGAAGTGGAGGTTCTGCGAACGCTGATTTTCAGCACTGGCCAATCCTCGCCCGTGGTTCCTGAGGCCTGGTAGGTAACGGCAACCCCCCCATCGACCACCTGGGCGTCGACGAAGGACACGGCGACGGGCCCCGAGTCGCCGCTGGAGCTGCCACCGCAGGCAGCAATTCCCAATGCCGACAACATCGCTCCTAGCGTCGCTAGTGCGATCAACCTTCCACGGCCGGTTTCTCGGTGCATCATCTGCCAGCCATATCGGAATAGGCGGGGCAGCCCTTGAGTGCGCGGGAAGGCGAACCTATTAAGCCCGCCCCGCCGCCATCTCGACCCGCTCCTCCGCCGTCGCGAAGAGGTAGCGGTCGATCTCGGTGAGGCCGCGGAGGTCGTGGACGTCCTCGTCTAGGTAGGGGACGCGGATCACGCAGCTGGTGCGTAGCTCGCCGGCTAGGTGGTCGATGTTGTTGGCGTCGCGCTCGGCTAGGGCCTGGTAGTCGGCGAAGTTGTCTGCCACGCGCTTGGCGAGGTTCTGGTCGCCTAGCTTCTCGGTGAGTGTGGAGGGGAGGTCGTCCACCTCGGCCTCGAGCTCGTCGGCGGGGTAGTGGACCTTGTTGACTATGACGCCGCCGAAGGGGAGCTTGGCCTCGACCAGTTTGCGGTGGAAGTAGACGGCCTCGTCGATCGGCTCTCCCTGGGGCCCGCAGACGACGAGGAAGCAGGTCTCCGGGTCGGCGAGCAGTTTGTTGACGCGTTTTGCCCGGGCCTGGAAGCCGTCGACCATGCTGCTGAAGGCGTTGAAGAACTCGGCCAGGTCGGCGATCAGGTCGAAGCCGACGAGGCGCTTGAAGACGCCGAGGACGACGGAGACGCCGCGGCCGGTCACCTTCGCCGCCAGTCCGGTCGGCTTCATGAAGACGCGCAGGGATTTGCCCTCGATGAACTGGGTCAGCCGTTTCGGCGCGTCGAGGAAGTCGAGGGCGTTGCGGGTCGGCGGCGTGTCGAGGACGAGCAGGTCGAAGCCGCCTTCGGTGTGCAGCTCGAAGAGCTTCTCCATCGCCATGTACTCCTGCGAGCCGGCGAGGGCGCTGGAGATCTGCTGGTAGATGCGGTTGTTGAGGACCCGATCGCGGGACTCCTCGTCGGGCGCCTGGCGCGCGATCAGCTCGTCGAAGGTCGCCTTCGCGTCGAGCATCATCGCCCACAGCTCGCCCTTCATCTCGACCCCCTGCTCCTCGATCAGGGCGGGGTCGACCCGGCGCGCTTCGTTGCCGAGCTCCTCCAGCCCGAGCGAGTCGGCCAGCCGCTTCGCCGGGTCGATCGTCAGCACGCAGACTTTCAGCCCCTGCGCCGCCATCCCGGTCGCGATCGCGGCCGAGGTGGTCGTCTTGCCGACCCCGCCGGAGCCGGCGCAGATGCAGATCGACTTGCCGTCGAGGACTTCGTTCAGCGAGGCCATCAGCCGAGCTTCCCCGCCAGCTTGCGCGCCGCCTCGACGTCGAGCTCGGGCTCGAAGAGGAAGGGCAGCGATTTCACCGGCGCCTCGACGCCGCGCTTCAGCCGCGCCAGCTGCTGGCGCTGGGAGCGGGCGCGACCGAACTCCGAGAGCGCCGCCCGCGCCGCCGCCCGGCTGGCGCCGTTCTCGCTCTCGGCCAGTGCCGACAGCTTCTCCGCCTCTTCTTTCTTGAACCGCTCCGGGTAGAGCCCGTTGAGGTAGACGCGATCGACCGCGACCCCGACCTCGTCGCGCAGGTCCTTCTCCAGCGCCATCGACTCGTTGACCGGCATCTCCTCCGGCAGGGCGACGATCGCAGTGCCGGTGTTTTTGTGGTCGGTGATGAAGCGGTCGAGCTGCTGGGCCTGGGAGTGGATCGGGCCGACGCGGGCGATCGAGGCGAAGGTGCGCGGCGTCTGCAGGAAGCCGACGCCGTGGCCGGTCGCCGGCGCGTCGACGATCACCAAGTCGTACTTACGGCCGCTCTTGACCTTGCGGTCGAGCTGCGCCAGCTCCCAGATCTTGCCGATCGTCACCAGCTCCTTCAGGCCCGGGGTCGCCGCGGCGAGGTAGTTGAAGATGCGGCTGCGGAAGAGCATGTCCCGCATCGCCCGTACCTTCAGCTGCAGCAGCACGTACTCGCGCATCGACTCGTCGGGGTCGATCGAGATCGACCAGAGATTCTCCTCCATTTCCACCTCGTGGAAGCCGACGGAGGCGTGCTCGAACATCCGCGAGGCGTTCTCCTGCGAGGAGACCTCGCAGACGATCGTCCGCTTGCCTTCGCTCGCCGCGCGCAGGCCGAGGGCCACCGCGACCGTCGTCTTGCCGACGCCACCCTTGCCGGTGACGATTACGAGTCGCTTGTCGAGGAGATCGGGGATTGGCTGATTCCTAGCAATTTCGGGGGCCGGCAGGAAAAGCGGGGTCCCATACGAATATCCGCGCAATGGGATTTTTAAGCCGCAAGAAGCCGAAGCCTGCCCCCGTCGAGATCCAGGAGGAGTCGCCTATGGTCGACGAGCTCCAGGAGATGGAAGAGGCTGTGCCGCTGAGGGACGAGATCAGGGACGAGGATAGGGACCAAGGGAGTTGGGCCACGGGTCCTGTCTCCGATGGTCCCCTCCCGCCAACCGAGGTGGTGGTTGAGGAGGAGCCGTCCGAGGACGTTGCTGAGGAGCCCGCTCTTAATGCTGAAGACCCTGAGGTGGATGGGGGCGATGCTCGGATGAAGGCGATTGATCTGATTGCGCCTACTCGACTTGACTTCCTGGCTGAGAAGGAGGCGGTGGACGAGACGCCGGTTAAGACTGCTGAGGTCATTGCTTTCGCCAACCAGAAGGGTGGGGTCGCGAAGACGACTACGACGCTGAACTTGGCTGTGGCGTTTGCTGAGTCCGGCTACCGCGTGCTCTGCATCGACCTCGACCCGCAGGGGAACCTGACGATGAGCCAGGGGATCGACCCCGACAAGGTCGAGAAAAGCCTCTACGACGTCCTCGTCAACGACATCCCGATCTCCGAGATCATCGTCAAACGGGAGATCGACGTCGCCGTTGCCTCGATCGATCTGGCCGGTGCCGAGATCGCGATGAGCACCAAGATCGGCCGCGAGCGCTCGCTCGAGAAAGCGCTGAAAGAGGTCGCCGGCGATTACGACTTCGTCTGCATCGACACGCCGCCGAGCCTCGGCCTGCTGACGATCAACGCCCTCACCGCGGCGAACAAGGTGATCGTCCCGGTCCAGTGCGAGTACCTCTCGATGCGCGGCCTCGTCCAGCTTCAGAACACGCTGCGGATGATCCAGGAGAACCTCAACCCCGACGTCAAGATCGAGGGGATCCTGCCGACGATGCTCGACTCGCGGACGATCCACGCCAAGGAGGCGGTGGAGATCCTCGAGGAGAACTTCGGCGACCTTGTTTTCCAGTCCCGGATCAAAAAGGCGATCAAGTTCGCCGAGGCTCCCGTCAAAGGCGCCTCCGTGCTCAAGTACGATTCAGGCTCGAGCGCAGCGAACTACTACCGGGAGCTGGCGAAGGAGGTTCTGTCCCATGGCTCGGCGTAACAAGCGCGCAAGCATGCGCGAGGGGCCGCTGTCCGACCTGTTTCGGTCCACTAGCGAGGACGCTCCGATTGATCCGCCGGAGGCGCCTCGGTACGGGCGGGACGATCCGGCCGAGGCAAAAAAGGTGCAGGACGAAGGGGATCGGGCCGCGGGTCCTGTCTCCGATAGTCCCCTCCCGCCAACTGGCGGGAGCGGCCCATCGTCGCCACCCGCGGCAGATGCCGCTGAGGATGCTGCTCAGGCGGAAATTCCGCTTCAGCAGGGGGAGGCGCCCGCTCTTTACGACCAAGAGGTTGTGGGGTCGGAGCGGAATATTGAGTCTTCCAGTGAGTCTCCGCCTGAGCGGCTGAAGAGGGTTTTCAGTGAGGAGCCTGCTCCTCGGCGCGAGCAGTTTCAGCCGGAAAACCCGCGCTACGGGCGGGAAGAGCCTGAGTATGAGCCGCCGGGTAGTGGGGAGCCGCATCAGCCGGTGATCAAGGTCGTCGGCGTCGGTGGGGCCGGGGTCAACGCGGTCAACCGGATGGTCGACGCCCGCATCCCCGGGGTCGAGTTCATGGCCGTCAACACCGATCTTCAGTCGCTGCAGCTCTGCGTCGCCGACGTCACCGTCCACATCGGCGACGAGCAGACGCGCGGCCTTGGCGCCGGCGCCGACCCCGAGGTCGGCCACCGCTCCGCCTTCGAGGAGCAGGACAAGATCAAGCGCCTGCTGAAGGGCTCCGACATGGTCTTCGTCGCCGCCGGTGCCGGCGGCGGTACCGGCTCGGGCGCCGCCCCGGTCGTCGCCCGCCTCGCCCGCGAGGTCGGCGCCTTGACCGTCGGCATAGTCACCAAGCCGTTCAGCTTCGAGGGCAGCCGTCGCGGCGACCAGGCGAACAAGGGCATCGAGGAGCTCGCCGCCGAGGTCGACACCTTGATCGTCGTCCCCAACGACCGCCTGCTCGACGTCCTCGACCAGCAGACCTCGATGGTCGAGGCCTTCAAGGTCGCCGACGACGTCCTCCGCCAGGGCGTCCAGGGCATCTCCGACCTGGTCACCCTGCCCGCGGTGATCAACCTCGATTTCGCCGACGTCCGCTCGATCATGTCCGAAGCCGGCCGGGCCCTGCTCGGGATCGGCATGGCCTACGGCGACGACCGCGCCGTCCTCGCAGCCGAAAAAGCGATCTCCTCGCCGCTGCTGGAGACCTCGATGGAGGGCGCCCGCTCGATCCTGCTCTCGATCACCGGCGGCGCTGACCTCTCGCTGGTCGAGGTCTCCGAGGCCGCGAAGGTGGTCGGCGAGGCCGCCCACCCCGACGCCAACATCATCTTCGGCGCCAACGTCGACGAGGAGCTCTCCGAGCAGATTTGGGTCACCGTCGTCGCCACCCGCTTCGACGGCCGCGCCCAGCCGCAGCGTCGCGCCGCCGAGCCGACGATCCGCCGCACCAAAGAGGCCGAGTCCGGCCGCCGCGGTCGTGGCGGCGACCGCGAGCTCGGCATCGACGTCCCAGAGTTCCTCCCGGGCTGAGCCGCGGCCCCATGCGAGGGGTCGTCGCAGCCGGCCATCCGCTTACCGCCGAGGCAGGCGCCGAGGTCCTCCGCGACGGCGGCAACGCGGTCGACGCCGCCGTCTGCGCGGTACTCGCCTCGTTCGCGGTCGAGAGCCCGCTGACCGGCTTCGGGGCTGGCGGCCACATGATGGTTCACCGGGGTGGCGAGACGACCCTGATCGACTTCTTCGTCGCCGCCCCCGGGCTCGACGGGGTCGAGCGCGGGACCGAGCTGGTCCCGGTCCCGGTCCGCTTCGACGCCGAGACGACGCAGACGTTCTATGTCGGGCCGGCCTCCTGCGGAGTGCCCGGAACCGCCGCCGGCCTCGCCCATGCGCTCGAGCGGTTCGGGTCCCGCTCCCTCTCTGAGCTGGTGGGACCGGGGGTGCGCCTTGCCCGCGAGGGGGCGCCGATCAATCGCGGCCAGGCCTACATCCTCGACATCCTTGCCCCGATCCACGAGCGGATGCCGGGCACCCGCGAGCTCTACGCGCCGCAAGGTCGGCCGCTGGCGGAGGGGGACGTCTTTCGTTTCCCTGAACTTGCCGAAGCGCTGGAACGCTATGGCGCCGAGGGGGCCGAGACCTTCTACCGCGGCGAGGTGGCGGCGGCGATCAGCGACTTCGTCGTTGGCCACGGTGGCTTGATCGGCGCCGGCGACCTCGCCTCCTACGAGGCGATCGAGCGCAAGCCGATCGACACCCCGTTCCGGGGCACCGAAGTCCTCACCAACCCGCCGCCGTCCTCGGGGGGGATCCTGATCGCCTACACCCTTGGGCTGCTCGAGCGCTTCGGCTCCAGCAGCGGGCCCGAGCAGCTGGTCCTGGCGATGGAGGCCGCCAACGACCGCCGCGACCTCGCCTTCGCCGAGGCGCTCTACAAGGAGGGGATGGAGGTCGGCTTCCTCGACCCGATCGGCCTCGACCTCGCCGCCGCCGACCTGCTCGGCTCGACGACCCACATCTCCGTCCTCGATGGCGACGGCAACTGCGCCACCGTCACCTGCTCCAACGGCTCGGGCTCCGGCGTGCTGGTTCCCGGCACCGGCGTCATCCTCAACAACATGCTCGGCGAGGAGGACCTCAACCCGGCCGGGTTCCACCTGATCACGCCGGGACGGCGCGTCCCCTCGATGATGGCGCCGACCGTTGTCCTCCGCGACGGCGAGATCGTCCTCGCGCTCGGCAGCGCTGGCTCCAACCGGATCCGCTCGGCGATCCTGCAGACGGTGGTGCGGGCGGTCGAGCAGGGCTACCCGGTGGCGGCCGCGGTGGAGGCGCCGCGCCTGCACTTCGAGCAGGGCGTCGTCCAGGCGGAGAAGGGGGTCGACCACGAGGCGCTCGACCGCCTCGAGCAGCGCGGCTGGGAGGTCGCCCGCTGGCCTTCGCTGAACCTTTTCTTCGGGGGCGTCCAAGCGGTCTCCCGCGATCCCGCGACGGGCGAGCTGAGCGGCGGCGGCGACCCCCGTCGCGGCGGCGCCGTCGCATACGCTGACTGACCGATGGCGGCGGGGCCGAAGATCGACTTCGAGGCGGAGGGCCTGCTCGACGGTGTCGAGGGGGAGGCGCGGCAGGCGCGGCTGGAGCTGCTCGAGCAGCTGCACGGTGAAGGCTGCACGCTGGAGGAGCTGAAAGAGGCGGTCGCGTCGCACCGCTTGACGCTGTTGCCGGTGGAGCGAGCCGTTGCCGGCCAAGGACCGCGGTACACCGCTCGCGAAGTCGCCGGGATCGCTGACATCGACCTCGAGATGCTGCTCCGCTTCCGCTCCGCCCTGGGAATTCCGGTTCCCGACCCCGACGAGCACCTCGGCACCGACGCCGACGTCGAGGCGGCGCGGGCGATGAAACGCTTCCTCGAGCTCGGCCTGCCCGAAGACGGGATGCTGCAGGTGGCGCGGACGATCGGGATGGGGACGGCGCGGATCGCCGAAGCCAATCGCGAGCTGATCATCCGCACCCTGACCCAGCCCGGCGACACCGAGCGCGACGTTGCCCTGCGCTTCGCCGCCGCCGCCGAGTACATGCTGCCGCTCGCTGGCCCGACCGTCGTCTACTCCCTGCAGCAGCACCTGCTCGAACAGATCCGCCGCGACGTGATCGGCGCCACCGACCTCGCTTCGGGGGAGATCGGCGGCGCCGTCGATCTCACCGTCTGCTTCGCCGACCTCGTCGAGTTCACTCGGCTGGGAGAGGAGATCGCCCCCGAGGAGCTGGGCATGGTCGCCGGGCGCCTGGAGGAGATGGCAACCGCCGTCGCCCAACCCCCGGTGCGCCTGGTGAAGACGATCGGCGACGCGGTGATGCTGGTCTCAGCGGAGCCCGAGCCGATGGTCGCAGCGGCACTGGAGCTGATCCACGCCGCCGAGCAGGAAGGCCAACAGTTCCCCTGGCTCCGCGCCGGCATCGCCTCCGGCCCGACCCTGCCGCAGTCCGGCGACTACTACGGCCGCGCCGTCAACCTAGCCAGCCGCATCACCAACGTAGCCCGCCCCGGCAGCGTCGTCCTCGACGAGGCAACGAAAGAAGCGGCCGAGGGCTTCGACTACTCCTACGTAGGCGAACGCCGCCTCAAGGGCCTCGACTACCGGGTGAAGCTGTTCCGCGCCCGCGCCCCAGGCGAACGCCGCGAGGGCGGCCGCGGCCGCTAATCACCGAGTCCGCGAAAAGCGTCGCTATACGAGCTTTTTCGCGGACTCGATGAAATCCGAATCTTCGGGACTGTCGCAAGGAGGGACGGGTGTCCCCTGGCCGACCGGCGTCCTGTTCCTCGCACTGACCACTCACAGAGAGATGCCACGCGCCCGGCGAGGAACCCAGGAAGGCCAGGGGACACCCGTCCCTCCCTACCGCAATGGCTAAGCGGGCTTGCGCGCCGAGACGAGCAGGTTGTAGAAGAGCTCGGCCGGCAGGTAGGGCTCGAGCACTTTGGTGTCGACCTTCTGCAGGGCGATGTAGCTGTTGAAGGCGAAGCGGCGCCAGCGGAAGGAGACCGATTCCGGCTCGGCGCTGGACTCGACCGTGCGCAGGCCCCAGCCCCAGGCATTGGAGAGGAGCTCCTCGCCGCCGACGTGTCGCTGCTCGAAGCCGGCACTCTTGAGCAGGCGGCGGAGGTCGGCGGGAGCGAAGGCGTGGACGTCGACCTCAGCCTCGAGCGAGTGGTCGTGGGACTGATCGCCTTCGGCGACGGCGCGCTCCTCGGCGCCGACCGCCCGGCGCCAGATCGGCGCCAGCGCCAGCCCGGCGCGCTTCGGCAGCGCCGCCAGGGTGTCGCCGTAGCGGGAGGGCTCACCGGCGAAGGCGATCATCCCGCCGGGCCGCAGGACGCGGCGGAATTCAGCGAAGGCCTTGTCGAGGTCGGGGATGTGGTGGAGGACGGCGTGGCCGAGGACGAGGTCGAAGCTTTCGTCCTCAAAGGGCAGCGTCTCGGCCTCGGTCTCCACGGTCGTCACGCCGTCGAGCCCGAGCGCGTCAGCGGTCGCCGCCAGCCGCTTCAGCATCCCCGGCGAGATATCGGTCGCGGTCAGCCGCTCGATCACCCCGAGCTGGACGAGGTTGAGCGAGAAGTAGCCGGTCCCCGAGCCGATCTCCAGCGCGTCGCCGAATGAACGGCCCTTCTTCCCGCCCAGCGCCTTGACCAGCTTCAGCCGCACCTGCCGCTGGCCGACCTCGCCGAAGTCGATGCCCCACTTGGCGTCGTACTCCTCGGCGGCCGCGTCGTGGTAGCGGGTGTTGACGTCCTTGATGTGGTCATGGGTGGCGGTGGGGGAGGCCGGCATGGCGCGGAACTCTAATAGCGTCCGGCCCGTGGAGCGTCACTACCTCCAGGAGAACCAGCCGCCCGGGGTGCCGCCGCTGCCGCTGACGGGCGAGCGGACGCTGCCTGACGTGCCGGAGGAGAACTACTGGTTCCGCCGCCATCTGGTCGTCTACGAGTGGATCGCCGAGCGGGTTGGGGGGAAGCGGGTCGTCGACATGGCCTGTGGCGAGGGGTACGGCTCTGACGTCCTCGCCCGCACCGCTGGGAGCGTCGTCGGGGTCGACGCCAACCCCGAGGCGCACGAGCACGCGCGGCTTCGGTACCAGCGGCCGAGCCTGCGCTTCGAGCGCGACTTGGTCGAGTCCTTCAGCGAGCCCTGCGACGCCGTCGTCTTCCTGCAGACGATCGAGCATGTCCAGGATCCGGGGGCGATTCTCGAGCACTTCAAGTCGATGCTGGCGCCCGGCGGCACCGCCTTCGTCTCGACCCCGAACCTGCTGACGCTGGCGCCGCCGGGGGCGGAGAAGTCCGACAACCCCTGGCACGTGAAGGAGTACCGCGCCGAGGAGTTCCGCGAGCTCTGCGAGGGCCACTTCCCCCGGGTCGAGATGCTCGGCCTCTTCCACGCCCGCAAGCTGAGGGCGCACGAGTTAGCGATCAAGCTCGGCTGGGACGCCGTCCACAAACGGCTGCGGCTGACCAAGCCCTTCTACGACCGCTTCACCCCGGCGATCTCCGCCGCCGACTTCAGCCTGCGCGCCGGCGACCTCGACCGCGCCCTCGACTTCCTCGCGGTCTGCCACGCCGGGTAATGGCCCGGGAGGGGACCGCCGGCGACCTGGCGATCGTCCTGCACAGCCACATGCCCTACGTCGAGGGCTTCGGCACCTATCCCTTCGGCGAGGAGTGGCTGTTCGACGCGGTGATCCGCTCCTACCTGCCCGTCCTGGAGATGGCGCGGGACCTGACGATGACCGTGACGCCGGTGCTGGCCGACCAGCTCGAGGACGCCGGCGCTGCCGAGCGCCTGCGGCGCTTCCTGGTCGAGTGGCGGATCGGCGCCGCCGAAGCCGACCTGCCGCAGGTGCCCGAGGAGTGCCGCGCCGCCTGCGAAGGGGAGCAGCGCCGCTACTCGCACGCTTTGGAGCTGCTCGACGCCGCTGGCGGCGACCCGCTCGCGCCCTTCCAGCGGGCCGCGGCCGAGGGACGGATTGCCCTCGCCACCTCGGCCGCGACCCACGCGGTGCTGCCGCTGTTGGCGACGCGGCCGGGGCTGCGCCTCCAGCTTGAGACCGGGATCCGCTCCCACCGCCGCCGCTTCGGCTGGGACGGCGGCTTCTGGCTGCCGGAGTGCGCCTACGCGCCCGGCCTGGAGTGGCGACTGGCGGAAAACGGCGTGCGCTGGTTCTGCATCGACCAGAGCGCCCACACCGAGCCGTTGGAGGCCCTGGTGCCGGTTGCGACCGAGGCCGGCCCGGTCGCCCTGCCGATCGACTGGGAGGCGATCTCCTGGCTCTGGTCCCTCGATGGCTACCCCTCCGACCCAGCCCACGCCCAGTTCGCCGGCAAATCCCTGCGCGGGATCCGGATCTGGAAGGTCGGCGGCGGCGCCTACGACCCGGCCGCGGCCGAGGCGGCAGCGCGTCGCCAGGGCGAGGAGTTTCTTGCCGCCGCCGCCGAGCGGCTCCGCACCTACGCTGATAGCCGCGATCGCCGCGGTCTCCTCGTCTTCGCGATCGACACCGAGCTGCTCGGCCACTGGTGGTCGGAGGGGCCGATCTGGCTGCGGACCGTCCTCGATGGAGCCGAGGCCGCGGGAGTGCGTCTCCTCACCGTGCCGCAGGCACTGGCTGAGCACGAGCCGGTCGAGCGTCCCCTCCTTGCCTCGACCTGGGGCGAGGACAAGAACCTCCACACCTGGGATTCGCCCGCAGTGGCCGACCTCGCCTGGGGCGCCCGGCGGGCGGAGCTGCGGCTGCTGCGAGCGGTCTCTGGCGGCCTCCGCGGCGAGCGCCTGGCGCGGGCGAGCCGCGAGCTCCTCGCCCTGCAGTCGAGCGACTGGGCCTTCCTCGACCAGCGCAAGCAGGCGGGCGACTACGCCTGGCAGCGGGCCACCGATCACTCACAGGCGTTGTTGGAGGCCATAGACTGCGACCGCGCCACCCACCCCCGCGTCACCAACCCGCATATGCGTTCCCTCGCCCCGGACCTCAGCATCGCTCCCTTGCTGGAGCCCTGACCAGCCACCGAACTTGACCCGCGTCCTGATCCTCTCCTGGGAGTACCCGCCGCTGATCGAGGGTGGCCTGGCCCGCCACGTCCGCAAGCTCTCCGAGGCGCTGGTCGAACGCGAGGTCGAGGTCCACGTGCTGACCCGCGGGGGAGAGGAGTCGCCTGCGCAGGAGAACCGCGACGGGGTGATCATCCACCGCATCCGCGAGCCGAAACGGCCGACCGACCTCGGCGAGTTCGTCGCCTGGGTCGAGCGGATGAACTCCGACATGCTCGCCGCCGGGGTCGAGCTCGGCGACCGCTACAGCTTCGACCTCGTCCACGGCCACGACTGGCTCGTCGCCAACGCCTGCGACCACCTCGCCAAGCGCTTCGACGCGCCGCTGGTGACGACGATCCACGCGACCGAGTACGGCCGCCACCAGGGCTGGGTCGACAAGCACCCGCAGACCTATATCCACGGGGTCGAGCGCTGGATCACCAACCGCTCCCAGCGGGTGATCACCTGCTCCCACTACATGCGCGAACAGGTCGCCGACATCTTCGGTGTCGAGGAGCAGCGCGTGACCGTGATCCCGAACGGGATCGACCCCGACGACCTGCCCGACCAGCCCGCCGAGGACCTGGCCCGCCTGCGCTCCGAGTTCGCCACACCGGACGAGAAGCTGGTCCTGCTGATCGGCCGCCTCGTCTACGAGAAGGGCTTCCAGCTGGCGCTGGAGGCGATGCCGCGGGTGCTCGAAGAGGCGCCGGGGACGCGCTTCCTCGTCGCCGGCTCCGGCACCCACGAGGCCGAACTGAAGCGCCAGGCGAGTGAGCTCGGGCTGATGGAGCACGGCACCTTCCTCGGCTGGATCGGCGACGACGTCCTCCACTCGCTCTACCGGATCGCCGACCTCACCGTGGTCCCCTCGATCTACGAGCCCTTCGGCCTCGTCGCGCTGGAGGCGATGGCCTCCGGCTGCCCTTGCATCGTCGCCGACACCGGCGGCCTCCGCGAGGTCGTCCCCCACGAGGAAGCGGGATTGCGCTTCCGTGCCCACGACCCCGAAGCGCTGGCCGAGGTGGCGATCCGCGTCCTCTCCGACGACGAGCTCGGCCGCCGTCTCGTCGCCGAAGCCTACGAGCACCTACGTCGCTTCGACTGGGGCGACGTCGCCGAGCAGACGGCGGTCGTCTACGCCGAACTGGCCGGCGCCAAGACCGCCTAGCAGCCGTCGCGCCGGCGGCGGGCGAGGCTGCGGTCGGTGATGCTGAAGCTGCCTTCGGGGCTGTTACCCGGGACCCAGTGGATGCCGTCGAGCAGCTCCAGGGGGGAGACCGAGAGAGCCCCGGCCAGCTTCATCAGCGTGTCGACGCGGGCGAGGCGGGTCCCCTGCTCGAGCATCCCGATCTCGGTCCGGTGCAGCGAGGAGAGCGTTCCCAGTTCTTCCTGCGACATTGCCGCCCGGCGCCGGCAGCGGTAGAGGTTGCGGCCGAACTTGGTCGCGACCTCCTCGGATCGGATTCTCCCGTCAGGGGCCATGCAGACAGCTTGTCGCCGGACATTCATTGTCAGCCAGACAATAGGCATCAAAGCTGACAGGCTTCTTGCAGACGAAGAGTCTCGGCTCAGGCGACGGTGCGGTTGAGGAAGTCGACCTGGGTCTGCTTGCGCAGGATCAGGTGCTCCATCAGATGCTCGAGCGCCTCCGAGCGGCCGTCGCGGCCGGTCGGCTCGATCGCTTCCTGCAGCGCCTCGACGGCGGCTTCCTCGCACTCGGCCAGCCAGCGCAGGGCGCTCTTGGCGTTCCTGTCGAAGCGGAGCTCGGCGACCTTCGTCGTCGGATCGCCGCCGAAGGAGACGATTTTCTCAACCAGGCGCCGGGCGTCGGCCAGCTCCAAATCTCCGAACCCGGTCAAATGCGATCCCAGCGCCTGGGCCTCGATCCCGGTCAGGCTGGATGCGGTAAGGGAGTACTGCAGCGCAGAGCGGTACTGCAGCTCGAGGGCGGCGTTGAGGCGCTTGACCGCCTCCTTCTCGTCGAGCTTCTCTTCTGAGTCGGGCATGCCCCCGCCTACCCGGCGCGGCGATTCCCTACTCGCCGTGCTCTGCCAGGTGGGGCGGCTGCATCGTCGTCCAGGCCCCCGGGTCTGGCTCCACCGGCCGCCCCCAGCGCAGCTCCGTCGGCGCCTCGCGCATGCGGATGATCCGCGCCGGGATGCCGCCGACGACGGCGTTGGCCGGCACGTCCTTGGTGACGACCGAGTTGGTCCCGATCACCGAGTTGTCACCGACGCTGACGCCGCGGAGGATGCAGGCCCCGTAACCGATCCAGACGTTGTTGCCGACCTCGACATCACGCTTGTAGATGCCCTGCGAGCGGATCGGCCGCTCGACCTCGACGATGCCGTGGTCGAAGTCGATGAACATCGCCCGGTCGGCGATCACGCACTCCTCGCCGATCCGCACCCGCTGGTAGGCCGAGATCGTGCACTCCTGGCCCATCACCGTCTTCGCGCCGACCTCGACCACACCCTCGTGGCAGCGGATCTTGGTCCCGTCGCCGATCCAGACGAAGCGACCGAAACGGATCTCACCGCGCGGCTCGATCTTCAGTTCCAGCCCTCGGCCGAGGAAGAAGGGACCGTCCGAGCGCCAGCGCCAACCGGCGGGCGTCAGCAGGCGGCGCCAGAGGTAGCGCCAGAAGAGCCGCGCGTAGCGCGGTCTCAGCATCCGATTGCGGGCCAGGAAGCGGAGCACGGCGGGGCAACTTTAGACGGCGCCTCTTAGACTGGCCCGGCCTTGGCCGACGCCGCCAAAACCGCCCCGCTCGCCGAGCGCCTCGTCGCAGGCGAAAAGCGGGCGCTGGCGCGGGCGATCACCTTGATCGAGTCCGACGACCCGGCCGGCTGGGAGCTGGTCCGTGAGGTCTACCCGCGTACCGGCAAGGCGCGGATCATCGGCTTCACCGGCCCTCCGGGGGTCGGCAAGAGCACCTTGATCGGAGCGCTGACGGGGGAGCTGCGCAAAGCCGAGCGCGAGGTCGCCGTGCTCTCGATCGACCCTTCTAGCCCGTTCACCCACGGTGCCCTGCTCGGCGACCGGATCAGGCTCTCCGACCACTTCCTCGACCAGGGCGTCTTCATCCGCTCGATGGCCTCGCGCGGCGCCCTCGGCGGCCTCAGCGAGGCGGCGCTGCAGGTGGCGCTGATCATGGACGCCGCCGGCAAAGACGACGTCCTGATCGAGACCGTCGGCGTCGGCCAGGCGGAGATCGACATCGTCGACCACGCCGACACGATTGTGCTGGCGCTGATGCCGGGCTCCGGTGACTCGATCCAGGCGCTGAAGGCCGGCGTGATGGAGATTCCCGACGTGATCGTCGTCAACAAGGCCGATCACCCGATGACCGACACGATGGTCCGCGAGGTGCGCGGCGTCCTCGCGCTCTCCCAGGACCCCGAGGGCTGGAAGGTGCCGATCCTGCGCACCGAGGCGGCCCGCGGCGAGGGGGTTGACGAGCTGGCGGTGAAGATCAAGGAGCACCGCGAGTTCATCGAGGAGAAAGGGACGCTGGCCGAGCGCCGCGCCCGCAACCTCCGCAGCGAGGTGCTCGGGATCGCCACCTCGCGGATGCGCCGCCGCCTCGAACAGACCGTCTCCGAGGACCCGGCGACGGCCGACCTGCTCGACCGGGTCGTGCGCCGCGAGCTCGACCCCGCGACCGCGGCGAGTGAGCTGCTGATTAGGCATGTGGATGACTGAGGGCGATCGACCCACCGCCGCCGAGGCGATGGGCTGGCTCGGGGCCGAGGTCGCCGAGCTGAGCGGTTCCTCGGTCGGCGAGGTCCAGGGCCTCTACGTCGACGCCGAGAGCGGCGAGCCGGCCTGGCTGATCGCCCGCCTCGGCCGCCGCCGCCGCGCCCGGGTCGTCGCCCTTCCCGTCTCCAACTGCGCCGGCGCCCCGTTTGGCGTCTGGGTGGCCCAGGAGGGCGACGCGATCCGCAGCGCCCCGGTCGTCGACCCGACCCGGCCTCTGCGGCGCGAGCACGAGCTGACGATCTGCGCCCACTTCGGGATCGGCGAGAAGGTCGGCCGCGCTGCCCTCGTCGCCAGCCGCGAAGAGGGCAGCATCACTGCAGCGCCGCCTCATTAGTCAGAGAGATTTAGACTTGGGCGGTGAAATCGGTCCGTCTTCTCTGCCTGCTCGCCTTCACCGCCCTGCTCGTCGCCGGTTGTGGAGGGGGAGGGGGCGAGAGCGCGAAGGCTCGGGGAGATGGAGATGCCAGGCCGGCGCCCAGGTGGTCGGGTCCGCCGCGCGACGTGTTCGTCACCGTGGAGGGACTGGAGAGCGCGTCTGATCTCGGCATCCTGATGGCCGAGAAGCGCGGCTTCTTCGCCGACGCTGGCATCAGCGCCACGGTGCTCGCCCCCGCTGCTCCGATCCGGTCGATCGCCTATGTGGCCTCCGGATCCAGCGCCTTCGGAGTGACGCGGTTGCCCCAGGCGGCGATGTCGCGGGCAGAAGGGGTCAAGGTCGTCGCCGTCGGCAGTCTGATCTCCCAGCCGACCATGTCGTTGATCTGGCTGCCGGGGTCGGGGATCCGGTCCGTTGCCGACTTGAAGGGCAAGAGGATCGCCATCGCCGGCCTGCCGTTCGAAGAAGGATTCCTCGAGAGCGTGCTGAGAAAGGAGGGCCTAGCCCTTGACGATGTGCGGCTTAGGCGCGTCGGTTATGAGTTGGTCCCGTCCCTGCTCGATGGTCGCGCCGACGCCATCCTCGGTTCCTGGAATCAGGAGGGGGTTGAGTTGGAGGCACGGGGGGAGAGCCCGGAAGTGACGCGCCTGCGGTCACTTGGCGGCCCCGATTACGAAGAGCTCGTGGTAGTTGGGCGCGCGGACCGGGTCGCCGAAGACCCGCGGCTGGTCCGCGACTTCATGTCCGCGGTGGTGAGGGGAGTCGATGCGGCGGTTGACGACCCTGCTGCCGCCGTCGAGGTGTTGCAGGAAGACCTCGAAGCCAACCCCGAGACCGATCCTCAGGCAAGGAAGGCTGAAGTGGGGGAAACGCTGCCGCTGCTCTCAACGACCGGGATCGTTGACGCTGACAGCACCGAAGAGTTGCTCGAATGGATGCACCAGGAAGGGCTCGTCAAGGGGAAGCTGACCTCCTCGGAGGTGCTTGCTGGCGGACTGGGAGCGTAGGCCCTACAGCTGCAGGCTCTTGACCTGCAGCAACTCCTCGATCCCGTAGCGGCCGTTCTCGCGGCCGTGGCCCGACTGGCCGTAGCCGCCGAATGGCGCCAGCGGGTTGAAGGCGCCGCCGTTGATCTCGATCTGGCCGGTGCGGATGCGGCGGGCGACGGCGATCGCCCGCTCCTCGTCGCCCGACCAGACGCCGCCGGCGAGCCCGTAATCGGTCGAGTTGGCAATCCGGACCGCATCCTCCTCGCCTTCGTAGGGCTGGATCGCTAAGACCGGGCCGAAGATCTCCTCCTGGCCGATCGTCATCTCCGGCTCGACCTCGGAGAAGACGGTTGGGCGGACGAAGAAGCCGCGCCCGAGGCCCTCGGGCGGCTCGGCGCCGCCGGTCAGCAGCCGCGCTCCCTCCTCGACGCCCTTCTCGATGTAGCCGCGGACGCGCTCGCGCTGGACCTCGGAGACGAGCGGTCCGAGGCGGGTGGAGGACTCGAACGGGTCCCCCGGCGTAAAGGTCTCGGCCGCGGACTTGGCCAGTTCCTCGGCCTCGGCGAGGCGCTGGCGTGGGACCAGCATCCGGGTCAGGGCGCTGCAGGTCTGGCCGCTGTTGAGGAAGCACTTGGCGACCCCGTCGGGCACCGCCCGCTCGAGGTCGGCGTCGTCGAGGATCACGTTCGGCGACTTGCCGCCGAGCTCCATCGCCACCGGCTTCACCGTCGCCGAGGCGAGCTCGGAGACGCGGCGGCCGGCGCGGGTCGAGCCGGTGAAGGAGACCATGCCGACGCCGGGGTGGGCGGCGATCGCCTCGCCGACCACGGGGCCGGTGCCGGTGACGAGGTTGAAGACGCCGGCGGGGAGGCCGGCGGCCTCGACGACCTCCGCCAGCAGGAAGGCGTTCAGCGGCGTCACCTCGCTCGGCTTCAAGACAACGGTGCAGCCAGCGGCGAGGGCGGGGGCGACCTTGGCGGCGATCTGGTTCAGCGGGTAGTTCCAGGGGGTGATCGCGCCGAGGACGCCGATCGGCTCCCGCAGTACCCGCGAGTTGCCGATCTCCTCCTCCCAGGCGACCTCCTCCATCAGCTTCGGCATCGAGGCGAACTGCGAGGCCGGCAGGCCCACCTGAATGATCCGGCTCAGCTTCAGCGGCATCCCCAGCTCCTGGGAGATCGTCGCGGCGATCTCGTCGGCCCGCTCGTTCAGCCCCTCGGCGATCGTGGCAATGAAGCGGGCCCGCTCCTCGCGCGGGGTCTGCGACCAGGACTCGAACGCCTCACGGGCGGCGGCGACCGCACGGTCGGCGTCCACGGGAGTGCAGCCCGGCACCGTCCCCATTACCTCCTCGGTGGTCGGGTTCACCACCTCGATCGGATCGGCGCCGCTGGGCTCGACCCACTCGCCACCGATGAAGATCCTGTCCTTGACCTGAAGCTCAGCCGCCGTCGCCATACGTCCTCCTAGTTGCCCGCTGGTTGCTTAACAACGTAGCGCCCGCTCGGCGAAAAGGCGCCTGAACGCTAAACAGCCGTCGTCAGCGCGTCGGCCTCTGCCTCGGCGCCCGGTCCCGGCATCTGCTTCGCGTCGCGCGCCGTCAGCACCTTGCCGCAGCTTTCGCAGATGCCGCGCTCGCTGACGGTGCCGCCGCACTGCTTGTGGACGATCAAGCGGCGGGGGCCGGCGGGGGCGGGGGAGTAGCGCTCGCCCCAGTGGAGGAGGGCGATCAGGGCGGGCCAGAGGTCGAGGCCCTTCTGGGTGAGGAAGTACTCGTAGCGGGGCGGGTTCTCCTGGTAGGCGCGGCGCTCGAGGATCTCTTCGTCGATCAGCCGCTGCAGGCGCGCTGAGAGCACGTTGCGGGCGATGCCGAGGGACTCCTGCATCTCGCCGAAGCGGCGGTTGCCGTGCATCACCGAGCGCACGATCAGCAGCGACCAGCGCTCGCCGATGACCTCCAGCGCCTTGGCAACCGAGCAGTCGAGGGCGGGGTAATCGCGACGGAGCACGTGTGAATCTTCGCACACTAGGTTGCATCAAGCAACTGACCACGGTAGGCTCCGGCTGTCCAGAGTTGCTTGATGCAACCTAGTCCGATTGGAGGCCCAGATGAGGCTGATTCCACGACATAGGCACAGGCGCCCGAAGGGTCCGCGGATCGCGATCAGCGAGGCGGAGATCAGCGCCGACCTGCACTACCCCGCGAGCAGGCAGCGCCCGCGACGCACGGCCGACGCCCAGAGGCTTTCGGTCAGGTGAGCGACAACGGCGTGGTGACCGCGCCCGAAGGCACGGCGGCGGACGTCGCGGAAGCCTTCGCGGCGTCCGACCCGGATAACTCCCGCAGCCGCACCTTGGTCTGGCAGGACCCGGTGCCGACCGCGGCAGCCGGGGCGACGATGACCGGGATGGAGTACATGACCGCGGTCGTCACCGGCCAGATGCCGCCGCCGCCGATCGCGGTGACGATGCGGCTGCGCCCGGTCGAGCTGGAGGAGGGGAGGGTGGTCTTCGAGGGCGAACCCGGCGAGGAGCACTACAACCCGATCGGCGTCGTCCACGGTGGCTACGCCGCGACCCTGCTCGACTCAGCCCTCGGATGCGCCGTCCACACCACGCTGCCGGCCGGCGTCGGCTACACCTCGCTCGGGCTGGAGGCGAAGTTCGTGCGCCCGATCACCCGCGACACCGGCCGCGTCCTCTGCGAGGCGACCGTCCTCTACCGCGGCCGAAAACAGGCGACCTCGGAGGCGACGCTGACCGCCGCCGACAGCGGCAAGCTGCTTGCCCACGGCGTCGCCACCTGCATGATCCTCGGAGAGGCCTAGGAGACGCTGTGGCGCGCGAGCTCGACCAGGAGCCGCACGCCGAAGCCGTTGGCTTCGTTGCCGACATAGGCGCGGCCGATGTCCCAGGCGCTGCCGGCGATGTCGAGGTGCGCCCAGGGCGTCTCGCCGACGAACTCCTCGAGGAAGGAGGCGGCGGTGATCGTCCCGGCCTTGCGCTTTTTGCCGAGGTTGGAGAGGTCGGCGACCGTCCCCTTCATCAGCTCCTTGTACTCGGGGTGCAGCGGCAGCCGCCAGGAGAGCTCGCCGGTCGTCTCACTGGCCTCGGTGACCGCCGCCGCGAGGTCGTCGTCGTTGGAGATCAGGCCCGCGTAGGTCGAGCCGAGGGCGATCTCGACCGCGCCGGTCAGGGTCGCGATGTCGACCAGTCGCTCGGCCCCGAGCTCGACCGCGTAGGCGAGGGCGTCGGCGAGGATCAGCCGGCCCTCGGCGTCGGTGTTGTTGACCTCGACCGTCTTGCCGTTGTACTGGGTGATGATGTCGCCGGGCTTGATCGCGGTCCCGGAAGGCATGTTCTCGGTAGTGGGGACGAGGGCGATCAGCTCGAGCGCCAGCCCCAGCTCGGCGATCGCCGCGGTCGCCTCCAGCACCGCGGCGGCGCCGGACATGTCCATCTTCATCTCCTGCATCCCGGCGCCGGGCTTGAGCGAGATGCCGCCGGTGTCGAAGGTGACGCCCTTGCCGACGTAGGCGAGGGTCTGGCCGGAGCCGCCGCCGCTGTAGCGGAGGACGATCAGCTTCGGCTCCTGCGGCCCGCCCTGGCTGACGGCGAGGATGCCGCCCATCCCCTTCTGCTCGAGCTCGGCGCGGCCGAGGACCTCGACAGAGAGCGAGTCCGAGCCGGCGGCGATCTCTTCGGCACGCTCGGCGAGGTAGGTCGGGGTGGCGACGTTGGCGGGGGTGAGCTGGAGGTCGCGAGCCCGGTTCTGGGCCTCGGCGGCGATCCGCGCAATCGTGACGACGTTCTCGATCTCGGCGGGGCCGAGCAGCGTCAGCGTCTCCAGCCGGGGCGAATCGTCGCCGTCGCCGGACTTGAAGCGGTCGAAGCGGTAGGAGGCGAGGACCGTGCCGCTGACGAGCGCCTCGGCGGCCGCGGCGGACTCGGGCGCCTCCGGCAGCGCCCAGGCCAACGAGCCGGCCTCGATCCGCGCCGCCTCCTTGGCGGCGACGGCAGCAGCGACCCGCAGCTTCTCGGCGTCGATCTCCTCGCGCTTGCCCAGGCCGACCACGAGCACCGCCGGGAAGCCGTCGGGACGCAGCAGCGAGAGCTTCTTGAAGCCGGGACGGACGTCGTCAGCGCCGGCGGCAGCGGCAACCCCCTCCGGCAGCTCGCCACCCTCGAAGAGCCCGACCGCAAGCAGCTCGGCGCCGCAATCGGCCAGCCCCGCCTGCTTTACCTCGACCTTCATCGGCCGCGAGTTTACGTTGCCCTGTCGGTATCGTCACCCGCTGGACCTGGCGGACAGGGGCCAGGTCGGCGAACTTCGGAAAGGAAAGGCAGTAGATGCCCAGCTCAGTGATTCTTGGAACCGCGCGTACCCCCTTCGGAAAGATGGGTGGCGGTCTCTCCTCCCTCGACGCCACCGACCTCGGCGGCACCGTGATCGAGGCCGCTCTGGACCGCTCCGGCGTCGCCCCCGAGCAGGTCGAGCAGGTCGTCTTCGGCCAGGTCCTGCAGGCCGGCCAGGGCCAGATCCCCTCGCGCCAGGCCCAGATCAAGGGCGGCATCCCGAAGGAGGTCCCCTCGGAGACGATCAACAAGGTCTGCGCCTCGGGCATGCGCTCGCTCGGCCTCGCCGACCAGGCGATCCGCGCCGGCGACACCAACGTCGCCGTCACCGGCGGCATGGAGTCGATGAGCCAGGCGCCTTACCTCCTGCCCAACGCCCGCTTCGGCTTCCGGATGGGCGACGTCCAGGCGCTTGACGCGATGACCCACGACGGGCTCACCAACCCCTTCACCGAAAAGCAGATGATCAACGAGGCGAGTGAGGTCGGCAACGAGCTCGAGATCACCCGCGTCGACATGGATCGCTTCGCCGAGCGCTCCCACCGGCTCGCCCACGAGGCGACCGAAGCCGGCCGCCTCGCCGACGAGATCGTCGGCGTCACCGTCAAGTCGCGGAAGGGCGAGTCGACGGTCGAGGCCGACGAGGCGATTCGTCCCAATACGACCCTGGAGACGCTGGCCGGGCTGAAGGCGATCGGCGGGCCCGACGCCACCCACACCGCCGGCAACGCTCCCGGTGTCAACGACGGCGCCGGCGCGATCGTCGTCGCCTCTGAGGAGTGGGCCGAGAAGGAAGGCAAGACCCCGCTGGGGCGGATCCTCTCCTACGGCACCGTCGCCGACGACTTCCCGTATCTGGCGAAAACCCCGGCCAACGCCGCCAAGCAGGCGCTGGAGAAAATCGGCAAGAGCCCCGAGGACGTCGACCTCTGGGAGATCAACGAGGCCTTCGCCTCGGTCGCCCTCAACTCAGTACGGATGCTCGGCGTCGATGAGGAGAAGGTCAACGTCAACGGCGGCGCGATCGCCCTCGGCCACCCGATCGGCGCCTCCGGCTCCCGCATCGTCGGCGCCCTCGTCCACGAGCTGCGCCGCCGCGGTGGCGGCCTCGGCGTCGCCGCGATCTGCTCTGGCGGTGGCCAGGGCGACGCGATCGTGGTCGAGGTCAACGGAGGCTGATCTTGAGCGAGCAGCCCGCGAGCGAGAGCGCGCCGCGGGCTGCCGCTTTCTTCGATCTGGATAAGACCCTGATGGCGGGGTCGAGCGGGATGCAGTTCGCCCGCATCGCCGCCAAGCAGGGCGTCGTCAGCCGCCGGCTGCTGGTTAGCTGGGGCTGGGAGCACCTGCGCTACCGCCTTCGCGGCACCACCGACGAGCGCACCGCCGAGGTGCTGAAAGTCGCCCGGGAGCTGATCCGCGGCCTGCCGGCAAAGACGATCGATCGCATGGGCCCGGAAGTGATGGCGGCGATCCTGCCCCGCGTCTTCCCGCAGATGCTGGATGAGGTCTACGCCCACCAGGACGCGGGTCGGCCGACCTTCATCGTCAGCGCCGCCGGCAACGGCGTCGTCGAGCAGCTCGCCCACGTACTCGGCATGGACGGCGGCATCGGCACCCGTTACGAGGTCGACGCCGAGGGCAGCTACACCGGCCGCCTCGACGGCCCCTTCGTCTACGGCGAGGGCAAGGTGACGGCGATGGAGGAATTCGCCGCCCGGCACGAGATCGAGCTGGGGGAGTCCTACGCCTACTCCGATTCGCTCTCTGACCTGCCGATGCTGCGCGCCGTCGGCAACCCCGTCGCCGTCAACCCCGACCCGCCACTGGCGGCGATCGCCCGCGAGGAGGGCTGGCAGACGCTGCGCTTCGAGCGCCTCGGCCGCCGCCTCGTCGCCCTCGCCGTCACCTTCCTCGCCACGGTCGCCGGCTTCGGCGCTACGCGAGTTGCCGCCCGCCGCCGGGTGCCGCCCCCGCGGCGGCTTCGCCCCCGCTAGGGTTCCGGGCCGGATGGAGGCAGCTACCGCACGCAAGATCCGCGTCGTCGTCGCCAAGCCCGGTCTCGACGGGCACGATCGCGGCGCCAAGATCATCGCCCGCGCCCTGCGCGACGCCGGCATGGAGGTGATCTACACGGGACTGCACCAGACCCCTGAGCAGATCGCCGAGACGGTGATCCAGGAGGACGCCGACGCCGTCGGCCTCTCGATCCTCTCCGGGGCGCACATGACCCTGGTCCCGAAAGTTGTCGAGCTGCTGAAGGCCCAGGGCGTCGACGACGTCCTCGTCACCGTCGGCGGCACGATCCCGGCCGACGACATCCCCGAGCTAAAGCAGCTCGGGGTCGCCGAGGTCTTCACCCCCGGTTCTGGAACCGACGACATCGTCGAGTTCATCCAGGAGCGGGCGACCGCCCGCCACGCCGAGGGCTGAGCGCAAACCGCGCTGCGCGCGGTCCGTGACATTCGACACTGATCGGTGCATAGGTCCGACCGATCCGGGTATCATCTTGATTGACTCGTCAGTCAACCGCGGCGAGCCGTTAAGATCGCGCCCCGCGAAGACCTGAGAATCGTCCCCAAGGAGGCTTTGTTTTGAAGATCTGCGTCCTGGTCAAGGAGGTCCCGGACGCCGCCGTTCAGAAGCGCATCGACCCAAGCACGATGCGACTGGACCGCGGCGGCGAGAAAAACCTCAACCCCTTCGACACGCACGCCCTCGAGGCGGCCATGCAGATCAAGGAGGGTGGCGCGATCCCGGTCGAGGAGGTCGTGGCGGTGACGATGGGCCCGAGTTCCGCGGTCCGCGCGCTGCACAAGGCCGTCGCCCTCGGCGCCGACCGTTCGGTCCACCTCTCCGACGACGCGCTGTCCGGCTCTGACGTCTGTGCGACCGGTTATGCGCTGGCGAAGGTGCTCGAGTCGGAGAACCCCGACCTGGTCCTGCTGGGCCAACAGTCCGATGACGGCGAGTGCTACACGATCGGCGCCGTTGTCGCCGACCACCTGAAGATGCCCTCGCTGACCCAGGTGATCCAGATCGACGTCACCGACGGCAAACTGCGCTGCGAGCGTCAGGCCGAGTACGGCTACGACACCGTCGAGGTCGAGTTGCCGGCCGTGATCAGCGTCGGTGACGCGATCAACGAGCCGCGCTACCCGAGCCTGAAAGCGATCATGGGCGCGAAAAAGAAACCGCTTGACTCGAAAGCGACCGGAGACGTCGGCATCGAGGCCGGCCAGGTCGGCGAGGGCGGTTCCAAGACCAAAGTCCTCGGCCTGAACCCGCCGCCGGCGAAGGAAGCGGGCGAGATCATCGAGGACGAGGACACCAACGAGACGGTCGAAAAGATCGTCGCTTGGCTCGACGAGAGGAAGCTGATCTAGATGGCAGGGATTCTGGTTTACGCCCTCCACGACGACGAGGGCAACTTCAACAAGAACTCACTCGGGGCGATCTCCGAGGCGGCCAAGCTGGCCGGCGAAGTCGGCGGCGAGGCCGCTGCGCTGGTGGTCGGTGACATCGCCGACGATGCCTGCGCTTCGCTCGGCAACTACGGCGCCGCCAAGGTCTACCGGGCCAAGAGCGTGCCGGAGGGCCTGGCGCAGCCGATCGTCGATGCGATGGCCAAGGTCATCCAGGAGAACGGCATCTCCTACGCACTGTTCGGCGGCGGTCTGCTCGGCTTCGAGATCGGCGCCGGCCTCACCGCCCGCCTCAACGCCGGCGTGACGATGGAGGTCACTGCGGTCAAGGTCGACGGCGGGAAACTGGTCGTCGAGCGGCCGATCCTGCAGGACTCCGAGATCGCCGACGTCGGCTACGTCTCCGAGCCCGGCATCATCATCGGCCGCCTCAACGCCTTCGACACCAAGGAGTCCGGCGGCACGGCTGAGGTTGTCGACGTCGACGTCGAGCTCTCCGAGTGGTCGAGCAAGGCGAAGCTGGTCCAGCGCGGCGAGCAGCGCGGCGCCGACGTCAACATCGAGGACGCCGACATCCTCGTCGGCGGCGGCCGCGGTCTCGGCGCCAAAGAGGGCTTCGAGCTCTGCGAGCAGCTGGCCGACTCGATGGGCGGCGCTGTCGCCGCGACCCGCGCCGTGGTTGACGCGGGCTGGTACCCCTACGCGGCCCAGATCGGCCAGACCGGGAAGACGGTGGCGCCGAAGCTGTACCTCGCCGCCGGCGTCTCCGGGGCGATCCAGCACAAGGTCGGAATGCAGAACTCGGAGAACATCCTTGCGATCAACAAGGACCCGAACGCGCCGATCTTCGAGTTCTCGGACCTCGGCGTGGTCGGCGATCTCCACAAGATCGTCCCCAAGCTGACCGAGGCGATCAAAGCCAAGAAGGGCTGAAAGGAGCCTCCATGCCCGCCGTCGCACCTGCTGAGTTCCCGCCCCCATTCGACTCCAACGACGTCGTCGGTCCGCCGACCGACGCGCCCGAGGATCGAATCGAGGTAGGGGTTGCGATCGTCGGCGGCGGGCCCGCGGGTCTCGCTTGCGCCAACAAGCTCCTGCAGCTGCTCGAGAACGAGCCGGAGCTGACCGAGAAGCTGGGCGAAGTCCCGGTTGCGGTGATCGAGAAGGGCAAAGTCGCTGGAGCGCATCTGCTCTCGGGGGCGAACATGAAGCCCTCGGCGATGGAAGAGCTGTTCCCCGACCTGCCGAAGGAGGAGTGGCCGGTCTACCAGGAGGTAACCAAGGACGCGGTCTACCTCCTCACCTCGAAGGCGGCGCTGCCGTTGAAGCCGATGCCGCCGAACTTCAAAAACCACGGCAACTACGTCACCTCGGTCTCGAAACTCGGCCGCTTCCTCGCTGAGAAAGCCGAAGAGGCCGGCGCCTACATCCTCTCTGAGACCGCCGCGACCAAACTGCTGGTCGAGGATCGGATCGTCAAGGGCGTCCGCTCGGGCGACCGCGGCCGCGGCAAGGAGGGCCAGGAGCTCGCCAACTTCGAGCCCGGCTCCGACGTCGTCGCCAAGGCGACCGTCCTCGCCGAGGGCACCGTCGGCCACCTCACCTACGCCGCCTACGACTACTTCGACATGCACGGGGCCGACCCGATGCGCTGGGAGCTCGGGGTCAAAGAGGTCTGGGAGGTCAAGGAGCCGCTCGACCGCGTGATCCACACGATGGGTTGGCCGCTGCGCAAATCGCCGCGCTTCAACGAGTTCGGCGGCAGCTTCATCTATCCGATGGGCGAGGACAAGATCTGCATCGGCCTCGTCGCCGGTCTCGACTACACCGACGCCACTTTCTCCGTCCACGACGCCCTGCAGCTGCTGAAGACCCACCCCTTCATCAAAAAGCTGATCGACGGCGGCAAGCGGGTTGCCTGGGGCGCGAAGACGATCCCCTCCGGCGGCTACTTCGCGATGCCGAAGCGCCTCGCGGTCCCCGGCATGGTCGTCGCCGGCGACGCCGCCAGCATGGTCAACGTGCCGACGCTGAAGGGTGTCCACTACGCGATGCACGCCGGCATGTACGCGGCGGAAACGATCGTCAACTCGCTCAAGCAGGACATCGACTCGGTCAACTTCGAGGCCTACGACGAGAAGGTCCGCAAGTCGATGATCGAGAAGGACCTGAAGCAGTCCCGCAACATGCGCCAGCCCTTCTCCAAAGGCTTCTTCATGGGTGGCGCGATCGCCTCGGCGATGACGATCACCAAAGGCGCCTTCCCGGGCGGTCACTGGAGCCAGGAGCACGACTCCGAGGTGAAGATGGACCTCGGCAAGGCGGGGGACACCTACCCCAAGGCCGACAACGAGCTGACCTTCAACAAGCTCGACTCGGTCTTTCTCTCCGGCAACGCCACCCGCGACGACGCCCCCAACCACGTCCGCGTCCAGACCCACGTCCCCCGCGAGGTCGCCCAGACCTGGGTCTCGATGTGCCCCGCCCAGGTCTACGAGATCCCCGAGGACCAGCTGGAGAGCGGAGCGGCCGAGGTCGACGTCCACATCACCGCCTCCAACTGCGTCCAGTGCGGAGCGATCACCGCCAAGGGCGGCCGCCTCACCCTCCCCGAGGGTGGCGACGGCCCGCTTTACCAAGAGACGTAGGAAAGCTGTTCGCCTAACGGCACGATCCGCGCACCACGTGTGCGGATCTGCCGCCTAGGGTTGCGATGTGATCGTCGCGACCTTGATGAGCTATGCGACCAGCGCCGCCGGGCTGACCGCCGCGGCGATCGCTGTCGGTGGCTTCCTTGCTCATGTTCGCCCAGCTCTTTCGGGTGCTGATGAGCAACAGCTGAGAAGGGCGACCGTGCGAGGTGGAATCTGGGGGAGTGGCATCGCCCTCATGGTGATTGTTTTGTCTGCGGCAACCGACTAGAATCGAGAGATGATGAGTGAAGGCAAGGCAACGACTCTGGCCGGAATTGGCACGGTCGTGCTCAGTGTCGGAGGGTGGCTTGCCGTTGTGCTGCTGGGCGGTGGAGGGGAACTCGCCGCGGCTGCGATGTTGCTCGGCCTCGGAATCGGGGTTGACCAGATGTCGCGCATCGGTATGCGCTACGACCGCCGCTGAGGCAGGACGAACTTAAAGCGCTTCGGCTTCCTCGGCTTGCAGCATCGAGGAGCCGTCGAAGATCTGGGCGGCGCGGGAGGCGGTCGGCTTGAAGTCGAGGGTGTTGCGGCGACGGTGAGCCGCGATCACCGTCCACTCGTCGCAACCCGCGAACGCTTCGTCGAGGCGCTGGGCCATGGTGCTGCGGGGGCGATCCTGATCGAAGATCTGCTGGGACATCGCTGCTCCGTCCTGGGTCGGGGGTTGGTGAAGTTTCCCCCCGCCCGTCGGACGAAAAATATGCACTTTGCGATTGTTTGGGAACGTTTGTTCGTTCAGCGGCTCAGGACGAAGCCGCAAACTCCGCGATCTCGTCGGCCACGCGCTGCGGTTGATCGAGCGCGACGAACGTTTTCGCGTCGGCAATCCGCACCAGTTCGGCGTTCCCGGCTTCATCGGTGAGACGTTCGGCGTAGGAGATGGGGAAGTACTTGTCGCCCGGTGCCCAGAGCAGCCGGATCGGCAGCTGCGAGCCGCGCAGCTTCTCGGCGGCGGCGAGGGTGTGGCGCTTGTTCATCCCCGCGGTGACCTTGCCCGCGTCCCGCATGATCTCCTTGTCGGTCTTCGTCGGCTCCATCCAGGAGGCGATTAGATCGTCGGGGATCTTCGTCTTCGCGAACGGGGCAAAGGCGCGGCGAGCCAGGGCTTCGATCCGGAACGGCGCCGCGAGGACGCGCATCCCGCCCGGCAGCTTCGCCACCGGCGGCATCCATTTGAACATCCCTGGCGGGAAGTTCTCGTGGGTGTCGCAGTTGGTCAGGACCAAGCGGCCGATCCGGTCCGGATAGCTCGTCACCAGGACCTGTGACATCGCCCCGCCGGAGTCGTTGCCGACGATCGTCACGTCCTCGAGCTCGAGCTTGGTCAGGAAGTCGGCGATCAAGCGGGCGATGCCGGGAGGGGAGAGGTCGGCGTCGGGGTTCATCGGGGCGCGGTGGGCGGCGATCGGCCAGTCCGGGGCGATGCAGCGGTAGCGGTCGGAGAGGCGATCGACGACGCCGTCCCAGAGGCGGCCGTCGACGAGGAAGCCATGGACGAAGACGACCGGCTTGCCCTCGCCCGCTTCGCGATAGCGGATTGGTCCCTGTGGCAGTTGCACTTCCTTGCGCTGGTCAGTCACGATGGCCTCCTTCGCGGTTTGAGCATCTAACATACATACAGCATGAACGTAAATCCAGAAAGAATGAATTCCGGAAAAGCCTTAGCCGGCTTTTCCGGGTGCTCCGATGGCTGAGCGGCGTACTCAGGTTGAAAGGACCGAAGCCACCCGCGAGGCCTTGATTGCCGCCGCCCGCAAGCTCTTCACCGAGCGGGGCTACGAGAACGTCGGCACCGAGGAGATCGTCCGCGCCGCCGGGGTCACTCGCGGCGCCCTCTACCACCAGTTCGGCGACAAGGCGAGCCTGCTGCGGGCGGTGTACGAGCGGATCGAGGCGGAATCGACCGAGCGCGTCGCCCGCGTCGTCCTCGGCTCGGAGCTGCACAGCCCGCTGGACGCGATGAAGGCCGGGGTGGAGGCGTTCCTCGACGAGTGCGCCGAGCCCGAGCTGCGCCAGATCGCCCTCCACGACGCCCCCGCGGTGCTGGGCTGGGAGCGCTGGCGTGAGATCGGCGCCGCCAACGGCTTGGGGCTGATCGAAGCGAGCGTCGCGGCGGCGATCGAGGCGGGGGAGATCAGGCCGCTGCCGGTGAAGCCGCTCGCCCACCTGCTGATGGGCGCCCTCGACGAGGCGGCGATGCTGCTCGCCCGCGACGAGCGCCCGCAGAGCCGGGCCGAAGTGACCGAGGTCCTAGTGGCGCTGCTCGACAGCTTCGCGGTCGAGCGGGCCTAGCGACTTCGAGAGGCGTCGCGACTCCTTCTGCGCGTACATCCGCACGTCGGCCAGCTGCATCGCCTCCGCCGGCGAATCGGCCTCCTCGGGGACAGAAGCGATACCCCAGGAGGCGCTGAGCTCGTAACCCTTGCCGCGGGAGGTCAGCGCTTCCGCCGCCTTCACCGCGAGCTCGTCGCGAGCCTCCATTCCTTTGGAGACGATGCCGCCGCTGACCATCACCAGGAACTCGTCGCCGCCAAGGCGGTAGGCGGTCGCCGGAGGCTCCACGGCCACCTTCAGGCGCCGGCCCAGCATCGACAGCATCTTGTTCCCGGCCGGGTGGCCGAAGGTGTCGTTGTAGCGCTTGAAGCCGTTGAGGTCGAAGAGGACCACGGTCAACGGCGCGCCCGGGGTCCGTTCCCGCTGCTCGAGGTCCATCTGCAGCCGCGCCTGGCTGCCGAGGCCGGTCAGCGGGTCGGTGCGGACCTGTTCCAGCAGCCGCTTGTTCTCGCGCAGGCTCAGCGCCAGGCGCCCGATCACCGAGAGCATCGTCGCCGACCAGAGCACCGTGGTCAGGGCGCTGGCGTGGCTGAAGTACTGGAGGACGACGAGGGCGATCATCGCCGCGGCGACGATCCCCGGCACGACCATTTCCCGCCAGCCGTCGAAGCGGGCGTCGGGGAGGATGCGGTCGGCGTCCGGTTGCCATACCTCGGAGCCGAGGAGGACCGCGGAGAGCAGGTAGATCGGTTCGACCCAGTCACCGCCGGGCACCGACGCTTCGTAGGTCTGCAGGGTGAAGGCGACGTCGGCCACGGCCATCACCGCGAGGCCGCCGAGCAGCAGCGTCCAGGTCCGTCCGGGGCGCCAGCGGGTGAGGGCGATGATGCCGACGATCAACGCCACCAGGACGACGTCGCCGAAGGGGTAGGCGAGCGTGGTCGCGACTTCCACCCCTGAGCCTTCGGTGTGGTCGGCGACGAACTCGACGAGGAAGGCGGCTCCAATGGCGCCGGTGCCGAGCGCGGCGACCAGGCCGTCCATCCAAAGTCGCTTGTCGAGCTCGCCGGCGCGGGCGCGGACCAGCAGGTAGAGCCCGAGGATCGCCAGCGGGTAGAAGGCGAGGTAGCCGATGTCCGCTGGGGAGGGATAGGGCGCGTCGGCGTTGCCTTCGATGTAGAGGGTCCACCAGATCTCACCCGCCGCCCAGGCCAGGATCGAGGCGCCGATCGCGATCCAGGCGCCCCGCTCAGGGCCGCCGCGGCGGGCGCGGAGCAGACAGGCGAGGCCGGCGCTGATGACGACCGCGTCATAGATGACGCCGTTGACCGCGGTGTCGAGCGCGGGGCCGCCGATTCCGACCCAGTCGTGGAGGATGACGAGCGCCGCGCCACCGAATAGGACCGCTGAAACAAGGTTCCGCACAGGGACCTATCGGCAAGGCTTGCGCGGTTCTCTAGACTTGGTGGAGATGAAGACGGAGATCCACCCCAATTACACGCTTGCCAACGTGCATTGCTCGTGCGGCAACCAGTTCTACACGCGCTCTACGAAAGAGGACTTGCATGTAGAGCTTTGCTCCGAGTGCCACCCCTTTTACACGGGCAAGCAGAAGCTGGTCGACACCGGCGGTCGAGTCGAGCGCTTCCAGCGCCGCGCCGCTAAGCACCGGGCCGGGAAGTAGCGCGTGAGCCCGCCCTCGGGCTCGGCACTGGCATCCCACGAAACCCCCTCTGGCAACGGAGGGGACCCTGTGCGCATGCCCGATGGGGCTCTTGTCGCCAAGCGCGACGCCCCCGTCGGCGGTCAGGCCGTCCTCGAGGGCGTGATGATGCGCGGCATCTCGGTCTGGGCCGTCGCGGTCCGCACCCCCGAGGGGCAGATCGAGGTCGAGTCCGAGCAGCTCGTCCCCTGGGCGCAGCGGCACCGGCTCTGGCGCCTGCCGGTGATCCGCGGCGTCGTCGCCCTCGGCGAGTCGCTGAAGATCGGCTTCAAGGCCCTGGCGATCTCCGCCAACGCGCAGATGGAGGAGGACGAGGAGGGCGAGAAGGAAGAAATCGGCGGCTGGATCTGGGGGCTGACGATCGTCCTCTCGATGCTGCTCGCGGTCGGCCTCTTCTTCGTCGTCCCGGTCGGCCTCACCAGCCTGATCAAGGACCAGCTCGGCTCCTCGCTGCTGTTCTGGTTGGTCGAGGGAGTCCTGCGAACGGCGATCTTCATCGGCTACATCCTCGCGATCAGCAAAATGCCCGACCTGCGGCGCGTCTTCGAGTACCACGGGGCCGAGCACAAGACGATCTCCTGTTACGAGGCCGAAGACGAACTCGTGCCCGCCAGGGCGAAGCTTTACTCGCGCCTGCACCCCCGCTGCGGGACCAGCTTCCTGCTGATCGTGATGGTGCTGGCGATCTTCGTCTTCGCTCCGATCGGGCTGCCGGCCTGGTACTGGCTGCTCGCCTCGCGCATCCTCGGCATCCCGCTGATCGCCGGCCTCTCCTATGAGGTGATCAAGTGGGCCGGCAAGAACCGGCGCAAACGCTGGGTGCGGGCGGTGATGTGGCCGGGGCTGATGCTGCAGAACCTGACCACCCGCGAGCCCGACGAAGAGCAGCTCGTGGTCGCGATCGCCTCCCTCAACGCCGTCCTCGCTCGGGAGACCCCCGAGGAGGCGGCGAAAAAGCCGCACATCGAGATCGTCGCTTAAGCGACCTTCCGCTCTAGTCTTCGCTCCATGATCGAGCAACTGGTCGACCAGATCGAGTCGCGCTTTGGCGAGCTCGAGGCGCAGATGTCTGACCCGGAGGTGATTTCGGATCGGGCTCGGTACGCCGAGGTCGGTCGTGAATATCGGGAGCTGCAGCCGGCGAGTGAACTGGCGGGGCGGTGGCGGACGCTGCGTGACGACCTCGAAGGAGCGCGGGAGCTTCTGGCCGAGGGCGAGGACGCGGAAATGCGGCAGGTGGTCGAGGAGGCGCCGGGGCAGCTGGAGGCATTGGAAGAGGAGATTCGCCTGGCGATGGTCGAGCGCGACCCGAACGACGCCAAGAACGTGATTGTCGAGATTCGCGCCGGCACCGGCGGCGACGAGGCGGCGCTTTTCGCCGGCGACCTCTACAAGATGCTGACCCGCTACGCCGACGAGCTCGGCTACTCGACCGAAGCGCTGTCGCAGTCGGGCTCGGACTCGGGCGGGTTCAAGGACGTCACCTTCGAGGTCAAGGGCGAGGGCGCCTACTCGGTCTTCAAGTTCGAGGGCGGAACCCACCGCGTCCAGCGCGTTCCCGAGACCGAGTCCCAGGGCCGCATCCACACCTCGACTGCCACCGTGGCCGTCCTGCCCGAGGTCGAGGACGTGGAGGTCCATGTCGACCAAAACGACCTCCAGATCGATGTCTACCGGTCCTCCGGGCCCGGCGGGCAGTCGGTCAACACCACCGACTCGGCCGTGCGGATAACCCACAAACCGACCGGGATCGTCGTCTCGATGCAGGACGAGAAGTCCCAGCTCCAGAACAAGGACCGGGCGATGCGGGTCCTGCGTGCGCGCCTCTACGAGCGCGAGCTGGCCGAGCAGCAGGCGAAGATCGCCTCCGAGCGCAAGGCCCAGGTCGGAAGCGGCGAGCGCTCGGAGAAGATCCGCACCTACAACTTCCCCCAGGGCCGGGTCACCGACCACCGGATCAAGCACACCTCCCACAACCTCGAGGGCGTGCTGGCGGGCCAGTTGGGGGAGTTCACCGACGCGCTGTCAGCGGAGGAGAAGCGCCAGCGCCTCGAGGCCGCGGCCTCGGCCGCCTGAGCAGTGGCGACGATGACCAGCTCGAGCGTGCGCGAGGCGCTGGATGCGGCTGTCGACGGGCTGCGGGCGGCGGGCGTCGAAGACCCGCGCTTGGATGCGGAACTGCTGCTGGGTGAGGCGATGGGGCTCGGGCGAGCTGCGCTGGTGGCCGATGGCGGGGCGGAGGTTCCGGCGCCCGCGGCGCGGTCGTTCGGGGAGATGGTGCGGCGGCGGCTGCGGCGCGAGCCGGTCGCTTACATCCTCGGGCGGAAAGGGTTTCGCGACTTGGAGCTAGCGGTCGATTCGCGGGTGCTGATCCCGCGGCCAGAGACCGAGCTCTTGGTCGAACTGGCGCTGGAGATTCAACCGGCGCGGGTGCTCGACGTCGGCACCGGATCGGGCGCGATTGCGCTCGCGATCGCCGACGAGCTGCCGAAGTGCGCCGTGACCGCGACCGACACCTCGCCCGGAGCGCTTGAAGTCGCCCGCGCCAACGCCGAGCGCCTCGGCCTCGCCAACCGCGTCGAGTTCGTGGAAGGGACCCTGCCCGAAGGCGAGTTCGACCTCGTCCTCGCCAACCTCCCCTACGTTGCCGAACGCGACTGGACCTCACTCCAGCCCGAGGTCACGCAATGGGAGCCTCGCAAAGCGCTCCTTGCCGGCCCCGACGGCCTCGACGCTTACCGCGCCTTCATTCCCGACTGCCGTAGAGCTTTTGCACCCATAGGGATGAAAAGCTCTACGGCGCTTGCTGTCGAGGTCGGGGAGGGGCAGGCCGAGGCGGTGGTGGGGCTGATGCGGGAGAGCGGCTTCGGGCAGGTTGAGACCCGGCGCGACCTGGCGGGGATCGAGCGGGTCGTCGTGGCTCGCCGGGTAGGGGAGGCAGCGTGACCGAGGTCCTGCAGCTGCGCAGCGGTGAGGCGGACGTGGCCCGGAAGGCGCTGGAAGGGACGATCTCCCGCGGCGGCGTTGCCGTCTTTCCCTCCGATGGTCTTTATGGCCTCGCATGCGACCCACTCGACGCGGGGGCGATCGCCAAGATCCACCGGCTCAAGGGCCGCGACGACGGCAAGCCCTCGGCGGTCATGTACTTCTCGCCGCTGGCGATTCGTGAGCTGGTCGGGGGCCTCGGGCCGCGAACCAAAGCGGCCGTCAGTGCCCTGATGCCGGGCCCGGTCACCCTCGTCATCGCCAACCCGCAGCGGCGCTACCCGCTTGCCTGTCGCCAGGACCCCGAACGGCTCGGGATCCGGCTGATCGGCGGTCCTTTGGCCGGGACGATGTGCCCGGTCTTCCAGACCTCGGCCAACCTCAGCGGCGAGCCGGCGCCGGCTCGCTTCGAGGACGTGCCGGACTCGATCCGCGACGGCGCCGACCTCGCCATCGACGGGGGCGAGCTGCCCGGTCTGCCGTCGACCGTCGTCGACATCACCGCCCTCGAGGAGCAGGGCAGCTGGCAGGTTCTCCGCGACGGCGCCCTCTCCCCGGGCGACCTCGCCAGCAAGCTGGCCTCGGTCGGGCTCGGCTGAGGCTCAGCAGCCGGGCTTGCCGCGGTAGGGCAGGCGGACCAGGCGCTGGGACATGTTGTCGCTCTCGTTCGACTCGAAGAGGCTTTCCTTCGGGTCGACGATCATCCGGTAGGCGAAGCAGCCACGCAGGCCTGAGACCTCGATCCACTGCTGGTGGTAGGCGGCCGGGTAGATGTCCGACCAGCCGACCGAGGTGCCGAGCCTGACCCGGTCCTGGAAGGGGTTCTGGTTGCAGCCGGGATAGACCCAGTGGCTGGGGGAACGGCGGCCCGGGCGGGTGTGGGTGAGGTCGCGCAGGCAGTAGTTGAGCTTCGGGCTGGTGCGGACGACATCGCCGACCGCGCCGTCGGGACCGACCCGGCGCAGCTCGAAGTTGGCCAGCTGGTGGACCTTCCAGTAGGAGCCGCCGAAGTAGGTGCCGACGTAGGTGAAGCGCAGCTTCGCCTCGCTCGGCACGGTGACGTGGCCACCGCCCTTCCTGTGGATCCACTGGTTGGTCCTCATCGAGCGGGGACCGTCGCGGAGGCCGTGCAGCTCCATCGGCCCCTTGCCGCGGCTCTGGACGTCGCTGGTCGCCCGCAGCAGTACGCGGCCGCCGAGCTCCTGGACGTAGAGCTCGCTCGGCGGTGCGATCCGCAGGTTCGGGCAGAGCAGCAGCCGGGCTTCGGCGCTTTCGCATGGGTTCTCGACCGCCGCGGAAGCGGCGGCGGGAAGTGCTGAGACCAGTAGAAGGGCCAGCGGAGCGAGCAGAACTCTGGCTCTCACCGGCCCCAGAATATCCCGACCCGTTGCTATGGTCGGCCGACGATGGCCGATCTTCCCGAGAACTTCCAAAACGCGCCGCTGAGCGAGGTCGATCCCGAGATCGCCGACGTCCTCGAGGCGGAGCTGCGGCGCCAGCAGCGGACGCTGGAGATGATCGCCTCGGAGAACTTCGTGCCCCAGGCGGTGCTGGAAGCGGTCGGCTCGGTGCTGACCAACAAGTACGCCGAGGGCTACCCCGGTCGTCGCTACTACGGCGGCTGCGAGGAGGTCGACGTCGCCGAGCAACTCGCGATCGACCGCGCCAAGAGCCTGTTCGGCGCTGAGCACGCCAACGTCCAGGCCCACGCCGGCGCCCAGGCCAACAACGCCGTCTACATGGCGCTGCTGGAACCGGGGGACACCTTCCTCGGCCTCGCCCTCGACCACGGCGGCCACCTCAGCCATGGGATGAAAATCAACGTCAGCGGCAAGCTCTACAACCCGGTGCCCTACCACGTCAGTCGCGAGGACTACCTCGTCGACATGGACGAGGTAGAGCGCCTGGCGCAGGAGCACAAGCCGGCGCTGATCGTCACCGGCTGGTCGGCCTACCCGCGCCAGCTCGACTTCGCCGCCTTCCGCGAGATCGCCGACTCGGTCGGGGCGAAGCTGATGGTCGACATGGCCCACTTCGCCGGGCTCGTCGCCGCCGGCGAGCACCCAAATCCGGTCGAGCACGCCGACGTAGTCACGACGACGATCCACAAGACTCTCTGCGGCCCGCGCAGCGGCATGATCCTCAGCAAAGGGGAGCACGCGAAAGCGATCGACAAGGCGATCTTCCCCGGCCAGCAGGGGGGTCCGTTGATGCACACGGTCGCCGCCAAGGCCGTCGCCCTCCACATCGCCGCCAGCGAGGAGTTCGAGCAGCGCCAGCGGCAGACGATCGCCAACGCGCGGGCGCTGGCGGCCGGGCTCGAAGCCGGCGGCGTGCCGGTGATCACCGGCGGCACCGACGTCCACCTTGTCCTCGTGGACCTCACCCCGACCGGCCTCGACGGCCAGACCGGGGAGGACCGGCTGGATGCGGTCGGGATCACCGTCAACCGCAACGCGATCCCCTTCGACGAGCGGCCGCCGATGAACCCCTCCGGCCTGCGGATCGGCACTCCGGCGCTGACCACGCGCGGGATGGGCGAGGAGGAGATGAGCGAGATCGCCGAGGTGATCGTCACCGCCCTCGGCCCCGACTTCGAGGCAAAGAAGGACGAGCTCGCCTCCCGCACCGGCGCCTTGATGGACCGCTTCCCGCTTTACGCCGAGCTAGCTGCGACCGTTTAGGCCCTTGAAGGTCTGGGTGGACATGAGCGCTCCGGCGCACGTCCTCGTGCTGCGGCCGATCATCGAGCGGCTGCGGGGCGAAGGGCACAAGGTGGAGATCACCTCCCGCGACTACGCGCAGACCCAGCAGCTGCTCGAGCTCCACGGCCTCGATCACACCCCGATCGGCCGCCACGGCGGCGCCTCGCGGCTGCGCAAGGCCGCGGCTCTCGCCGGCCGCAGCAGCGGCATGCTGCGCTTCGGCCGCGGCCGCGGCTTCGACTTGGCGCTCGCCCACGGCTCTAACGACCTCGCGATCGCGGCGAAGACGCTCGGCGTCCCCGAGGCCAACATGCATGACTACGAGTACGCGGTCACCCAGCACCGGATCGGCTGCCGCCTCTCGCGGCGGGTGATGTTCCCGGACTCGGTGCCGCTCGACCGCCTGCGCCGCTTCGGCGTCACCGAGGCCAAGTTCTTCCCTTATCCGGGCCTGAAGGAGGAGTACTACCTCTTCGATTTCGAGCCGGATCCTGAGGCGCTGACGAAGCTCGGGGTCGAGACCGAGCGCGTCGTCGTCATCGTTCGGCCGCCACCCGACGTCTCTCTCTACCACCGCAAGTCGAACCCGCTGTTCCCCAAGGTGCTCGACCGCCTCGGCCGCGACGAGGGCGTCCATGCCGTCGTCCTGCCGCGCACGCAGGCGCAGCGCGAGTTCATCACCGGCCTCGGTCTGCCTTCGGTGATCGTCCCCCCGGGCGCGGTCGAGGCGCAGAGCCTGGTCGCGCTCGCCGACCTCGTCCTCTCCGCCGGCGGCACGATGAACCGCGAGGCCGCCGCCCTGGCGACGCCGGTCTACACCACCTACGGCGGCCGCCTCGGCGGCGTCGACGAAGCCTTGATCCGCTCCGGTCGCCTGCGCCCGCTGACCGACCCCCGCGCGCTCGTGCTGGAGAAGCGGACCGCCGAGGCGACGCCGACACGCCGCGATCCCGCCTTCCTGGTCGAGACCATCCTCGGTACCGTCGGAGCCCAACCATTGCGCGAAGAGCCTCATCCCGTAACGCCTTCTTGAGCGAGCTGCCCGAGGCCGAGGCCGGCCTCGAAGAACTCGTCGCGCCCGCGGCGGATGGCGACCCGCGTCCGATCGACCCCGTCCTGCGGGCGCTCGACATCCTCATCTCCGCCTCGATCCTGCTCGTCCTCTCGCCGCTGCTGGCGCTGATCGCCCTCGTCATCTCCCTCGACTCCGGGCGGCCGGTCCTCTACCGCGGCGCCCGTGTCGGCAAGGCCGGCCACCTCTTCTGGATGTACAAGTTCCGCACCCTGAAGCCCGACGCGGAAACCCGGCTCGGCCCCTATTACGGCGAGGAGCTGACCCGGCGGACCGAGCAGGAGCGGACCCGGATCGGCGGCGCCCTGCGCAAAACCCACCTCGACGAGGTGCCGCAGCTCTGGAACGTGCTGCGCGGCGACATGTCGATCGTCGGCCCGCGCCCGATCAGGCCGACCTTCTACGCCGAGCTCTGCCGCGAGATCCCCCAGTACTGGCAGCGCCTCGTCGTCCGCCCCGGCGTCACCGGCTTCGCCCAGACCCGGATCACCCGCGAGGAGACCTGGGCCGACAAGCTCGCCCACGACATGGAGTACATCGCCGACCGCTCGGTCCAGCTTTACGTCCAAGTCCTGCTGGCGACGGTTGCCAAGGTGATGGGCCGGGGGCAGCCGACCTCCTGAAGTCCAGCCCTCAACGCTTCCGAGATTGAGCACACCCTGGTGGGGCGAATGTCGGAAGCGGTGCGGGTTCCGAGCCCTTTGGCGCTGGGGGAAGGGGGGCACCACCTACCTTCGCTGGGCTTTCGCCCAGAGACGGCTACAGCTGTCCTAGTTCCGGCAGGTGCGAAAAGCTAACGCCGCTCGTACGGAGGGTGCCCCCCTTCCCGGGCGATCCGAACTGTAGCTTCGCCTGACCCCGACAGCTACAGTCGAACTGGCGCGCGGCCCTGAGGGAAACATGCCAGTGATGGCGAGCGAATCGGGTGCCATGCGAATTTGTGACGGATCAGAGGACCAACGCAGGGGTTGCTCGACTCATCCGGCGGCTTCGGCAGCATCAGGTGTGTGGGGGACGCACGCCTTCAAGCGAGGGTCATCACTTACATCCTTGAGCTTCCCTTCGCCCTTCCGGTTCCCAATAACTGGCAGATGGCCCCACTTCTGGAGCGATCACCCGCGTGGGAGGGTTGGGCGGGAGAGGATCTTTGGACGCTCCTGGAATGGCCCGGCGCCAAAGAAATTCCCGAAAACTTGATGCCGGGAACTCAGATCCGATTTCGGCGAGCCAGAGTCAAGTCCATTCCCCCGCTTCGAGCCGCAGATGAGGCGTTTGGCGACAAAGTCCTGCCATTTCTGAACTGGCGTGAGCGACTGACCAGACGGCGGGGTCTACGGAGTGCTGATCGACGAGGGGTAATGCTGACGCGCTCAGTGGTTTCCCTCTCGTCCTTCATTCCGCCGTCCGAAATTCCAGACGAGACCGGCCGAGAGGAAGAGCTGGACTGGCTTCGATCTCAGTTCTTCGTTTGCCTCGCGGACCTGAACCGCTTTCTGACCGCGCTGAGTATGACCTCGCGGGACTGGCGAATCGGTCGACTCTCAGCAGGCCAACTACCACCGCTCCTGCCGATCATCATCGACCACGTATCGCCCGGAGAGGAGCCCGGTCAATGGCCGATTCACTGCGTCGTGTCAATCCGCCCCGAGCTTCTTGATGTCGCGGTTGAAGATGAACCTCCCCCGGATTTTGCTTGGCAAGCGAGCGCCATGGTTAGCGCTGCGAATAAGGGTGCCGAGCCATATCTGCAGTTCTTTAGCTTCGTAGAGGATGCTTGGGCGTACTCGCTGTTGGGAGAGGCAACCCGCTGCATCATCACCCTCGGAATGGCCGTTGAGGGGCTTGTCAGCACGACCGTCCGCGAGGGAGCCGAACGCTTGGGTTGGTCGGCGGAGGAGCGCGAGGCGGCATCTGCTGCCTGGCTCAAAGAGTGCGTGACGGTTCATCTCGCGAAAGTGCTGAATAGGAAAATCAGGGTGGACGACCAGGGATCGGTTTGGGGCACCTGGTGGTCAACGACCTATCGGATGCGAAATGGAGCCGTACACGAAGGGCAGAGCTATTCGGCAGCAGACGCGGTTAGGGCAAAAGAAGCCACTTCTGCCGTCATGCGAGAGATGCGGTCCGACCTCGCAGCACAGCCGAGGTTGACTGACCTTGCCGACGCGCTGAAAGTCGATTTTCCTGATGAGGAGCACGACTACCGCTGGGAGATGGTGCAAATATTGCCCGCAAGCCTGCGCCGTGCTGAAAAGGAGCTTCGCCGGACCAAAGGCTTTGCTGACTGACCGCTTCTCTTTTTGTCAAGGATCGAGTGGGCCCAGCGAGTCCTACGCTGATGGGACGTAAGCAATTTTGCATCGGGTGAGGGTCGAGGTACCCGTCGTACGAGCGGCGTTAGCTATTCGCACCACCGCTAAACTCGGACGGCGCCGGCCGCTTCTGGCGAATAACCCAGCGAAGGTAGACGGGTACCTCGACCCTCCCAGCGCCTCGGTTGTCGCCTTTGTGGTCCTATAGGCAACAAAAGCGCCACGCCCGGGACTGCTGCGAGACTGCCGCCCATGTGCGGTATCTGCGGCGTCGTCGCCGCTGAGCGAGAGCGCGGGCCCGACCGCGAGGCAGTGGCGCGGATGAGCGGGCGGCTCGTTCACCGCGGCCCCGACGACGAGGGAATGTTCTGCGAGGGGCCGGCGGCGCTGGCGGCACGGCGACTCTCGATCATCGACCTCGCCCACGGCCATCAGCCAATCGAAAACGAGGACGGCAGCGCGGTCGTCGTCCAGAACGGTGAGATCTACAACTACCGCGAGCTCAAGCGCGAGCTCGAGGGCAAGGGCCACCGCTTTGCCACCGACTGCGACACCGAGGTCCTCGTCCACCTCTGGGAGGAGGAGGGCGAGCGCTTCGTCGAGCGGCTGCGGGGGATGTTCGCGATCGCCCTCTGGGACAAGCGGCGGCAGCGGCTGCTGCTGGCGCGCGACCGCTTCGGGATCAAGCCCCTGTACTACCGGGTCAAGGACGGCGGCCTCTCCTTCGCCTCGGAGCTGAAGGCGATGCTCGAGCAGCCCGGCTTCTCACGGGAGATCGACCCCCGCGCCCTCTCCGCCTACCTCGCCTTCAACTCGATCCCGGCGCCGCTGACGATCTTCGCCGAGGCTCGCAAGCTGCCCCCGGGGCACCTGCTCGTCTGGGAGGGGGGAGAGGTGGAGCTGCGGCAGTACGCGCGCCCCGGGGCCGTCTCCGACGGAGAGCGCGGAGGGTCCGAAGAGGAGCTTGCGGCGGAGCTGCGCGAAGTCCTCGACGACAGCGTCCGCGCCCACCTCGTCGCCGACGTCCCGGTCGGCGTCCTCCTCTCCGGCGGCGTCGACTCCGGCGGCCTCGCCGCCCTCGCCAGCGAGCATGCTGGTGAGCCCGTACGCACCTTCTCGATCGGCTTCGAGGAGGCCGGCTTCAACGAGCTCTCCCGCGCCCGCCTCGTCGCCGAGCGCTACGGCACCGACCACCACGAGCTGATCGTCCGCCCCGACGCCGTCGAGCTGCTGCCGAAGCTGGTCGAGGCCTTCGACGAGCCCTTCGGCGACTCCTCGGCGCTGCCGACCCACCTCGTCTCCGAGCTCGCCGCCGGCCACGTCAAGGTCGCCCTCTCCGGCGAGGGCGGCGACGAGCTCTTCGGCGGCTACTACACCTACGTCGCCGACCTCCTCGCCCGCCGCGTCGGTCGCCTCGCCCCGCTTGCCCGGCCGCTCGCCGAGGCGCTGCCGAGCCGCACCGACCGCGTCGGCTTCGACTACAAAGCCAAGCGCTTCGCCCGCGCCGCGGCCCTGCCTCCGCTGGAGCGCCACCACGCCTGGAAGGAGATCTTCTCCGCCGGGCAGCGGGCAGAGCTGGCCGGCGCCTCCGGTTGGGACCCCGTTGACGTCTACCGCGAGCGCTACGCCGAGACCGCGGGCGCCGACCCGCTGGCGCGGATGCAGGACGTCGACCTCGGCATCTACCTCGTCGACGACCTCCTGGTCAAGACCGACCGGGCGAGCATGGCCCACTCGCTGGAGACGCGCGTTCCCTTCCTCGACCCCAAGGTCGCCGAGTTCGCCTTCTCGCTGCCGCGGCGGATGAAAGTGCGGGGCTTCGCCAAGAAGCGGCTGCTGCGCAAGGCCTTGGACCCGCTGCTGCCGCGGGAGATCACCCATGGCCGCAAGCAGGGCTTCTCGATCCCGATCGCCGCCTGGCTGCGGGGGCCGCTGGAGCCGTTCGCCCGCGAGGTGCTCTCAGCGGGGGCGGTCGAGCGGCAGGGTCTGCTCGATCCCACTGCCGTCACCCCGATCCTCGACCGCCACTGCTCCGGGCAGGAGGACCTCAGCCGCCAGATCTGGGGCCTGATGGCGCTTACCCTCTGGTTCGACCGCTATGCCCACTGACACCGACGCCCTCCTCGCCTTCCTGGTCGCCGGCGTCCTCGCCCTGCTGCTGGTGCCGCTGACGAAGTGGCTGGCGCTACGGGTGGGGGCGATCGACTACCCGAGCGAGCGCAAGCTCCACCTCGCCCCGACGCCGAAGCTCGGCGGTCTCGGCATCCTCGGCGGCGTCGCCGTCGCCGGGCTGCTCTTCCTGCCGAACGACACCGAAAGCCACGCAATCCTGATCGGCGCCGTGGCGATCGCCTGGATCGGCGTCCTCGACGACATCTTCGACCTCCCAGCGGCCCCAAAGCTGCTCGGCCAGGTCGTTGCCGTCGTCATCCCGGTCTCCGTCGGCGTCACCGTCGACAACTTCACCTTTCCCTTCTTCGGCCGCCTCACGCCGGGGACGGTTGACCTCCTCACCCTGCCGGGCGGCGGCGTCGTCCACCTCGGTGACGTCGCCACCGTGCTCGCCTTCGTCGCCGTGATCAACGTCATCAACCTGATCGACGGCGTCGACGGCCTCGCCGCCGGCGTCGCCGTCATCTCCGGCATCACCCTGGCGACGATCGCGCTCTCGCTCGACCGCACCGCCGCCGGCGTCCTCGCCGCGCTGACCGCCGGCGCCGCGCTCGGCTACCTGCGCTGGGGCTTCCCGCCCGCCAGCACCTTCATGGGGGACACCGGCTCGAACCTGCTCGGCTACTTGCTCGGGGCGGTGGCGGTGCAGGGGGCGCTGAAGACGAACGCGGTTATCGCCCTCTTTCTGCCGCTGATCATCCTCGCGGTGCCGATCCTCGATACCGGCTTCGTCGTCGCCAAGCGGCTCAAATACGGGAAACCGATCTACAAAGCCGACCGCTGGCACTTCCACCACCGGATGGCCGACATCGGCTTCTCCCAGCGCCGCACGCTGCTCTACCTCTACGGCTGGACCGCGGTGATGGCGCTGCTGGCGCTGGCTCTGCGCTTCGTCCCCTACAGCGACGACCACGGCAACTTCGACCCGCTCTGGACCGCGGTAATCGCCTTCTTCGGCGTCCTCGCCCTCGCCGCCAGCGTCTACCTGGTCGAGGTGCTTGAGATCCTGAAGCTGCGCCAGACCCGCCTCCGCCAACTGGTCACCCTGCGCCGCACCACCGGGGCGCCCGAGCCCGAGCTGGGCGAGGTCAATGCCGCGGTCGAGCAGGAGTTGGAGACCGGCTCCTTCCCCGCGGTCGACCCGGAAACGGGGGAGTTCGAGGCGATCAAGTAGTGGCAACCCTCACGAAGTGGCTTCACAGAGCCATTCCCGGGGCCACTTCTATATAGTCGGCATGCGTCCGCTCTGCCCCGAGCTGGGCGTATTTCTGTCTTACGCGGCCTGCTGTTCCTGATTAATGTCTCCTCCCAAGTACGTCGATCTACTCGCGCTGCTCATTGCTCTCGCCGTTTTCGTGATCGGCGATCTGCCCCTGCTCGGCTACGCGGTGGCCGCCGCGGCCTGGCTCGCCCAGCGCGGCATCCACATGCTCGCCCAGCGCCGGATGAAGCAGGAGCTGGCGGCCGGCAACCGGCAGAAGGCGATGGGCATCGTCGCCGCCACCGGCCTCGGCCGCGTCTGGCTGATGGCCACCTCCGTCCTCCTCGTCGGCATCGCCGAACGGGAGGCCGGCCTCGCCGCCGCGATCCTCCTCCTCGCCCTCTTCACGCTCTCCTTCGCCGCCCAGGGGCTGACCCACCTCCTCGACGACCAGCCCGAAGGACAAGGGGTCGTCTGATGGAGTCGGCAACCGTGCAGGGGGCGCCGGGCGGCGTCACCGGGAACAGCGACCCCGAGAAGAAGGGGATGAGCACCAAGCTCAAGGTTCTGATCGGCTTTGGCGTCTACGTCGCCGTCGCGATCCTGCTGATCCTGATCTTCGGCAACGACGGCAAGAACGAAGCCTTCAAGCCCCAGAACGAGTTCAAACTCGAACCGTGGGTGACGATCGAACTCGCCGGCATCGACTTCAGCATCAACAAGGCTGTCCTCTACCTCTTCCTCGCCAGCGCCCTGACGATCGCGGTGATGACCTGGATCGCCAAGCGGATGGTCGAAAAGCCCAACCGGGTCCAGACCGCCGTCGAGGTCGCCTACGACCTGACCAAGAACACGATCACCGGCGGCAGCCTCCATGGCGAGCTGGCCCGCAAGTGGTTCCCCTTCATCGGCGCCCTCTTCTTCTGGATCTGGTTCTCGAACATGCTCGGCTTCCTGCCGCTGCCGACCAACACCGAGCACACCTTCTCGATCGGCGGCCTCGAGATCCCCTCCTTCGCGATCTACGCCGCCACCGCCAACATCGCGATCCCGCTCGTCCTCACCCTCGTCGTCTGGCTCAGCTACCACGTCGAGGGCATCCGGGCCAAGGGGGCGCTGCCCTACTTCAAGAGCTGGCTGCCCCCGGGCCTCGAGGACATGCACCCGGTCGGCAAGGCCGCGATCTTCATCATTGAGGTGATCTCCCACTTCGTGCGGCTGATCAGCCTCTCCGTTCGTCTTTTCGCCAACATCCTCGCCGGCCATCTGCTGCTGCTCTTCATGGGCGGCGGGTTGGCGGTGCTGCTGGGGATCGCCGCCCTCGGGGCATTGACGTTCCCGCTCGCCTTCGCCTTCTTCATCTTCGAGGTCGGGCTGGTTGCGACCCTGCAGGCATTCATCTTCTCGACGCTTAGCGCTATCTACATCGGCGGAGCGACCTCCGCCTCTCACTAGAAAAGGAGTCAACTCTCAAATGGATCCCACCTTGTTGCCCGTCGCTGAGGTAAGCAGCGAAGCTGTGGAAAGCGCCGGCAAAGCGATCGCCCTCGGCGTCGGTGCCGGGCTCGGTTCGATCGGCGCCGGTATCGGCGTGGGCTTCATCTTCGGTAAGGAGATCGAGTCGGTCGCCCGCCAGCCGGAGATGAAAAGCGACCTGGAAAGCATCCGCTGGCTCGGCTTCGCGCTGACCGAGGCGGTCGCCTTCTACACCTTCATCTTCGGTCTGATCGCCTTCTTCCTCGCCTAGGCCGGTATGGAGCTGCTCGGTTACATAGTCCCGCTCGCCGCAGAGGCGGCGGAGCACGGCGAGGAAAGCGGCGGCAGCTTCCTGGTCAGCCCGGGCCTGGGCCTGATGATCTGGACGCTCGTCCTCTTCCTGATCACGATGTGGGTGTTGAGCAAGGTCGCCTTCCCGAAAATCCAGGAAGCGCTCGACAAACGCGCAAGCGCGATCAGCGAGTCGATCGACGCCGCCGAAAGGCAGCGCAAAGAATCGGATGAGCTGCTGGCCGAGTACCGCGCCCGCCTCGCCGAGGCTCGGGAGCAGGCCGACGACATCATGGTCCGCGCCCGTAAATCGGCCGAGACCGCCGAAGCTGAGGCCGCCGCTGCCGGTAAAGAGAAACGCGAGGAGCTGGTCGCCGCCGCGAAACGGGACATCGAAGCGGAGACGCGTCGCTCGCTCGACCAGATCCGCCAGGAGGTCGCCGACCTGACCGTGCTCGCCACCGAGCGGGTGACCCGCAAATCGCTCACCGGCGAGGACCAGAAACGCCTCGTCGAGGAGGCGCTCAGCGAGGTCGACTTCTCGACGCTGTCGGGGTCGGAGAAGAACTAGGCCATGGCCGACGCAGCTCATGTATACGCCGGCGCACTCTTCGAAGTGGGCCGCGAGAAAGGCAAGCTGGACACGCTGCAGCAGCAGCTCAGCGAGTTCACCGACGCCATCGACCGCAACCACGAGCTGCAGGTCTTCTTCTTCAGTCCCTACCTCTCCTCAGAGGAGAAGGTGCAGGGGCTGAAGCGCGCGATCTCGGGCGCCGAGCCCGAGCTGATCAACTTCCTCGAGCTGCTCGTCGACAAGCAGCGGATGCCGGAGATCTTCCGCATCCGCCGCGAGTTCGAGGAGCTCTGGAAACAAGAGAACCGTCGTATCGACGTCACCGTCACCAGTGCCGTCGAGCTGGACCCGGAGGTCGTCGCCAAAATCGGCCAGGAGGTCGAACGTCAGACCGGGGAGGAGGTCGACCTCTCGAGCGCGGTCGACGACCGGATCCTCGGCGGCATCGTCCTCCAGGTCGGCAACATGGTCCTGGACGCGAGCATCCGCAGTCGCCTGGAGAAACTTCGAAAGAGCGTCGCCACCGCGGCGTAAGGAGGCAGAGAGCACCCGATGGAGATCAAGCCCGACGAGATCGCAAGCATCCTGCGAGAGCGGATCGAGGGACTGGAGACCGGTTCCGCAGACCTCACCGAGGTCGGCACGGTCCTGTCCGTCGCCGACGGAATCGCCCGCATCCACGGGCTCGACAACTGCATGGCGCTGGAGATGCTCGAGCTGCCGCACGGGGTCACCGGCCTGGCGCTGAACCTCGAGTCCGACAACGTCGGCGCCGTGCTGTTCGGCGACTGGGACAAGATCGTCGAGGGCGACACCGTCAAACGGACCGGCAAACTGCTCGAGATCCCTGTCGGCGAGGAGCTGCTCGGCCGCATGGTCGACCCGCTCGGCCGCCCGCTCGACGACCGCGGTGAGATCGCCACGACCGAGACCCGCCCGGCCGAGTTCAAAGCCCCCGGCGTCGTCCAGCGCCAGCCGGTCGAGGAACCCGTCCAGACCGGGCTGATGTCGATCGACGGAATGATCCCGATCGGCCGCGGCCAGCGAGAGCTGATCATCGGCGACCGCCAGACCGGCAAGACCGCGATCGCGATCGACACGATCATCAACAACAAGGACAAGGACCTGATCTGCATCTACGTCGCGATCGGGCAGCGGATGTCGACGGTCGTGCAGCTGAAAGAGACGCTCGAGGAAAACGGCGCGATGGAGAACACCATCATCGTCGCCGCCCCCGCCGACGAGGCGGCCCCGATCAAGTACATCGCCCCCTACGCCGGCTGCGCGATGGGCGAGTACTTCCTCTACAACGGCAAAGCCGCGCTCTGCGTCTACGACGACCTCACCAAACACGCTTCCGCCTACCGGCAGATGTCGCTGCTGCTGCGGCGCCCGCCCGGTCGCGAGGCCTACCCGGGAGACGTCTTCTACCTGCACTCGCGCCTGCTGGAGCGGGCGGTGAAACTGAACGACGAGCTCGGCGGCGGCTCGCTGACGGCGCTGCCGATCATCGAGACCCAGGCCTCCGACGTCTCCGCCTACATCCCGACCAACGTGATCTCGATCACCGACGGTCAGATCTTCCTCGAGTCCGACCTCTTCTTCTCCGGCGTCCGGCCGGCGATCAACGTCGGCATCTCGGTCTCCCGCGTCGGCGGTAACGCGCAGACGAAGGCGATGAAGAAGGTCGCCGGAAAACTGCGCCTCGACCTCTCCCAGTACCGCGACCTCGAGGCCTTCGCCCAGTTCGGCTCCGAGCTCGACGCCGAGACCCAGAAAGCGCTGACCCGCGGCGAACGGCTGGTCGAGCTGCTGAAACAGAAAGAGCGCGAACCGCTTTCGGTCGGCGACCAGGTCGCCTCGATCTACTCGGGCACCGGCGGCTACCTCGACCGGATCAAAGTCGAGCGCGTCGGCGAGTTCCTCGCCGACCTGCGGACCCGCCTGCACTCGGAGAAGTCCGAGCTGCTGAGCCGGATCGAAGAGACCGGCAAGCTCGAGGAGGACGACGAGAAGGAGCTCGGCGAGGCGATCGCCGACTTCGTCGACGATTTCGGCCCCGACTTCGACGAGCATGGCGACGCGCTCGAGGAGGGCGAGTCCGACCGCGTCCACTCCAAAGAGGAGCGCGAGGCCCCCGGCCGCACCTCCTCCGGGGATGAGGGTGACTCCGAGGACTCGGACGAGACCGAGCAGTCCGACAGCAGCCAGGAGGCGACCCCGGCCTAGTTCGTCCGGAGCTCCGCTATGGCAACGCAGAAGGAAGTCAAGAACCGCATCGCGTCGGTCAAGAACATCAACAAGATCACGCGAGCGATGGAGATGGTTGCGGCGGCGCGCCTGCGCCGGGCCGAACAGCGGATCTCCGACATGCGGCCCTACGCCGAGGGGATGCGCAAGCTGACCCGCCGCGCCGCCGCCCAGGCGGGTGGCATCCCGCGGGTGCCGGTGCTGGAAGAGCGCGAGAACATCAAGCGCGTCGGGATCGTCCTCGTCACCGGCGACCGCGGCCTCGCGGGCGCCTTCAACAGCAACATCATCCGCGAAGGGATGCGGACGGCGGCGAAAGTCCGCGAGGAAGGGGCCGAGCCCGCCTTCGCCG
>DASTYZ010000036.1:0-89085 GCA_035764545.1 Solirubrobacterales bacterium | reverse complement strand
TGGCAATTGGCGATCTTTGAGCGTGCAATTGAGCTAGGCCGCCCACACCCTGGCTTCCTGATGATCGACAGTCCGCAGACGAACTTGAAGCCTCCGGAGGGCGGAGAGGACGAATTCTCAACGGACGAGATCGGAAATCGGCTTTGGCACCATCTTGCGGAATGGACCAGTGGGGAGGGCCAGGACGCGCAGGTGATTGTTGTAGACCACAAGCCGCCACCGGAGGTGGAAAATTCGATCGTCATCACCTTCAGTGGAGATTCTGAGAAGCCTCCTTATGGGCTGATCGCAAACGAAATCGGAAAATAATGTGGCCGAAGCGGACCGCAGTTGATCAAGCATCGGGGGTGGTCAGCTGTGTCTGATGCAACTTCAGAGCACCTGAGCTGGCACAAGTCGCTTCTAGCTAGCCACGGCGAACGATTCTTAGCTCAGTCGCCCCATGGTGGTCAAAGAAGTGGGGGCGATGCCGATCAAGGCTGGAGGCGTGGCAAATTGGTGGAATAGAGCGGAGAGCTTCTTCGCCACAACGGCTATGCCGCTGAACTCCACAGCTTCAAACGGAGTGGACCCTTTCGACCGAGACGACTACTTCTCGATCGCCCGTTCGACCAGCCGCGTCAGTTCGGCCACCCCTATCGCCCCCTCCACCTCGCCGACGATGCGGCCTTGGCGGTCGATTCCGAAGAGCCAGGGTTCGGTGGGTAGGCGGTAGGCGCGGACCTGGGGGCGGACTCCTTTGCTGGGGTCGTTGTCGTTGTAGATCTCGACGTTGATGAAGGCGGCTTGGCCTTGGAAGTGGCCTGCGACTTGTTTGGCGACGTCGAGGGTTGGGCCGGCGGTGCGGTTGGAGGAGAACTTGGGGCTGGCGAAGACGAGCAGGATCGGTTCTTTGCCGAGCGCTGAGGCGATGTCGGGGATGGCGGGGGCGCGCTGGCCGACTTTCGGGAAGCGCTGGAATTCGCCGACCGTTACCTGGGGAAGGACGGTGGAGAAGGTTTCTTCGCCCTTCTTCACGACGGCTCCCACCACCCATTCGCCCTCGGCGGGGAAATTGAGTTCACCCACATAGACCGCCGTGGCCGAATGAGGATCTTCCGCAGTCGAGCGGGCAGTGAACTGGGGGTCCGTCGCCAGGGTTTCCATGCGTGCCGGGAAGGGGCCCTGGGCCACGCTGTCCAGACCCTGGGCCGGCGACGTTGGTGCTTTGCCGGCGCGGCCTTTGCGCGGCTTGGGCTTGGGCACCTTCGCCAGGTAGAGCGCGAGGTCGACGTCGTCGACCGGCGCTCCCTCTTTGGTCGTGATCTGGATCGGGTACCGATTTCGCCCTTTGTCGAAGACCATCGCCGTCGGTTCGATCCGTAGCCCGAGGCTGATCAGCGGCGCGTCGGTCGACTGCAGGACCTCGCGCAGCGTGCTGCCGGAGGCCTGCGGGAAGGCGCTTGCTGGCTGGGCTGGGCGGCCGCTCTCCGGCGGCTTGTAGGCGGAGGTGAAATCGGAATCGCCGCCGCAACCGACCAGCGCGAGGGCGCAGACGGCGATGATCGAGAAGAGGCCCTTATACGCCGTCGCGGCTCCCACCGGCCGATCGTATGTAAACGGAAGGTGGCAACGGGCTCCGACCAGTACGGCATACCGGCCCTGAAATTACGGCAATCTCACTGATGCGACGGTGCCTCCGCAGTCGTAGCTTGGCTCTGCAAGCTGAAACCAACGAAACAGGAGGCAAATCAAATGCAGCTCTACGGAATCCTTCGGCGCAACGGCTGGCGGACCCCTGCAGACCTGGAAGTCGCCGGCAAGCGCTCGGCGGAAGTCGGCGACGAACCCGATTCGGGCGTGCGCTGGATTCGCAGCTACGCGCTCGCCGAGGAGAGCGGCGAGGTCGGGACGTTCTGCGTCTACGAAGGCGAGAGCCCGGAGACGATCCGCGCCCACGCCGAGGCCGCGGGCCTGCCCTGCGACGAGATCGTGCCGATCCTCGACACCGTCGTCGTCCGGCCCGACCCGGTCCCGGCGACCAACTAGCGGGATCGCGATGGCCGGTAGCGAGGCGACTTGGTCAACCACTGGCTTGCCAAGTCGCCTCGCTTCTCGCGCCTAGACTTGGCTGACGATGAGCACGCGGACTTCCCTGGTCGGTCGGGCTGACGAGCTCGCCCGCCTGACCGAGGCCAGCGAGGCAGCGCAGCGAGGGGAAGGCTCGCTCCTCCTCCTCGCCGGCGAGGCGGGCGTCGGCAAGAGCCGGCTGGCGCAGGAGGCCGCGGCGGACGCCGAGATCGTCCTCTACGGCGCCGCGTCCAACGGGGCGACCGTGGCCTACGGCCCGATCGTCGCGGCGCTGCGCTCGCGCCTCCGTGTCGACCCGGACGCCCTCGCCGACTGCGGCTCGCTCCTCCCCCACCTCGCCCTGCTCCTGCCCGAGCTAGGGCAGGCCGCCGAGGAGAGCGAAAGGGCGACGATCTTCGAGGCGGTGCGCTGCGCCTTCGCCCACCTCAGCGCTGAGGAGCCCGCCGTCGTCGTCCTCGACGACCTGCAGTGGTCAGACGACACGACCCTGGAGCTACTGGCGGCGCTGGCCGAGCCGCTGCGGGGGATGCCGGTCCTCGTCATCGGCACCTACCGCTCCGACGGGCTGCCGCGCGAACACCGGCTGCGCTGGCTGCGCAACGAGCTGCGCCGTGGCGGTCAGCTGCAGGAGCTGGCGCTGGAGCCGCTCGACCGCGACGGCGTCGAGTCGCTGCTGCGGGAGCTGCTGCCCGAGGAGCCCTCGCCGGCGCTGGTGCGGACGATCCAGGACCGCACGCTGGGCTCGCCCTTCTTCGTCGAGGAGCTGGTCACCGCCCTGCAGGCGCGGGGTTCGCTCCGCTCCGGCCGCCACGGCCTCGAGCTGCTGGAGCGGGATGAAGTCCCGGTCCCGGACTCGGTCCGCGAGGCGGTCCTCGTCGGCATCGGCGAGGTCTCGGCCGAGGCGAGGGAATCAGCCGAGGCGGCGGCCGTGCTCGGCCAGCAGTTCGACCTCGCGCTGGCGGCGAGCCTGACTCCGGCCGACGGCCTCGCCGAGCTGATCGAGGTGGGGCTGCTGGAGGAGCGCGACGGCGGCCAGGCGTCCTTCCGCCACGCCCTCGCCCAGGAAGCGCTCTACGCCGAGGTGCCCTGGGCGCGGCGGCGTGACCTGCACCGCCAGCTCGCCTCCTCACTCGAAGCCGCGGGCGGGGCGAGCCTCGAGATCGCCACCCATTGGCGGGGAGCCGGCGAGGAGGCGAAGGCGCGAGAGGCGCTGGTCGAGGCGGCGCGGCAATCGGAGTCCGTCCACGCCCACCGCGACGCCCTGCGGGCCGCCCGCGAGGGGCTCGAGCTGTGGCCCGAGGACGAGGCGGAGGAGCTGCGGCTGGAGACGCTGGGGCGCTACGGCCGCAGCGCCGAGCTGGTCGGCGAGCTGGGCGAAGCGGCCAAAGCCTGGCGCGAGCTGGCCGCCGCCTGCGAGCGCCGCCGGGACGGGGTGGGATACGCGGAGGCGCAGCGCCGCCTCGCCGCGACCTACGAGCTCGGTGGCGAGCGGGACAAGGCCTTCGCTGCACGCCGCCTCGCCGCCGAGTCCTTCGCCGCCGCCTCCCATCCGGCCGAGGCGGCGCTGGAACGGCTGGCGATGGCCGACCACCACCGGCGCGGCGCCCGCTACGGCGAGGCGATCGAGCTGGCGCGACTGGCGAGCGCCGAGGCGAAGGAGGCCGGACGGGTCGACATCGACGCCCGCATCCTCGGCCTCCAAGGAGTGGTCGAGGCCAAGGGAGGCGAGTTCGAGCAGGGGTTGGAGTCCGTCCGCAACGGGCTCGCGCTTGCCCTCGAGCACGACCTCACCCCCGTCGCCGCCGAGCTCTACCAGCGCCTCAGCCTCGTCCTCTACGACGGCGCCGACTACCGCCAGGCCGAGGAGGCGCTCGACACCGCCCTCGGGCTCTGCCGCACCGGCGAGGACGCCGGCACCGAGGTCGCCTGCGTCACCTGCCTCGTCTACGTGCTGCGCGAGCGCGGCGAGTGGTCGCGGGCGGCGGAGCTGGGCCGCGAGTTGATCGAGGCCGACACCGCGGTCTGGGTCGCCGAGGGCCTCGTCGGCGCGATCCACGCCTTCGAAGGGAAGCTGAGCTCGGCGCGACGGATGCTGACCGCCTCGCGCGCGGTCTCCGCCGAGGTCGGCCACTACAACATGTACTGCGACTCGACCACCTCGCTGGCGATCGTCGCCGCCGCCGAAGGACTTGAGGACGAGGCCGCCACCCGCACCCGCGAGCTGCTGGCGCGCTGGGAGCAGAGCGAGGACCACCACTACGCCGTCTGGGGGATTCGCTGGGCGGCGAGCTGGCTCGCTCGCAACGGCCGCCGCAAGGAAGCCCAGCTCTGTGCCTCGGCGCTGGGCCAGATGGCCGCCGACGGCGGTCATGACGACGCCGTCGCCGCCCTCGCCCAGGCGGTCGGCGAGATGGCGCTGCTCGAAGGCGACGCCGACGCCGCCGCCGAGAGCCTCTCCCGCGCGGTCGAGCTGCACCGCAACCTGGCGATCCCCCACGAGCGGGCGCAGGTCGAACTGCGGGCCGGGGTCGCGCTCGCCGCGGCCGGGGAGCGCGAGGCGGCGCTGGAGCGTCTCTGCGACGCCTACCGCTGCGCCACCAAGCTGGGGGCGCGGCCGGTTGCCGCCGAAGCGGCGAAGGAGGTGGCCGCACTCGGCGAGTCGGTCGCCCAGCGACTCGGCAGCCGCGCCGCCGCCTCGACCGACGAGGTGCAGCTGACCCGGCGCGAGCTCGAGGTCCTGCGCCACGTCGCCGTCGGCCGCACCAACCGCGAGATCGCCCAGGAGCTCTTCATCAGCCAGCGCACCGTCGACATGCACGTCCGCAATCTGCTCGGCAAACTCGACTGCCGCTCCCGCGTCGAGGCCAGCCACCGGGCCGGCGAGCTGGGATTGCTTAGCTAGCCGCTTGGCGCGCTGGCAATTCCCCCTCCTCTGCATCGTCCTCTTGACGCTTGCCGGCTGCGGCGGCGAGGCGGACACCTCCCCCAGCTCCAAGGCTGGCGCCAATCGCTACTTCGGCGACCACCCGGGACAGGAGGCGACGAAGGCAGCGATCAGCGAGAGCGACTGCCGAGCCCTGAAGCGGGAGACCGAGGCCGAGATCGGGGCGCCCCTGCGGGTCGAGACGGAGCCCACTCCCCCGTCCTCGCGCTGCCAGCTGCGCGGGCACGGGGTCAGCGTCTCGATCTACCTCGACGCTGCCTACGCCGCCCGTCAGCGCTACTACAACCGGGTCGTCGAGCAGGACCAGTTCTACGGCACCGACCCGGCCAAACATCCGCACCCGGTCTCCGACGTCGGCGACCCCGGGGCCTACGGGCACACCGCCAGCTGGATCCCGGCCTTCAGCACCCTCTGGGCCGTCCGCGGCAACCGCTGGCTCACTGTCGCCTACTCCGCTCCCGGGATGTCGCGGCCGCGGCGCCGGGAGGCGGCAGCCGCGCTGGCACGCTCGGCCTTCAGGCTGACGGCGGGCTAGCCGGCGGCACCTCGACCATCACCGTCACCGGCCCGTCATTGATCAGCGCCACCCCCATGCAAGCGCCGAAGACGCCCTTCTTCGCCCCCAGCTGCTCGCAGAAGCGGTCGTAGAGCGGCTCCGCCACCTCCGGCCGGGCCGCTCCGACGTAGCTGGGTCGATTTCCGCGGCGGGTGTCACCGTAGAGGGTGAACTGACTGACGCAGAGCACCTCGCGCTCCCCCAGCGGCTCGTTCATCCGCCCCTCGGCATCGTCGAAGATGCGCAGCTTCCGCACCTTCTCCGCCAGCCGATCGGTCTCGCCCTCGCCATCGCCCACACCGACGCCGAGCAGGACCAGCATCCCCGGCCCGATCTGCGCCACCCGGTCGCCCTCGACGTCAACCGCAGCCTGGCTGACGCGCTGGACCAGCGCCTTCACGACAGGCTTACTCGCCAGCTTCCAGCGCCTCGACCAGCGAGCCGGCGTCGTAGGCGCCGAAGAAGCGCTTGCCGTTGACGAAGAAGGTGGGAGTGCCGGTGGCGCCGCTGGCTTCCGCCGAGGCGACGTCACGGGCGATGCGCTCGCGGTGGGCGCCGGAGTCGATCTCGCTGGTGACGCTCTCGACGTCGAGGCCGAGGTCCTTGGCCACCTCCAGCATCGTCTCGCGGGAGAGTTTCGGCTGGTTCGCGTAGAGGGCGTCGTGGTACTCCCAGAAGCTGCCCTGCGCGGCTGCCGCCTCGCTGGCTTCGGCGGCCAGCGGCGCCAGCGGGTGGCGCTCGGGGATCGGCAGGTGGCGGAAGCCGAAGAGGAGCTGGTCGCCAAGGCGCTCGCGCACACGACGCAAAACTGACTGCGCGCCGAGGCAGAAGGGGCACTGGAAGTCGCCGAACATGACCAGCTGCAGCGGCGCGTCGCGCTCGCCGCGGACGTGGTCGAGGTCCTCCAGCGGCGGTGAGAGCAGTTCGTCCACGTCGGCCTTGATGTTATGTGGCCGTGCACGACATCGAGTCGATCCTCGTCCTCGTCCTCGCCGCGACCTTGCTCGTCCGCCTCGCCGACCTCGGCAAGGTCCCCGCCCCGATCGCCCTCGTCCTCGGCGGCCTCGCGATCGCCTTCATCCCCGGCCTGCCCAGCGTCGAACTGGAGCCGGACACGATCTTCCTCGTCTTCCTGCCGCCGCTCGTCTACGCCGCCGGCTGGCGCACCTCACCGCTGGAGCTGCGGGCGGTGATGCGGCCGCTGGCGCTGCTCTCGGTCGGCCTCGTCTTCATCACCGCCGGCGTCGTCGCCCTCGTCGCCCACGAGCTGGTGCCGGGACTGAACTGGGCCGAGGCGGCGATCCTCGGCGCCATCCTCGCTCCCACCGACACGGTCGCCGCAACCTCGATCTTCCGCCGCCTCGGCGCGCCCGAGCGGGTGCGGCTGCTGGTCGAAGGCGAGTCGATGATCAACGACGGCACGGCCCTCGTCCTCTACCGAATCGCCGTCGGCGTCGCGACCGGCAGCGCCTTCAGCTTCGGCGGCTCGGCGCTGGAGTTCGTCGGCGTCGCCGCCGGCGGCATCCTCGCCGGCCTCGCCGTCGGCGTCCTCTCCGACCTCGTCGTCCGCCGCCTCAGCGACAACGACGTGACGATCATGCTGACGCTGCTGACCGCGTACGCCGCCTACATCGGCGCCGAGGAGCTGCACGTCTCCGGCATCCTCGCCGCCGTCGTCGCCGGGGTCTACGCCGGCTACCGCTCGCCCCACTCGCTCGACGCCGACATCCGCCTCAACGCCGTCGCCTTCTGGCAGGTCCTCGTCTTCGGCCTCGAGATCACCCTCTTCATCCTCCTCGGCCTGCAACTGCCCGACATCGTCGACACCCTCGAAGCCGGCTCCTCCGGCGTCAGCGAGCTACTGCTGCCCGCCGCCGCGATCGCCGCCGCCTCCCTTGCCGCCCGCCTCGCCTTCGTCTTCGCGCTGCGCGGCGACGCCGGCGACACCCTCGGCGAGCGCTTCGCGGTCGGCTGGAGCGGGATGCGCGGCGCCGTCTCCCTAGCCGCCGCGCTTGCCGTCCCCCTCAGCGTCGACGGCCGCCCCCAGATCATCTTCCTCACCTTCGCCCTGATCCTGATCACGATCGTCGGCCAGGGCCTCTCCCTCCCCTTCATCGTCCGCGCCCTCAAGCTCGAGCACCCGCGCCGCTGGTCCGACGAAGAGGCGGTAGCGAGGATGGAGGCGGCCCAGTCCGCCCTCGACCGCCTCGACGAAATGGAGAAGGACGGCCGAGCCAATGAGTCCCAACTGAAGCGCCTCCGCGACCTCTACCGAGCCCGCTTCCGCATGTGCCAGGCGGTCCTCGGCGGCGAGGACCCCGAGGTAGCAGCCCGCGAGCAAAAGCTCGCCGACTACGGCCTCCTCCGCCGCGAGCTGATCGGCATAGAGCGAGAGGAACTCCTCTCCCTACGAAGCGCCGGCCGCCTGCGGCACGAAACCCTGCGAATGATCGAGCGCGACCTCGACCTAGAGGAGGCGCGAATCAGGGCCTAGACGCCTTCCGTGGTTCCTTTCAGACGCTATAGGTGCAAAAGGAACCACGGAACGTGTCGCAGAGGGGGCGTGGGTACCCCTTCTGGACACTTAGCACGAGGCGGGCTGGCGCCGTTCGGGGCGAAGCCGGCAGAACGATCTCCGCCGAGCTGCGTCCAGAAGGGGTGCCCACGCCCCCTCCTACCAACAGCGCTACGCGAAGAACTCGCGCGCTCGTTCGGCGACGAGGTCTGGTCGCTCGTCAACGATGAAGTGGCCGGTGTCGGGAACCAGCTCGACCCGCATGTTCGGCGCGTGCCTTTGGTAGCCGGCCAGCATCGAGGGACGCAGGACGAAGTCGTCTTCGCCGAAGACCATCAGGGTCGGGACTTCGAGGTGGGCATTGGCGTAGCGGCCTTTGGCCATCGCTGGCGCCTCGCGCCAGTTGAAGGTCCGGTACATGTGGACGCCGGCCATCGAGCGGGCCGGTTCGGCGAGGTTGTCGGCGAAGACTGCCAGCTCGTCCTCGCTCCAGACCGATTTGACCGTCGAGCCGCCGACCAGGACTTTGCGGATGAACTGGCCGCCGCGGTGGAGGCGGTAGCCGAGGATCGGCGCCAGCGCCAGCTGCTGGTAGAAGAAGCGCCAGGCGTGGCCGACGACGGCACGGGTGGTGACCCAGGGCGGGACGATGTTGAGGACGAGGAAGCGGTCGATCCGCTCGGGCTCGCGCAGCGCCATCAGGAAGCCGATCCAGCCGCCCCAGTCGTGGCCGACCAGCTTCACCCGCTCGATCCCGAGCGCGTCGAGGACGGCGAAGACGTCGTCGGCCATGTTCTCCTTCTCGTACCCCTCGGCCGGTGCGTCGCTCCAGCCGAAGCCGCGCAGGTCCAGCGCCAGAACCCGGTGCTCACCGGCGAGCGCCGGCATCAGGTGCCGCCACTCGTACCAGTGCTGGGGCCAGCCGTGCAGGCAGAGGACGACGTCGTCTCCCGAGCCGGCTTCGGCGTAGTGGAAGCGCAGGCCGCGGGCCTCGACCCAGTGGTGGGTGACGCCCTCGATGTCGGGTGGCTGGCTCACCAGCCAAACAGGCTATTGATCGCCGCGGGGCGGCGTGTGAGGGGACAGGGCGACTGGCTGCGCGCCGGGAATCCGCGCCAGTCGCCCGCCCCTCTTTCGCTCAGCGCAGCGCGGCCGTCGCTGCTGCTTGGCGAAAGTCGTTCAGGATCTCCTCCATCGCCCCGGGCTCGCAGGGGACCATTTCCGGCCAGGTCTTCTCGGGGTGCTCCTGGAGGGTCTTGAGGCCGTTGCCGCTGATCACGGCGACGACGGTCTCGTCCGGGGCGATCTTCCCTTCCTGGGCGAGCCGGGCCGTACAGGCGATCGTCGTCCCCCCCGCCGGCTCGGTGAGGATGCCCTCGGTCTCTCCCAGCAGGTCGATCGCGCCGAAGATCTCCTCGTCAGAGGCCGTGGCGCCGCTGCCGCCGCGCGAGACCACCGCATCGACGACGAGGGCGCCGTCGCCCGGCGCCCCGATCGCGATCGAGTGCGCGGCCGTCTCCGGCGTCTGCGGCGTGATCTCGCCCCCACCGGCCGAGATCGCGGTGGAGATCGGCGAGCAGCCGCTCGCCTGGGCGATGTTGATCTTCGAGCCGGCGGTCTCGGCGAGGCCGACCGTCTCCATCTCGACCAGGCCCTTGTGGACGCGCGAGGACAGGGTGCCCCCGGCGGCCGGAATCACGAAATGGTCCGGCGCCTGCCAGCCCATCTCCTCGACCACCTCGAAGGCCATCGTCTTCGCCCCCTCGGCGTAGAACGGCCGCAGGGTGATGTTGGCGAACTCCATCCCCGTCGCCAGCGCCAGCTCCCGGCAGGCGCGGTTCGCGCCGTCGTAGTTGGCGTCGAGCTGGATCACCTGCGCGCCCATCGCCCGGCAGGCCTTTGCCTTGCCCTTCTCCATGTTGCCCGGGTAGAAGATGTAGGGACGGGCGCCTGCCTGGGCCGCCAGCGCCGCCACGGCGGTGCCGACGTTGCCGGTCGAGACGCAGCCGACCTCGTCCTTGCCCAGCTCCAGCAGGCGGGCGATCGCCATCCCGACCACGCGGTCCTTGTAGGAGAGCGACGGCCGGTTGGTCGAGTCGTCCTTGAGGTAGAGGTTGCTGAGGCCGAGCTCGGCGCCGAGGCGCTCGGCGTGGATCAGCGGCGTTTTGCCGGCGAACTGGGCGACGCGCTGCTGGGCGCGGCGGTTGAGGATCGGCAGCAGCTCCTCGAAGCGCCAGATGTTCCAGGGGCGCTCGCTCAGCGGCCGCTCGGCGATCCGCTGCTTGGCGAGGTCGTAGTCGTAGTCGACGTCGAGCCCTTCGCCGCAGGCCGGGCACTTGAAGGCTTTGTCCAGGAGCGGCGTCCGGTAGCCGCAGTCCCGGCAGGTGAGTTCGGTGGCACAGGAGCTGGTCCGGAGCCCGTAGGGCTCGGTGAGATGCGGATCTACCGCGTCACTCATGACTCCTCCTTTTGCCGCCGATCCCTCGGCGCTGGTCCGGTTCCTCGCACGGGTATAACACACCGCCAGCCACTGCTCAACGGTTTCTGCGCAAAACTCGCGTATTCGGCTGCCCCGTGCACTTCCAGGAAGGTAGCGGAACCTGAAGCGGGCGCAAGCACAACGCAACCCCTTGTCTGTAGAGCTTCTGTCAGCAGTTGAGAGGATCGCAACCGATGACTCCGCAGGAGCGCTTCGCAATCAACCTCCGCAAGGCCCGCGCCGAGGCCGGGATTTCCCAGGAAGAGCTCGGCTACATGTGCGATCTGCACCGCACCGAGGTCTCTCTGCTCGAGCGCGCCGGCCGCGAGCCGCGCCTGGCCACGATCGTCAAACTCTCCGGCGCCCTGAAGACGCCCCCGAGCGAGCTCTGCGCCGGCATCTCCTGGCTGCCGAAAGCGCGTCGCTTCGACGTCAAAAAGCCCCCACGGGGCTAGCCCTACCGCCCCGGTACCCCTGAGAAGAAAGTGAAGGGAGGCGGGGCGACGTCGGCCGAGCCGACGTGACCAGGATCCGTCATGACGATTGATCCTGGCTCAGGATTGGTCCTCCTTTGCCACCCCAAGGCGGTTTCCCAGATCCGAGAGCCCCGCCTCCTTCACCGGTTGATCGCCCGGCAGATGCATTCATAACAGACCCAAACGGATCAATCAAGCCCTTTTGCTTAATGGACCTGAATTTTGTTTAAGACGTAGGCGCAGCCTCGCCTGAGACCGGGATATCGGCGGTCCGCGGCCACGCCTCCAGCGCCTCTCCGGTGTCCTCCACCCCGGCCGCCAGCAGCAGCTCCTCGGCGACATGGGGAGTGAACGGGACCAAAGTCCGCGCCAGCAGGGCGAGAGCGGCGAGCTGGGCCTCGGCATCGGCGCGGCCGAGCTCGCCGCGGCGCTTGATCACGCGCTTCTCGAAGTCCTGGATGCGGTCGAAAAGGCGGGTGATGTTGCGGATCGACTTGTGCATCTGCAGCTGCTCGGTGTCCTCGGTGATGCGGGAGAGCCCGTTCTCGCACCATTTGCGCAGGCGGTCGCGCATGTGCTCGGTGTCGGCGGCCGCCTCGGGGTCGTGGGAGAGGCCCTCCAGCGCCGCCGCCCGCTGGTGCGTGTAGTTCCAGAGGTTGCGGAGGAAGCGGCTGGCGAAGCGGACGGCGCCGTCGCTCCAGTTCAGCGTCTTCGCCGGCCCGGCGGCGTAGAGGACGGCGAAGCGGACGGTGTCGGCCCCGTGCTCGGCGACAAGCTCGTCGGGATTGACGACGTTGCCCAGGTGCTTGCTCATCTTGCGGCCGTCGGCGATCACCATCTCGTGGAAGAGGCAGCCGGCGAACGGCTCGCCGTCCGCCATGAAGGCAAAGGGGCCGATGTCGCGCAGCGCCTTGGTGACGACGCGCTGGTCGAAGACGAAGCTGCCGCTGTCGTTGCCGGCGACGAGCCGCTCGGAGGGCAGCCACTCCTGCAGCTCGGGGTGAGTGAACATCTGCTCGTCGCGGCCCTCGGGCGGCACCGCGGCCGGGACCCAGAGCCAGAGCGCGTCGAAGTGGCAGTCGAGGGTGTCGGTCTCGCGCTTGGCGGCAGCGCCGCACTTCGGGCACTCGACGTCGACGAAGTCCGGACGCTCGGCCAGCGGATTTCCTTCGCCGGTCGGCTTCAGGTCACGCGGAAGGACGACCGGCAGGTCGGCCTCGGGGACGGGGACCGCGACGCACTGCTCGCAGAGGATCACCGGGATCGGCGTTCCCCAGGAGCGCTGACGGGAGATCGAGAAGTCGTTGGCGCGGTAGCGGGTGGCCTCGCGGGCGTCCGCGACGGGCTCTCCCGCTGGAGCCTCTCCCCCCTCCTCGACCGGCTCCGGCACGGCGACGCGGTCGAGGCGCTCCGCGAGGTCGCGATCGGCCTCGTCGACGGCGGGAATGCCGAGGGCGGCGGTGGGCCCGAAACGGGCGTCCACGAGCGGCGAGACGACGACCGGCAGCTCCTCGCCGTTCGGTCCGGTGATCGAGGAGCCGCTGTCGACCAGCGGCACCGAGCGCGCGTCGCGGGCGCTGCGGTCCCAGCCGCCGGAGCGCATCCGCTCGAGCTCCTCCCGCGCCGCCGGGTCCGGGACCCAGGTGTCGACCTCGGGGTGCCGCGGCGAGAGCAGGACGAAGCTGGCCAGTGAGGCGGCCTTGCGGTGCGGCGTGAAGACGGTGAGGGCGCGGCCGTCGCTCGCCCGCAGGTCGAGCTCCACCCCGTCGGCGCGGCCGAGGATGTAGCGCTGGGTGGCGAGCGAGAGGTCGTCCCACTTGCCGCCCTCGGCGAGCAGCTCAGTGTTGCGGTCGTTCTCCTCCAGGTAGGGAGTGATCCGCAGGAACCAGGTCGGGCGTCGGATCAGCCGCACCTCGTTATGACAGCGCCAGCAGCGGCCGTCCTCGACCTGGATCGAGGCGAGCGTGGTCTGGCAGGTGTCGCACCAGTCGACGGTGGCGTCGGCGCGATAGATCAGATCGCGCTCCCAGAGCGTGTTGAAGAGCCACTGGGACCAGCGGTACTGGCCCTCGTCGGAGCTGTAGAAGACGCGGTCGTAGTCGAAGGAAAAGCCGAGCCGCCGCATCTGCCCGAGCATCCGCTCGCCGCACTGGGCGACCCACTCCGCGGGCGGCTCCTGGCGCTCGATCGCCGCCAGCTCGGCCGGGAGGCCGAAGGCGTCGAAGCCGAAGCCGAAGAGGACGGCGTCGCCGCGGCCGCGGCGGAAGCGGGCGTAGGCGTCGCCGATCGAGTAGTCGCGGACGTGCCCCATGTGGAGGTTGCCCGAGGTGAATGGGCTCGAGGGCTTGATGTAGACGCGCTCCTGGCCATCCTTGGGCTTGGGGGCGGCGAAGTCGCCGCGCTGCTCCCAAGCCTGCTGGCGGGCAGTCTCGATGGCCTGCGGGTCGTAGTTCTTCCTGCTATCGCTCATCTAGCTCAAGGCTAACTGAGCCGTGAAGAGCGCTAGGCGAAGGTCCAGAGCCTGTTGCCGACGAAGTTGAAGGGCATTGCGGCGGCAACGGCGATTGCCTGGGCGGTTAGCTCTCCGGTAGCGCCGGTGGAAAGCAGAAGCTGGAGGACGGCGATATTGAGCGCCAACGATGCGAGGCTGACGGCGAAGAAGCGGGCTGCCTGGAAGTGGGCGGGGCCGTCGCCGGGGCCGAAGGTCCAGTGGCGGTTCCAGAGGAAGTTGTTGGTGACGGCGACGGCGAAGGCGCCGATCGCGGCGGTCACGTGGTGGATGCCGAGGCTACCGGCGAGGACCGCGAAGACGGCGAGGTTGATCAGGTAGCCGGAGCCGCCGACGAGGCCGAACTTGAGCAGCTGGACCCAGTTCGCCGGCTGGCGGGCGGCCGCGCCGATCCGGTAGGCAAGTTCGTTGGCAGGCGGCATCGCGAACGGGCCAGGTTAGCGAGGGCACAGGCGCTGGCCCCGGTTCCGCGTAGTCTTCCCGCCCGATGTCGACGAGGAACGCAACCGTGGCGGCCGTGGCGCTGGCCGCCATCGCGATCGCCCTGGCGCTCCTCTTTGGCGGCAAGCAGAGCCCGGACGCCGCCAAGGCTGAAACCGGGGTTCCCGGCACCCCGGCGGTGGAAATCATCGCCCCCCGCAACGGCGCCCGCCAGACCAGCCACGCCGTTGTGGTCAAGGTCGCGGTCGAGAACTTCGAGCTGGCGCCGGGCCAGCTCGGCGGCGAACCGCAGCTTGGCGAGGGGCACCTGCGCTTCAGCCTCAAGCGCGTCCCCGACTGCGTCGACCCGAAGAAACTCCAGGATGCGATCAACAGCCCAGTCGGCAAGGGCCGCCTCGTCGGCAGCTCCTTCGACTTCCCCCAGTACGCCGGCCCCAACGGCGTCCTCGCCGAACAGATCGGCACCGCCAGCAGCTACTCCCCCGCCACCCGGCCGGAGATCTACTACCACGGCCTCCCCCCCGGCTTCTACCGCCTGATCGTCAACCTCGCCCAGAACAACGGCATGGCAACCCCGTTCCACGACGTCACCAACTTCCAAATCCTCCAAAAGCCCGGCCATCACGCCAAAAAGTGCGAAGAGGGCAAAGTCCCCAGCGCCAAGGCCGCCGCGCGATTGGAATAGAAGGTCAGTGTCGACTTTGTCTCGCATAGGGAGACAAAGTCGACATCGGGAACCATTACTTCACTTTGTATAGTGGGTAGGTGGCGACCTACCGACGTTTGATGGGGTTTCTGCGCCCCTATCGGGCGCAGCTTTGGGGTTCCTTGATCTTCGCCTGGGCGGCCATGGGGATGACGGTGCTGATCCCTTGGCTGATCGGGCAAGCGGTCAATGCGATCGAGGAAGGGAACAAGCCGGACCTGCTGCCGCTGTCGCTGGCGATTCTCGGGGCCGCTGTGCTGCGGCTGGGGCTGATCGTAGTCCGGCGGGTGGTCGCGGGGAAGGTCTCGCTCGGGGTCGAGTTCGACCTGCGGCAGACCTTCTACGCCCACCTGCAGCGGCTCGAGCTCGGCTTCTTCGACGGGCAGCAGACGGGGCAGCTGATGTCGCGGGCGACGGTCGACCTGCAGTCGATCCGCTTCTTCCTCGGCTACGGCCTCATCTTCATCACCCAGAACCTGCTGACGATCACGCTCGCCAGCGCGGTGATGTTCGCGATCAACCCCTGGCTGGCGCTGGTCGCGCTGGCGCCGGCGCCGCTGGTCGTCTACGTCGCCTCCCGCTACAACCGCGTCTCCCGCCCCGCCCAGCAGGAGGTGCAGCAGCGGATCGCCGAGCTGACCGCGGAGGCCGAGGAGAACGTCTCCGGAATCCGCATCGTCAAGGCTTTCGCCCGCGAGGAGTACCAGCTGCGCCGCTTCCAGCGGGCGGTGGCGCGGGTCTTCGACCAGAGCATCTACTCAACCAAGCTGCAAGCGTTCTTCTCGCCGTTGCTCGGCTTCCTGCCGCAGCTGGGAATCGCCCTGGTGCTGCTGGTCGGCGGTCGCGAGGTGATCGACGGCAACCTCACCCTCGGCGACTTCACCGCCTTCTATACCTACCTGGCGATGCTGGCCGGGCCGATGCGCTCGCTGGGGATGACGATGGGGATGGCGCAGCGGGCGATCGCCTCCGGCAACCGCCTCTTCGAGATCCTCGACCGCGAGCCGACGATCCAGAGCCCGCCCGAGGCGGCGGCGCTGCCGCCCGGCGGCGGCCGGGTCGAGTTGCGCAACGTCACCCTCCACTACGAGGGGGCCGAGGAGGTGCCGGCGCTGGAGGAGGTATCGCTCGAGGTCGAGGCCGGGAAGACCGTGGCACTGGTCGGGCCCTCCGGCTCCGGGAAGACGAGCCTGGTGGCGCTGATCGCCCGGCTATACGACCCCACCGCGGGGACGGTCCGCGTCGACGGCGCCGACGTGCGCGAGGTCGAGGTCGCCTCGCTGCGCTCGGAGATTGCCTTCGTCGCCGACGACAGCTTCCTATTCACCGCCTCGGTCGCCGAGAACATCGCCTACGCGCGCCCCGAGGCGACGATCGAGGAGATCGAAGCGGCGGCGCGGCGGGCGCAGGCCGACGAGTTCATCCAGGCGCTGCCAGACGGCTACGAGACCCGCGTCGGCGAGCGCGGCCTCACCCTCTCCGGCGGCCAGCGCCAGCGGGTCGCGATCGCCCGCGCCCTGCTCGCCGACCCGCGCATCCTCATCCTCGACGACGCCACCTCCTCGGTCGACGCGACCACCGAGGCGTCGATCAAAGCCGGACTGCGGGAGGCTATGGCCGGGCGGACGACCTTCATCATCGCCCACCGCCTCTCGACCGTCTCTCTCGCCGACGAGATCGTGGTCCTCGACGGCGGCCGCGTCGTCGACCGCGGCACCCACGAGGAGCTGCTCGAGGGCTGCGGCTTCTACCGCGAGATCGCCGAGCACGGGCTCGCCGACTCGGTCTTCCTGCAGCGCGACCTCGAGGAGCGCGAGGAGATGGCGAAGCTGTGAACGGCTCCCCCAACATGGGCAACATCGGCCGCCTCTTCGTCGACCTCTGGCGCCTGCTTCGCGGCGAGGACAAGCGCGGGCACAAGGTCCGCTGGCTGATCACCCAGCTGCGCCCCTACCGCGGCCGCGTCGCCCTGATGTTCCTCGGACTCGCCCTGGCGACGGCCGCGGGCCTCGCTCCCCCCTACCTGGCCGGGAGGGCAATCGACTCCGGCATCCTCGCCGGCGACGTCGGCGCCCTCGACATGATCGTCGTCGCCTTCGTCGCCGTCTCGGTCATCTACGCCGCTGCCACCTACCTGCAGACCTACATGGTCGGCTGGATCGGGACGCGGGTGCTGCAGGACCTGCGCGAGCGCGTCTTCACCCACATCCAGTCGATGTCAATCGGGTTCTTCACCCGCCGCAGCCCCGGCGTCCTGATCTCGCGGATGACCAACGACATCGAGGCGCTGAACCAGCTGGTGACGACGGGCGTGGTGACGATGTTCTCCAGCACCCTGACCCTGTTCGGCGTCGTCGTAATCCTCCTCCTCCTCGACGTCAAGCTGGCGCTGATCACCTTCCTCACCTTCCCGCTGCTGGCGATCGCGAGCCTCGTCTTCCGCGTCGTCTCCGCCGGCACCTACCGGGCGACGCGGGAGCGGATCGCCGCGATCACCGCCTACCTGCAGGAGTCCCTCAGCGGCGTCCGCGTCGTCCGCAGCTTCGGCCAGGAGCCACGCCACCTCGACGAGATGACGGCGCTGAACGAGGCCAACCGGGCGGTGAACATGCGGTCCGTCTACCTCAACGCCTCCTACTTCCCGGCGGTGGAAATGCTTTCGGCGATCGGGACCGCGGTGATCCTCCTCTACGGTGGCAGCCAGGCGATCGACGGAGCGATCCAGATCGGCGTCATCGTCGCCTTCGTCGGCTACCTCAACACCTTCTTCGAACCGATCCAGCAGCTCTCCCAGCTCTACACGACCTACCAGCAAGGGATGGCGGCGCTGGACAAGATCTTCGACCTGCTGGAGACCAAGCCGGACATGGTCGACGCCCCGGGCGCGATCGACCCTGGCGAGCTGCGCGGCGAGATCGAGCTGGACGGGGTCTGGTTCTCCTACGCCGAAGGCGATGAGGACGACGGCGACGGCCCCAAGGGCACCTGGGCGCTGGAAGGCGTCGACCTGCAGGTACCGCCGGGACAGACGCTCGCCCTCGTCGGCGCCACCGGCGCCGGCAAGTCGACCTTCGCCAAGCTCGTCGCCCGCTTCTACGACCCGCAGAAAGGGACGGTGCGGGTCGACGGCCACGACCTCCGCGGCGTCCAGCAGCAGGCGCTGCGCCGCCAGCTTGGGATCGTGCCCCAGGAGGGCTTCCTCTTCTCCGGAAGCGTCCGCGAGAACGTCGCCTTCGGCCGCCCGGAGGCAACCGACCAGGAGATCGACGCGGCGATCGCCGCCGTCGGCGCCACCGAGTTCGTCGCCGCCCTCCCCGACGGCCTCGAGACCCAGGTCGGCGAGCGCGGCATCCAGCTCTCCGCCGGCCAGCGCCAACTGGTCGCCTTCGCCCGCGCCCTCCTCGCCGAACCCCGCATCCTCATCCTCGACGAGGCCACCTCCAACGTCGACGTCCGCACCGAGAAAACGATCGAGCGAGGCCTAGAGCGCCTCCTCCACGGCCGCACCGCCATAGTCATCGCCCACCGCCTCTCCACCATCAGGAGAGCAGGCAAGATCGTCGTCCTCGAACACGGCAAGATCGCCGAGCAGGGGACCCACGACGAGCTGATCGCGGCCGGTGGCACCTACGCCAAGCTTTATGGCGCCTGGTCTGAGAGCTCAGTTGCCTAGCTGGTAGCTGACTGTCGCGAGACAACTGCTCTTTCGGTACAGGAGTGGGGTGCCCCTCCCCCAAAGCCCGTCGCGCAGCTGGGCGGACTTATGGGTGCCACCGTGACTTCTTGAGCCTTTGGGGGAGGGGCACCCCACTCCTCAGCGACAGGTCTTGCAAGACCGGCTCTCCACGGTTGGAAGTGGAGCGGATGATCAGCGACTGTCGGAGAGGGAGCGGTACCCCCCTCTGACAAAGGCTCAAGAAGTCACGTTTGAGCCTTCAAGTTCGACCAGCTGCGCGACGGTCTTTGGCAGAGGGGGTACCGCTCCCTCCCTCGTCAACCACGCTTGAACCTCAGCCAGGCCCTACTCCGCCCGATTCGCCGCCGGTTTCGGGTTCAGGTGCTGGTGCTTCTGGAGAGCCGCCGGCGCCGCCCGTTTCCGGGGCTACTTCTTCTTCGGGGACGATTTCTTCTTCGGGGGCGGGTTCTTCGAATTCGGGTTCTACTTCGACCCCGCCTTCTTCTTCGCCCCCTTCGAATTCTTCGCCGCCAGGCGTAGCTTCACCGCTGGGAGTGGGCAGGCCTGGTTCGTCGCTGCAGTCTTCGAAGCCGTAGATCGCGGCCTGGGATTGGAATTCTTCCAGCGCGGCGCTTGCTTCCTGGCCTTTTTCTTCCAGCGTCGCCACGTCTTCGCGTTCGGCCGCCAGTTTCATTTCGCCCTCGACTTTGGCCAGCTCTTCGGCGGCACCGATGAAGTCCGCGTATTCGGGGTCTTCGCCCTCGGGCGCGCCGAGGTCGAGGAGCCGTTCGACCATGCCGGCGTAGAGGTTGGCGACTTTTTCGCTGTCCTCTGAGGCCGATTCTTCGCTGCCTTCCGAGGCGGTGAGCGCGCCGACCGCCGCGTTGACCTCGGCGCAGACGTCGTCCCCCTCTTCGATCAGTTCATCCTTGCTCAGCGCCGCCGGTTCTTCGACCGTCGGCGTCGTCGTGCTTTCGGTCTCGTCGCCACCGCCGCCGCACCCGGCGAGGAGCAGCGCGACCAGCGCCACGAGCGCGAGGAGGATCGTCTTCTTGGCAGGGGTCGGCATGGGGCGAAGCTAGCAAAGCGATTCGACGCCTTTGCAGGGAAAGCTGCGGCCCAGGGACTCGAACCCCGACTACCTCGTCCAGAGCGAGGCGTGCTGCCATTACACCAGGCCGCAACGGCTCCCCTCAGGATAAGGGACCGGAAGGCCGGAGGTCTCCTACTCGCTGAAAGGGGTTTTCTCGGCGATCATCTGCCGCGCCTGGGCCAGTTCTTCGGAGCGGCCGACGCTGAGGCAGGCGGCGACGCGGTCGCCCTGCAGGTACCAGACCGAGAACTCGCCGCCGTCGCGGTCGCCGCGCCAGACCTCGCGGTCCCACTCGGAGGCGGGCCCGACGTACTCGAGGCCAGCCCAGTCGGCGAGATCGCTGAAGAAGTAGGGCACCACCTCGTAGGCGGCGTCGGCACCGAGCATGTTGGCGGCGGCATGGATGCCCTGCTGCATCGCCACGTCCCAGTGCTCGACGTGGATGCGGCGGCCGTGGACAACGCTGTCGTAGGAGCAGCAGTCGCCGGCGGCGTAGATGCCCGCCACCGAGGTCTCGAGCTTGGAGTCGCAGACGATGCCGCCGTCGCCGACCTCGATCCCCGCCCGCTGGGCGAGCATCGCGTCCGGCCGCACTCCGGCGCCGACGACGACGGTGTCGCACTCGACGCTGAGACCGCTCTCGCAGACGACGGCCTTGACCCGGCCGTCGCCCTCGAAGGCGCTGAGGGTCTCGCCGCCGTGGAAAGTGACGCCGTGCTCTTCGAGTTGCGCCTGAAACCACCGGCCCGCGTCCTCGCCGAAGGTCCGCGAGAGCGCGACGTCCTCCATCGCAATGATCGTGCACTTCTTCCCCTGCGCCGTCAGCGAGGCGGCGACCTCGCAGCCCATGTAGCTGCCGCCGATCAAAACCACATTCCTGGCCGTCTCGGCATCCGCGCGAATGGCATCTGCGTTGCCGAAGGCGCGCAGGTAGTGAATGCCCTCGTTCTCGGCGCCCTCGACGCGGAGGATGTTGACCATCGCCCCCGTCCCCAGCAGCGCCTTGCCGAAGGCGACCTCTTCCCCACCCTGGATCTTCGCCGTCCGCGCCTCGAGGTCGAGCCCCATCACGTTCTTCCCGGTGAGGAGCTCGACGCCGTTCTCCTCGTACCAGGAGCGGCCGCCGTTGACGTGGGCGTCCTCGCGACCGGCGTCGCCGCGCAGGTACTCCTTCGAGATCGGCGGCCGTTCGTAGGGCGGCTCCGGCTCGCGCCCGACCAGCAGGATCGAGCCCTCGGAGCCGCGACGGCGCAGCTCGGCGGCGCAGTGGGCGGAGGCCATGCCGCCGCCGATCAGGAGGAAGTCGATTTCACGGTCGGGCATCGCTACCCCGTTGCGTCGGCAATCGCGGCGGTCTTACCCGCCAGCGCTGTTGCCGCCGTTGCTGTCGGGCCCGAACAGCGCCTTCAGGTCGTCCTCTTTGCCCGGATCGAGCACGGCGAGGATCTCGTCGCCCTCCTCGAGCACGGTATCGGCGGTGGGCACGAAGCCCTTGCCGGAGCGCAGGACCGAGATCAGCAGGCTGCCTTCGGGCATCTGCAGGTCGCCGACCCGGCGGCCGGTCACCCCCGAGTCCTTGCCGAGCAGCATCTCGATGATCTCCAGCTGCTCCTCCTGCAGGTCGAGCAGGTGGACGAGGCCGTACTCGGGCACCTCGTGCTCGAGCAGGCGCAGGATTAGGTCGGTCGCCGAGACCGACGGTTTGATCCCGAGCAGGTCGAAGTGGCGGCGGTTTCGGGGGTTGTTGACGCGGGCGATGATCTGGTCGACCAGGTACTTCTCTTTCGCGACCTGGCAGATCAGCATGTTGTCCTCGTCGTCGCCGGTGACCGCGATCACCATGTCGGCGCGCTGGATTCCCGCCCGCTCCAGCACCCAGAGCTCGGAGGCATCGCCGTAGGAGACGTTGTGCTCGAGCTCCTGCTCGACGGTCAGGTAGCGGCGGCGGTCGTTCTCGATCAGGGTCACCTCGTGGCCTTTGTCGAGCAGCTCGCGCGCCAGGTTCCAGCCCACCTTCCCCGCGCCGACGACGATGATGTACATGCGCCTCAGCCCTCCGCTTCCTGGGAAGCCGCCGCACCGTCACCAGAGGAAGCGCCGCGCCCGGCGGCGCTGCGCACCTCGGCCTCGAGCAGGTCGATCGCGACCCGGGTCGGGCAGACCGTGTTCAGCCCCTGGCGCTGGTACCACTCGGCCCGCAGCGGGTCGAGGACGCGGGCGATCACCGTCGGCACCTCGTACCGGCGCTGGGCGATCTGTGAGATGACGATGTTGGTGTTGTCGCCGTCGGTCGAGGCGATGAAAACGTCGGCGCCCTCGATCCCCGCGGCCTCCAGCGCCTCGGTCTCGAGCCCGGCGCCGACGGTGAACTGACCGCCGAGGTCCTCCCAGCTCTTCTCGAGGCCGACCTCGAGGCGGGCGTGGGACTCGGGGTCCTCGTCGAGGCAGGAGACCTGATGCCCCTCGCGGAGCATCGCCCTTGCCACCGAGGAGCCGACTCGGCCGCATCCCACGATCAGAACGAACATTGGCCGGATACTAGACGTGCAACTGCGCTACTCGGGTTCCGGCGGGGCGGTGAGCAGAACCCGGCAGGGAGCTTTCTTCAGCACGTACTCGGTCGCCGCCCCGATCTCCTCCGGCTTCGCGGCGCCGATGCCGCCGAGGACGCCACCGCCGCGGATCTTGCTCGGCGGCTCACCGCCGATCACGATCGCTTCGACGTTGCCGCGGCGGGCCGCTTCGAGGATGCCGGCGCCGACCTTACGGGCGCGGATCACATCGGTCGAAACCTCGACGTCCTCGTACTCCTCTCCCACCTCGCGCGCCCGCTCCAGCGCCCGCCGTGCCTGCTCCTCCTTCTCCTTTGGCAGCTTCGCGTCAAGCGGCAGAGTCAGCGGCACCTCGATCACGTAGACGACGTCCAGATGCGAGTGGTTGGCGCCCTTGGGAGCGTCGGCCTCGGCCGCCGCCAGGCGGCCCGCGGTGGCGACGATGTCGTCGTCGAACCTGGTCCCGAAGACGGGAACGAGGATGTTGGCGAATTCGATCTGCGGGGCCTGCTTGGTCAGCGCCCGCTCGGTGACGGTGACCCGCTTGGTCAGCGTCGTCCCCTCGAAGACCTTGCGGTAGAGGACGTAGAAGGTGAGGCCGAAGATCATCCAGCCGAGCCCGACCCAGCGCGCGGTCGAGTGGTAGGCGAGGACGCTGATGAAGGCCAGCGCGCTGACGATCGCCGCGAAGACCGCCGGCAGCGGCACCTCGGCATGGCCCCAGGCGAAGCCGAACGGGATCTTGAAGGGACGACGTTTGTCCGGCTGGGAGACCCGGAGGCGGATGATCGAGAGGTGGGCGATGGTGATCGCCAAGGTCGCCCCGAAGGCGTAGATCCCGGCCAGCAGCTTGACGTTGGTGGGGATCACGAGCCCGACCGCAATCAGCCCGCTGAGGACGATCGCGACGTATGGCGTCGCCGTGCGGCGATGCAGCTTGCCGAGCCAGCTCGGGATCTGACGGTTAATCGCCAGCGTGTAGATGTGGCGGGAGACGCCGAGCATCGAGGTGCTGGCGGCCCAGATCAGGACCGGCGTCGCCACCACGGCGACCAGCCATTCCATCGTCGTCGCCACCCAGGCGGGTTCGAAAGCGGCGACGACGCCGAGCACCGGCTCCTCGACGAACTCGCCGCCGAGCGCGGTCTGGGGGCCGTCGGGGCCACCGACCACCGGCACCGCCATCAGCGCGATCGCCGCCATCCCGGCGTAGACGAGGGGCACGCCCAGGGCGCCGACGCTGGTCACCCGCTTCAAGTCCTTGCGGCTGACGTCGATCTCCGGCGCCAGGTCGGAGGCGGCCTCGATCCCGGCGTAGGCCAGCATCGCCACAACCGCCGCGTAGACGACGTCGCGGAAGTTGGGGTCGGTGAAGAGGTCGAGCTCGGCGGTGAGCCGGTCGGGGTGCATCACGACCAGGGCTCCGACGAGAACCACCGCCAGCTGCAGGCCGAGGTCGGCGAGGGCCAGCAGGGTGAGTGAGCGCTGGCGCTCGCGGCCGGTGACGTTGAGGATGTTGAGGGCGCAGACGACGACGATCACCGCGGTTGCGATCCCGACCTCCCAGCCAGGACGGGCGAACTCGCCGCTCACCGGCTCCAGGTAGTGCGGGACCGAGAGCGCCGCCAGGGCGATGACGATCAGGTAGTCGATCAGGATCGCCCAGCCGGCGATGAAGGCGATCAGCTCGTTGAAGGCGTGGCGGGCGAAGGTCGAGGAACCGCCGCGCTCGCGGAACATCGCCCCACCCTCGACGTAGGAGAGCGTGGTCAGGCCGAAGAGAAGACCGGCGGCGAGGAAGATCAGCGGCGTCAGGCCGAGGCCGCGGTCGGCGACGACGCCGAGCGAGAAGTAGATCGAGAAGCCGACCGCCGAGTAGGCGGCGGCGAAGAGCGCCGGCACCCCGAGGCCGCGCATCAGGATCCGTTCCGAGCTCGGCTCCTGGGGACGGGCCGGCCGCTTGCCGTCGCCGCCGGCGGAGGCCTCAGGCATGCTCATCGTCCGTCCTCGAGGCGAGCCAGAGGCGACCGCCGCCGACCAGCAGGAAGGCGATCCCGAGCAGGAAGCCCATCGAGGCCGGGCCGCCGCCGTTGGCGAGGGTGATGACGAGGACGAGGAGCCCGATCGCGAGGAAGGCGAGCGAGAAGGCGCGGACGGCACCGCGGTAGAAGCGCTCGCTGCTCATCGCGCCTCCGCCAGAGCGGCGCCGGGGACCGTCGGCGGTTTGTCGGTCGGGTCGGAGACGACGATCACCCGGCAGGGGCGCTCGCCGAGGATCGTCTGCAGGGTCTTGTCGTAGAGCGGCACGCCGTTGCGGTACCGCAGCCCAACGACGATCGCCGCCGCCTTGATCTCCGCCGCCTCATCGGCGACCGAGTAGCCCGCCTGCCCCGGCCGCACGCGGGCGACGTGGCCGGTAACGCGCTGGCCGCCGATCAGCTTCGCCTCCTCGATCTTGCGCTGGGCCTCGTTTTCGGCTTCGGACATCTCGGCGTTCAGCGGCAGGTTGGTCGGCACGGTCATCATCGAGTGGACGTGGATGCCGCGCCGGCGCTTGGAAGCGAGCTTGACCGCGGTCGCCACCATCTCGGGGGAGAAGTCGTCGTCGTCCTCGTAGGCGACGAGGATGCTTCGGTACTCGACCTCTTCGACCCCGAGCGGCTCCGGCAGCACGACCTTCACCGTCTCGGTCAGCGGTAGGCCCTGGTTGCGGCGGTAGAGGACGTAGACGGCGATCCCGAGCGCCATCCATCCGAGCCCGACGACGAGCGTGCGCGGGTTCAGCGCCATCACCACCAGCCAGGCGATGAAGGTGCCGAGGCCACCGAGGACAGCGCTGATCGGCACGTCCACCCCGAAGGCGCGGAAGTTCCCCGGCGGCTTCCAGGTCCTCTCGACGTCGGGTCTGTTGCGTCTCAGCTGGATCACCGCGACGTGGGCGATCGTGAACGAGAGCATCGCCCCGAACGAGTACATCGTCGCCAGGAAGTCGGTCTGACCCGGCAGCAGGGTGATGATCGCGATCACCGAGAAGATCAGGATTGCGATGTAGGGGGTGCGGTACTTCGGGTGGACCTGTCGCAGACCCTCGGGGAGCTGGCGGTGCTGGCCCATCGAGTAGGTGAGGCGGGAGACGCCGATCAGGCCGGCGTTGGTCGCGATCAGGAGGATCACGGCGGCGAGGATGCCGACGTAGTAGCGGAGGATTTCGGTCGGGACGCTGGCGAGGCCGAGGTTCTCGACGATGCCGAGGATCGGGTCGTCGGCGAAGGTCGAGCCGAGCTCGGTCGCGTAGTGGCCGGCGGCGTCCTGAGTGACCGGCATCGCCGAGAGGGCGACGATCGGGATCAGCAGGTAGAGACCGAGGACCGCGACTACGGTGAGGCCGACGCTGCGGGGGATGGTCCGAGCGGCGTCTTTGGCCTCCTCGGCCATGTTGGAGATCGTCTCGATCCCGGTGTAGGCGATCATCCCGACCGCGATCCCGAGCAGGAAGTCGCTCCAGGTCGGCGCCACCCCGAGGTGGACGTTGTTGACGAGGATGTCCGGGCTGAGGACGAGCACGAGCCCAATCCCGACCAGGATCACCTGCGTCGCCAGGTCGGCGACGGCGAGGACGAGGTTGAGTTTCGCCGACTCCTCGGTGCCGCGGATGTTGATCAGGGCGAGGCCGATGATGAGGACGGCGCCGCCGATGATGTCGCCGGGGCTGTCCCCCAGCCAGGGCCAGAAGACGGCCAGGTAGTGGGGCACGAAGAAGGCCGAGATCGCGACCGTGATCGTGTAGTTGAGCATCTGCCCCCAGGCGGCGACGAAGCTGACGAGCTCGTTGAAGGCGTGGCGGGCGAAGCTGGAGGAGCCGCCGGCCTCGGGGAACATCACCGTCGCCTCGGCGTAGGTGGCGGCGGTGGCGGCGAAGATCAGGCCGGAGATGACGAAGGCGACCGGGGTCAGCCCGAGGGCGAAAGCGGCGGTTACGCCGAGCGCGTAATAGATCGAGGAGCCGACGTTGCCGTAGGCGGCGGAGAACAGCGCCCCGACGCCGTGGACGCGGCTCAGCGATTCGTCTCTGGGGATCCGCTGGGCCATCTATGAGGAACGAGAACCGGTCACTCAGACCGAATATACGGACGTGATCGGGGCTCTTTGCACGTGGGCGCGGGTGAGGTCGCCAGGCGAGGTGCAGCCGCAGAGCCCGAGGGTCAGCTCGAGCTCCGCCTGCAGCAGCTCGAGGACCGCGGCGACGCCCTCGCGACCACCCGCGGCGAGGCCCCAGAGGGCGGGGCGGCCGACGAGGACGGCGTCGGCGCCGAGCGCGAGCGCGGTGGCGACGTCGATGCCGCGGCGGATACCGCCGTCGACGAGGAGCGTGGCGCGGCCGTCGAGGGTCTCGGCGATCTCCGGCAGGGCGTCAGCGGTGGCAAGCGAGCGGTCGAGCTGACGGCCGCCGTGGTTGGAAACGACGACCCCGGCGGCGCCGTGGTCGAGGGCGAGCTCGGCGTCCTCGGCGGTGAGCAGGCCCTTGACGAAGACCGGGACGCTGCACTCCGAGGCGAGATCGCCGACGTCGTCCCAAGTAAGGGCGTGGTTCATCAGTGCGAAGGTCTGCTCGATCGTCAACGCCTCCTCGCCGCCGGTGGCGGCGGTCAGGCTCGGCGTCCCCAGCTCCTGCGGCAGCGTGAAGCGGTTGCGGCGGTCGCGCTCACGGTTGCCGCCGGGAGGCGCGTCGGCGGTGACGACGATCGCCTCGAAGCCGGCCTCGATCGCCTCGTCCATCAGCGCCCGCGTTACGCCGGCGTCCTTGAAGGCGTAGAGCTGGAACCAGTGCCGCCCCTCGGGCGCGGCGGCGGCGACCTCAGCGGGGCGGGTGGTCGAGAGCGTCGAGAGGCACATCACCGTGCCGGCGGCGGCAGCTCCAGCCGCCATCCCGCGCTCGCCTTCGGAGTTCGCCATCCGCTGGTAGGCGACGGGGGCGACGAGGATCGGTATCTCCACCTGCTTGCCCAGCACCTCCGCCGCCGTCGAGACCTCGCGGACGTCCTTCAGAACCCGCGGCCGCAGCCGCCAGTGCCCCCAGGCAGCGACGTTCTCCCGCAACGTCAGCTCGTCGCCGGCGCCGCCGGCGACGTAGTCGCGCGGCCCCTGCTCGAGCTTCGCTTCGCCCTCGCGTTCGGCGTCGGAAACGTTGATCCAGTCTGCGATCACGGCGCGACCCTACTCCCATAAACGCCTCTGGGACCGGGGGCACAACACCCTCCACCCAGCAAGTAGAGGGTGTTGTGCCCCCGGTCTATGCTGCGCGCTTGTTGATCCCCGTCGCCCTCCTACTTGCGCTGGCCGCCCTGCTCTTTGGGCCGGTCGATCAGCACGGGGCACGGGTCGTGCATATGGACGTCCAGAGCCAGGCAGTAGGACGGGAGCTCGGCGTCAACGTCGTCGTGCCGGCGAAGATCAAACCGCGTGGGGAGCGGCCGCTGCTCGTCTTTCTCCACGGCCGCGGCGGCTCCGACGAGACGTTCATTGGCAACGAGGCCGTGTACGAGGGGCTGGCGAAGCTGGGACGCAAAGCGCCGATCGTCGCCTTTCCTGACGGCGGCGACCACAGCTACTGGCACGACCGCCGGGAAGGCGACTGGGGCAAGTACGTGATGCGGGAGGTGATCCCGACGGTGGAACGGCGCTTTGGCACTGATCCCCATCTGGTCGCTATCGGCGGCATCTCGATGGGCGGCTTCGGCGCCTATGACCTGGCGCTGCTGCACCCGCGGCGGTTCTGCGCCGTCGGCGGCCACTCCCCCGCCCTCTGGTTCGACGGTGGAGAAACGGCGCCTGGTGCCTTCGACAGTGCCGCCGACTTCAACCGCAACGACGTCGTCGGCATGGTCCGCGGCAACCCCGACGCCTTTGACGGGATGCGGGTCTGGAACGACTACGGCGACGCCGATCCCTTCCGCGTCTACGACGAAGGCTTCGTCAGATACCTGCGTGCCGACGACGCCGATCTCAGCGCCCACTCATGGGACGGCGGCCACGACGGCACCTACTGGACCCGCCACTGGCCCGCGTACCTGCGCTTCTACGCCAACTCGCTGGCCGGCGGCTGAAGTCGGTCAGAGATTCCAGTGTCGACTTTGTCTCGCATAGGGAGACAAAGTCGACACGCCAGGTTCAGCCGCCGGGGGATCCCGCGGGCGGCGTACCTGGAGGCGGCGCCGGGCCCCAGCTTTCGCGGCCGTCGGTGGTCGCGATCGGGATCTTCGGGCCGGCGAGGGCGGGCGTGTCGAGGCTGACGTCAGCGACGGCCTTCACCCGAGAGAGAACCTCGCGCACCGTGCTCTTCCGCCCCTGGTACCCCCACGGCTGCAGGTCTGCGGTGAGGCCGGTCGCCTCGATACCGGCCTCGTCGGCCAAATAGAGCGCTCGCGGCATATGGAAACCTTGCGTGATCACGACCGCGTCGTGGACGCCGAAGATCTGCCGCGCCCGCACCATCGTCGCCCAGGTGTCGAAGCCGGCGTGGTCCTCGAACACGTCCTCGGGCGCCACCCCGTCTCGGACCAGCGCCTTGCGCATCGTGTCCGGCTCGTCGTACTTCCAAGTCCCATGGTCGCCGGAAACAAGGATCTTCTCCACCTTGCCTGCATGCCAAAGCCGGGAAGCTTGCTCGACCCGAGCCGCCAGCATCGCGCTGAGGTCACCATCGGGCTCGACGAGGGCGCCGGGAACGATCGCGACTTCGGCCTTCGGCACGTCAGCCACACTCGAGGTCGAATCGCCGCCAGACCAGAGCACGTAGAGGTTCGCGACGGCGACCACAAGCACCAGCGCAATCGCTCCACCGAACGCGACCTTCGTCAGCCGCGGCCAGCGCCGCAGCGGGTAGGTCAAAGCTCGAATCGGCCCCCGCACAGCGGAAACGCTAACAAGCCCGGGCCCCAACACCCTCTACTTGCCGGGTGGAGGGTGTTGTGGCCCGGGCCGAAGCGGATCTACTCTTCAGACATGAACGAGCAGGAAGCCGAGGAGCGCTGCGAAGCGCTCGCGGCCGAACACCCCGACCGCGAGACCCACCGCTGGGTGCCGGTCCAGGCCAAGGACGGCGAGTGGCAGGTGGCCAAGATCAACCTCCCACCGGCCAAACCACCCACCGGCACCGAAACCCGCGTCACCAAGTCCGAGAGCAGCGATGACCCCCGCATCCTCCCCCCGTGGCTAGACCCGCCCCGCGGCGGCATCGTCTAACGCTGATTTCGCCGAGTCCGCGAGAACCGTCGTATAGCAACGGTTTTCGCGGACTCGGTGATCCAGGTCACCCCAGAAACGCAAGAGCCGGGCCGCACCGACCTCCTACCTGCGAAGTGGAGGTTGGTGCGGCCCGGCTCGGACCAGCTAAGTACTCCTAGAACTTGACGATCGGGATGATCAGAATCGCGACGATGTTCGCGACCTTGATCATCGGGTTGATCGCCGGGCCGGCCGTGTCCTTGTAGGGATCGCCGACCGTGTCGCCGGTCACCGAGGCTTCGTGCGCGGGCGAGCCTTTGCCGCCGTGGGCGCCGTCCTCGATCAGCTTCTTCGCGTTGTCCCAGGCACCACCACCGGCGGTCATGCTGATCGCGGCGAAGAGGCCGACGACGATGACGCCGATCAGAAGGCCGCCGAGCGCGTCGACGCTGAGGACGCCGACGACAACCGGGACGACGATCGGGATCAGCGACGGCAGGATCATCTCTTTCTGCGCCGCGGCGGTGACGATGGCGACCGTTTTCCCGTACTCGGGCTTTTCGGTCCCCTCCATGATCCCGGGGTGCTCGCGGAACTGCTCGCGGACCTGTTCGACGACCTGGCCGCCTGCGCGGCCGACCGCCTCAATCGCGAAGGCCGAGAACAGGTAGACCATCATGCCGCCGATGATCAGCCCGATCAGCACGTCAGGGCTGGTCAGATTGAAGAGCCCGTTGAGGTCGAAGCCAGCCGGGGCCTCCGCTTCCAGCTCGTATTTGAAGGCGGCGAACAGCACCAGCGCCGCCAGGGCGGCGGAGCCGATCGCGTAACCCTTGGTCACGGCCTTGGTGGTGTTGCCGACCGCGTCGAGCGGGTCGGTGACGTTGCGGACGTCCTCCGGCAGCTCCGCCATCTCGGCGATACCACCGGCGTTGTCGGTAATCGGCCCGAAGGCGTCGAGGGCGACGATCAGACCGCAGAGCGAGAGCTGCGCCATCACGGCGACGCCGATGCCGTAGATACCGGCGAGCTCGTTGGCGCCGAGGATCGCGAGGGCGATGACGAGCGCCGGAGCGGCGGTCGACTGGAAGCCCTGGGCGAGGCCCTGGATGATGTTCGTCGCGTGCCCGGTCTCGGAGGCCTTGGCGATCGTCTTCACCGGCCGGAACCGGGTCGCCGTATAAAATTCGGTAATCACGAACAGCAGCGCCGTGACAGCGACGCCGATCACCGCGCACAGCCAGAGGTCGCCGACGCTTACCGCGGCGGCACCCGCTTCACCGAAGCCGAGCCGCAGTGCGTCGCTCATCAGCCAATCGGTGATCGGGTAGAAGGCGGCGATCGAGATCAGTCCGGCGAGGATCACGCCCTGGTAGAGAGCCCCCTCGACGCGGTCGGATTTCGTCCGCACCACCAGCGCCCCGATGATCGAGGCGATGATCGCGACGCCGCCGATGACCAGCGGGTAGATCGCGACCTCGCGGGCGAAGTCGGGGAAGGTGAGGACGCCGAGCAGCATCACGGCGACCGAGGTGACCGCGTAGGTCTCGAAGAGGTCGGCGGCCATGCCGGCGCAGTCGCCGACGTTGTCGCCGACGTTGTCGGCGATCACGGCCGGGTTGCGGGGATCGTCCTCGGGGATCCCCGCCTCGACCTTGCCGACGAGGTCGGCGCCGACGTCGGCGGCCTTGGTGAAGATGCCGCCGCCGAGGCGGGCGAAGACCGAGATCAGCGAACCACCGAAGCCGAGGCCGATCAGAGCGTCGACGGCCTCCTTGTCGTCACTGCCAATCAGGAGCAGGAACCCGTAGTAGCCGGCGACGCCGATCAGCGCCAGGCCGACGACGAGCAGACCGGTGACCGAGCCGCCCTTGAAGGCGACGTCGAGCGCCGGAGGCACGCCGCCGCGGGCAGCCTCGGCGACGCGCGAGTTGGCCCGCACCGAGACGTTCATCCCGATGAAGCCGGTGGCGCCGGAGAGGATGGCCCCGATCAAGAAGCCGACCGCGGTTTCCCAGTTCTGCAGCACCAGCAGCAGCACCGCGATCGGGATCGCCAGCGCGGCGATGATCGTGTACTGGCGGCTGAGGTAGGCCTGCGCCCCCTCCTGCACTGCGCCTGAGATTTCGCGCATCCGGTCGTTGCCCGCGGGCTTCGCGAGCAGTCGCTGGGTGACGATAAGTCCATAGACAACGGCGGCGGCAGCGCAGACGAGCGCAACCACCACGCCGTAGTCGGTAAGAAAGTCGGTCAAGTTCCTATTCCTCCGGTGGTTTGGGCGGCGCGGGAGTCTATAGAGAGGACCGGAAGGCCTGCTGTGACCCCGAATAGGTGCGGCGCGTCTCAGCCACCGCGTCGCGGTAGATGTCCTCGATCGAGATGCCGGCGTCTAGCGCCTCCCGAGCCCGCTGGGCCCCGTTTTTCTCCGGTAGCCGCAGGTCGATCCCAAGCTGCGTCCGCGCCGGCTCGGTCCAGATCAGGACCTGCTCGAGCAGCGCCCGCGTCGACATCTCCTCGCCACGCCGGAAGTCGATCATCCGGCCGCCCGCCCCGTAGCGAATCGCCCGCCAGAGGTTCTCCTCGATCTCGCGGCCGGCCAGCGGGGCGCCCTTGCCTTCGTAGCCGTGCTCGTCGTAATCGATCGCCGTCTGGGCGATGCAAGCGGCGATCAGCCCCGCCAGGGCAAAGGACTCCTCGCCCCGCGTCTGCGCGTCGCAGATCCGCACCTCGACCGTGCCGAAGCTGTGATGCGGCCGCACGCTCCACCAGAGCTGGGTCGACTCGACGACCGAGCCGAACCGCTCGAGGTCGCCGACGAAGCCCGCATACGTCGCCCAGTCCCGGAACGCCGAGGGGACCCCGCAGCGCGGGAAGGTGCGGGTGAAGATCTCGCTGCGGACGCTGTGCAGGCCGCTGTCGCGGCGGTCGAGGAAGACCGAGTTGGCCGAGACCGCCAACAGCAGTGGCAGCAGCTCCCGCAGCCAGTCGCAGACAGCGATCGCGCGGTCGGCTCCGCGCACGCCCATGTGCAGGTGCAGGCTCCAGGTGTTGTTGCGCTGCGCGACCCAGCCGAGTTCGTTGCGCAGCCGGTTGTAGTGCGGGGTGTCGATGATCCGCTGGTCCAGGTAGTTGGCCCAGGGGTGGGTCCCCATCGCCGCCAGCGTCAGCCCCAGCCCGCCGACCACGTCGAAGAGCCGCGCCCGCCGCTCGCGCTGGCGCTCGACCGCCTCGGCGAAGCTCTCGGCCCGCCCGGAGCGAATCTCGACCTCGGAGGCGATCAGCTCCCCCGCCGCCGCCTCCGCCAGCACCTCGTCGCGCTGGCAGCCCGCCATCACGTCCTCGAAGCGGTGCTCCAGCTCCAGCGTCTGCGGATCGAGGATCGCGAACTCCTCCTCGAGCCCGATCGTGAAGTCCTGCGAGGCGTCGAACTTCTCGCGGGCGAGGTCGAGGTCCAGGGACAAGATCGACGCCCGTCAGGCGAGGTAGAAGTAGAGCGCGTAGAGCAGGTCGACAGCCGGGCTCGAGGTGTGGACCGTCACCTCCGGCGGCACCTGCAGCAGCTGCTCGGAGTAGTTGAAGATGATCTTGACGCCGGCTTTGACGAGGCGATCGGCGACGTCCTGGGCCGCCTCGGCCGGCACCGCCAGCACGCCGACGACGATCTCCTCCTCGGAGACGACGGCGGGCAGATCGCCGATGTCGCGCACCGTCAGCTCGCCGATCGGGTTGCCGACGACGCTCGGGTCTGAGTCGAAGACCGCGACGACCTGGAAGCCGTGGTCGGCGAAGATCGAGGAGGTGGCGATCGCCTGGCCGAGGTTGCCGGCGCCGAAGAGGGCGATGTTGTGCTGGCCGGAGGTGCGGAGAATCTTCCGGATCTCCGAGACCAGCGAGTCGACGTTGTAGCCGACGCCGCGCTTGCCGAACTTGCCGAAGCCGGAGAGGTCGCGGCGAATCTGGGTCGGGTTGATGTGGGTGTACTCGGAGAGCTCCTGCGAGGAGATCGTTTCCCGGCCCATCTTCCGCGCCTGCGTCAGCACCTGCAGGTAGCGCGAGAGGCGGGCGGCAACGCCGAGCGAAAGGCGTTCGCCTTCGACCGGGAACGCCCCCGCAGCGTCGAACTCCTCGATCACCTCGACCATGCCCCCACAGTATCGAGCTTGGCCTCAAGGGCCGTGCGGTCGAGAATCAGCTCCGAGACCTCGGCCCCGTCGACCTCGACCACGGGGATGCGCTCGAGGTAGCGCCGCAGCAGCAACTCGTGGCTCTCGATGTCGACCTCGTGCAGCTCGAAGCGGTAGCCCTTCCCGTGCAGGGCGACGATCTGCTCGATCGCTTCCTCGCAGAGGTGGCAACCCGGACGGGAGTAGACGACGACGGTGGCCATTGCTCAGTGGGCGACGGCAGGGGCGTTGGATTCGCCGCTGGCGAAGGCGTCGTAGCCGAGGTACTCCGGGTAGGGGATCGGCTCCACGTAGCGCGCTGCCGAGCCGATCATCGCGGCGTTGTCGGTGCAGAGGCTGATCGGCACCAGCTTCAGCCGCACCCCCATCTCCTCGCAAAGAGCAGCGACCGCCTCGCGCAGGGGGCCGTTGGCAGCGACACCCCCGCCGAGCGCGACCGCGTCCCAATCACCCTTCTTCAGCGCTCGTTTCAGCTTCGTAGTCAGCTGCTCGACCACGGCCGCCTGGAAGGAGGCGGCGATGTCGGCCTTGCGCTCCTCCACCTGCTCGGGGCCAAGTTCGCGGCAGCGGTAGAGGACCGCGGTCTTGAGGCCGCTGAAGCTGAAGTCGAGGCCGGGGTTGCGGGACATCGCCACCGGCATCTCGAAAGCTTCCGGGTCGCCCCCTTCGGCCTCGCGCTGGACCGCCGGGCCACCGGGGTAGCCGAGCCCGAGCAGCCGCGCCGACTTGTCGAAGGCCTCACCGGCGGCGTCGTCGAGGGTCTGGCCCAGCAGCTCGTAGCCCTGGTGGTCGCGGACGCCGGCCAGCAGGGTGTGGCCGCCGCTGGCGATCAGGCAGAGGAAGGGCGGCTCCAGCGGCTCGGGCTCGAGGAAGTTGGCGGCGACGTGACCCTGCAGGTGGTCGACCGGGATCAGCGGCAACCGCCGGGCGGCGGCGATTCCCTTGGCGGTGCTGATCCCGACCAGGAGCGCGCCGATCAGCCCCGGGCCGGCGGTCGTCGCCACCGCCTCGATCTCGTCCAGCGTCACCCCCGCCTCCGCCAATGCCGCCTCGACCACCGGCTCCACCAACTCCAAGTGGTGGCGCGCGGCGACCTCGGGCACGACACCGCCGAAGCCCTCGTGGGCTTTCGCCTGCGAGGAGATCACGTTGCTGAGGATGCGCGGCCCGTCAAGCACGGCGGCGCAGGTGTCGTCGCAGGAGGTCTCGATCGCCAGCAGCACGGCTAGTCCAACCACATGATCAGGGCGTCCTCGCCGTTGTCGTGGTAATAGCGAGGGCGGACCCCGGCGGAGCGGAAGCCGAAGCGTTCGTACATGCCGATCGCACGGTGGTTGGTGACGCGGACCTCGAGCGTGAACGGCAGCTTGCCCTCCGACTCGGCGATCAGGCGGCGCAACAGCCGCCCGGCGACGCCGCTGCCGCGGTGCTCGGGGGCGACGGCGACGTTCATCAGGTGCCAGACCTGGTCGTAGCGGGAGCAGACCAGGTATCCGAGCATCTCGTCGCCGGCCTCGGCGGCTAGGCAGATTCCAGACGGCTTGGAGAGCTCAAGGACGAACATCGCCAGCGACCACGGGGTTGGGAAGGAGCGCCGCTCGATCGAGATCACGGCCGGCAGGTCGCTGTAGGCGAGCCTGCGGACTTCGACCTCCTGGGTCAGCTCACTGGGCTCTTTGTGAAGCGTCTCGCTCACGCCACCGCTCCGCATCGGGGGGTCTGAGGTAGATCGGGGCGAGCCCGTCCGGCTCCTCCCCCGCCGCCGCGGCCGCCAGCGCGCAAACCTGGCGCCCGGCGACCCGGTGGACGGGATCGGCATCGTCCGCTATCTGGACGCCGTCTCGGGTCAGCTCCTGGCGAAATCGTACCGCCCCCGAGCCGGCGACCGCCGGGGGTGAGCTCAATGCCGCGACCCGCTCTGCCAGATCGTCGGGGCGGTACACCGCCGGCTCCCAGACCCGCTCCCCCGCATCCGAGTAGAGCGCGGCGAAGACCTCGCCGCGCCAGCCGTCGAGGACCGCCAGCCGCTCGCCCTCCGCGCCAGCCTCGCCGATCCCGGCGGCGAGCGCGTCGAGGGTGCAGACCCCGCGCGCCGGCAGACCGAGGCTGAGGGACAACCCGCGCGCGGTCGAGATCCCGACCCGCAGGCCGGTGAAGGTCCCCGGCCCGAGGCCGACGGCGATCAGGTCGACCCGCTCCCAGCCGCCGGCCGCAGCGGCTGCCCGCTCGACCTCCTCGAGCAGGCGGGTCGCATGGAGGGGCCTCCCCTGCGGGGAGAGCCCCAGCCGCGACTCGTGGAGGACCTCGCCGTCGCGCCAGCAGCAGGCGACGGTGTCGACCGTCGCGGTGTCGAAGCCGACGACGTTCAGAGCGGCGCTACCCGGTGACGGTGAAGGCCCAGGAGCCGACTTTCTTGCCTTTGACGTACCAGCTGACGACGTGCTTGCCGGGGATCGTCGAGGTGATCTTGTTCACGTAGAGGGTGCCCTGCTCGGCTTTCTGGGCTTTCGCGCAGAGGTTTTTCCCGCTCGGGAACTTGACGCAGACGCTGTAGGCGACTTCGCCGTTGAGGCTTTTGAAGAAAGCGCCCTTTTTGGCCTTTTTCGGGCAGGAGTGGGACGGTTTGGCGTTCTGCGAGACCCCACACCCGACGTAGTGCTTGTAGGCCGCCGCGCCGGCCGTAGCGGGCACCGCCGTCATCAGCAATCCGCTCACCAACATCACCGCCGCAAGCGCCTTAAGTCCCTTCATCCCGTCCTTGCCTTTCTTCATCGAGTTCTGAGCGCCGATGCTACAAGCTGGGCGCGCCTACCCCACAACACGCTCAGCGACCGTTCGGTGCGCTTTTCCCCTGCGTACCTACCCACGCCAGTCGAGTTCCAGCCGCCGCCGCTCCTCAGCGAGGTGGGAGAGCCTCACCTCGAGGGTCGGCTGCTCGAGCTGGCCGGAGCCGGCGCCGGGCCACTCGACGAAGGCGACCCCCTCCGGCCGCAGGTAGTCGTCGAGCAGGGCTGGGTCCTCACCCTCGAGGGTCTGCAGGCGGTAGAGGTCGAGGTGGGAGACGGGCAGCCGTCCGCCCGCGTAGCGCTGGCCGATCGTGAAAGTCGGCGAGGTGACGGGGCCGGGAACGCCGAGCGCCCGGCAGGCGCCGCGGACCAGAGTCGTCTTCCCGGTCCCGAGCTCGCCCGAGAGGAGGACGACGTCCCCTGCCCCGAGGCGCTCGGCGACGCGGGCGCCGAGCGCTTCGGTCTCGGTGGCGCTGCTGGTCTCGACGACCTCCACGGCTGCGGTCATCAGCCGAAGAAGCCGAGTTGGTCGCTGGGCGGCGGCGGGGTCGAGCCGCCCTCTTCCTCTGCCTCCTCGATTTCCTCCGAGCTAGGGATCGGCCCCGGGAGCGGGCGCCGCAGCAGCTCCGGGATCGAGGCGAAGTCGCCGCGCAGCGTCTCCTTCACCGCCGGGGTTCGCAGCGCCGCCGCCGGGTGGAAGAGCGGCAGCAGGTAGACGGTGCGGCCGCCGAGGGTGTGCACCTGCGGCGTCCCCCGCACCTTGGTGATCCCGGTCGGGCTGCCGCTGAGCAGCTTCGTCGCGAAGTTGCCGAGGGTGCAGACGACCCGCGGCTCGATCAGCCGCACCTGCTCGAAGAGGTAGGGCTCGCAGGCCTGAATCTCCAGCGGCTGAGGGTCGCGATTGCCCGGCGGCCGCGACTTGAGGACGTTGGCGATGAAGACGTCGTCGCGGGCGAGGCCGATCTCCTCCAGCATCTGGTTCAGCAGCTGGCCGGCGCGGCCGACGAACGGCAGGCCCTGCTTGTCCTCTTCTGCTCCGGGCGCCTCGCCGACGAACATCAGGTCCGCGTCGGCGTTGCCGGCGCCGAAGACCGCCTTGGTGCGGGTCTCATACAAGGGGCACTTGGTGCAGCCTTGCACCTCCTTGTAGAGGTCGACCAGCGCCTGCCGCCGCTCCTCCGCGCTCGCGCTCACGGCTTCTCCCCCGCCGCTCGCCGCTTCTGGGAAGTGGCGATCCGGTCCTGGCGCGCCGCCTCGCGCTCGCGCCGCCGCGATTCGTCTGAGCGCACCGCGGCGCCGCGCGGCTGGTGGCCGGGCGGCGAGACCCGCGAGTAGAGCCGGCGCACCCGCTCAGCACCGCACTCGGGACAGGCGGCGGAGCCGCCGGTCGCCACCAGCTCCTCGAACCGCGCCCCGCACTCCTCGCACTCGAACTCGTAGATCGGCATCCACCCCGCATCGTAGTTCGCCTCATGGCGGTAGGAGACCGGCCAGAAAAGGCGAAGTTTCTAGAGCCATGCATGCATCGACGCGTCTGCGGCGCCTCAGGCGCGCCTCTGCTCGGGCGACGGGAGCGACCCTCCTCGTCGCCCTCGCCCTCCCCCTGGGCGCCGCCGCGCGCCCGGGAACCGAAGTTCATCCGCGCAGCCTCCACCTCGTCACTTCCTCTTTCGCCACCCGTGGCTACATCGTCAACATCGAAACCTTCGGCCACCACCGGGTCGTCCTCAGCGCGGAAAAAAACGGTCAGCTGGCGACTTACACCGTCCGCGGCAGCGTCAACCGCCATCGCATCCGCGCCGACTTCGGCCGATTCGGCCGCGTCAACCTCCACTTCCGCGGCAAGCAGCAGCCGTTCCCCGCCAGGGCGAAGGCACAGCGGCCCGAGGACAAGCAGCGCCGCTGCCGGGGGCGCAAAGCCGAACGGGAAGTCGGCGAGTTCCGCGGCGGGGTCGAATTCGACGGCCAGCGGCTCTACACCCGGCTCGCGGTCGGCGGCCTCGAGGGCGAACTCCGCCGCTTCTACCGGCAGGTCTGCTGGTTCCGCCACGTCGGTCCGGAGGCACGGGCCCACGTCAGCAGCAGCGACCCCGTCGTCCCCAGGGCCGCGATCCCGGAGATCGGCTTCACCATCGCCGTGCTCAGCGCGCGCGGGCGCGTCGACGGCTCCCTCACGCACTTCAGCGCGATCAACCTCGAATCGCCTTTCGGGATCCCGATCCCACGCAGCGAGCGCCTCTCGATCGTCACCGCCTACCGCCAGGAGCGGGTCGGCCGCATCCGCGTCTTCCGCTCCACCTTCCTCAGCTCCGACGCAGGCGAGGTGAGGATCAGCCGCCGCGGCGTCCAGCCCGCCAAGGCGCAGGTCGAGCTCGGCTCACCCTTCAGCGGCACCGCCCTCTTCCGGGACGGGACCTCGAAGTCACGCGCCTCCTGGCAAGGCGACCTCGTGGTGCGGCTGCCCGGGACCGGCGCCCTTCCGCTCACCGGACCGGGCTTCCACGCGAGCCTCTGCCGGGTCAGCGCCTTCCGCCCGCACAGCCGCTGCTTCCGCCAGGCGGAAGCGAGGCTGCTCGCCGCTCAGGGCAGCGGCTCCCACTCCCATCCCTTGGCGCTCGCCAGGCTCTCCTCGCTGAGGTAGCGGCGGAACTCGTCGAGCTCGGCCGGCTCGACGCTGTAGACGTGCTCGGGCTCGGGGAAGTGACGGCGGCGGACCTCGTCTCCGTACTGCTTCACGGCCGCGACCATCGTCTCGTGGACGCTCGCGTAGCGCTTTACGAATTTCGCCATGTGGCCGGTGGTGATCCCCAGCAGGTCGTGGAAGACGAGGACCTGGCCGCTGGTGCCGGCGCCGGCGCCGATCCCGATCGTCGGCACCTCGAGCTTCTTGACGATCTCGTCGGTGATCGCCGAGGGGACCGCCTCGATCACGATTGCGAAGCAGCCGACCGACTGCAGGGCGAGGGCGTCCTCGAGCTGCTTGATCGCGCTCTTGGCGCTCTTGCCCTGGGCTTTGTAGCCGCCGAGGGCGGTCGCGGTCTGCGGGGTGAGGCCGACGTGGCCCATCACCGGGATGCCGGAGTTGACGATCGCCCGGGCGCGCTCGACGATGACGCCGCCGGCCTCGAGCTTGACCGCCTGGCAGCCGGTCTCCTTGATCAGCCGCTGGGCGCTGCGGATCGCTTCCTCGTTGCTCGCCTCGTAGCTGCCCATCGGCATGTCGCCGACCATCAGCGGCGTCTTCAGGCCCCGGCGGACGGCCTTGCCGAGCATCACCATCTCGTCCATCGAGACCATCTCGGTCCCCGGGTAGCCGAGGACGACGTTGGCGGCGGAGTCGCCGACGAGGACGATGTCGACGCCGGCCGCCTCGGCGACGGTTGCCGAGGGGTAGTCGTAGGCGGTGACCATCACGATCGGCTCGCCGTTCGCCTTCATTTCGGCCAGGCGCGGCAGTCCGACCGGCTTGCGGTCCGAGGTCGGGGCGGTGTGGGAGCGGCCGCCGGAGCTCATTTGAGCAGCACCTCGGGGTGGCTGTCGATCGCGACCGGTTCGTTGTCGTCGTTGACGTGGACGACGACCGGGTCGTAGCGCTCGAGGTCGGCCTCGTCGTAGGAGCCGAAGGTGGCGACGATGATCTTGTGGCCGGGCTCGACCAGGTGGGCGGCGGCCCCGTTGACCTGCATCGTTCCGGAGCCGGCCTCGCCGTCGATGACGTAGGTGACGAAGCGGGCGCCGTTGTCGACGTCCCAGACGTAGACCTGCTCGTTGGTGATCATGTCGGCGCCGGTCATCAGCTCGGTGTCGATCGTGATGCTGCCGATGTAGTCGACGTCGCAGTCGGTCACCGTTGCCCGGTGGATCTTCGACTTCAGCATCTGTCTTTGCACGGAGTCCCCTTCCTTGGCTTATTCAGAAGTTGGGTGAGTCAAAAGTTGGGTCACTCAAAGGTTGGATCACAACGTTGTCGATCAGGCGGGCGGCGCCGACGCGGGCGGCGACGGCGACGAGGACCGGGCGCTCGGCGAGCGCGTGGACCGGCTCTAGCGTCTCCGCGTCCCGCGCCTCCAGGTACTCGGGCTCGATCCCGGCACCCGCGAGCTCGCGGCGGGCGGCCTCCAGGCCCATTCCCAGGGAGCCGACGCGGGCGCCGCGCTCGGCGGCGGCGAGGGCGCGGGAGAGCGCCGTCGCCCGTTCGCGGTCGGCCGGCTCCAGGTAGGCGTTGCGGCTGCTCATCGCCAGGCCGTCGGGCTCGCGCACGGTCGGCATCACTTCGATCCGCACCGGGAAGTCGAGGTCGCGGGCCATGCGGCGGATCACGACCGCCTGCTGGGCGTCCTTCTGGCCGAAGTAGGCGACGTCGGGGCCGACGATGTTGAAGAGCTTGGCGACGACGGTGGTGACGCCGCGGAAGTGCTCGGGGCCGCGGCGGTCGGGGTCGCCGTCGAGGACGTCGGTGAGGGAGCCGCTGACCTCGACCACGGTCGCGGCGCCGGGCGCGTAGACCTCCTCGACCGGCGGCGCGAAGACGAGGTCGGCCCCGGCCTCGCCGGCGAGCCGGAGGTCGCGCTCCTCGTCGCGGGGATAGCGGTCGAGGTCCTCACCGGGGGCGAACTGGGTCGGGTTGACGAAGAGGCTCATCACCACCAGGTCGCACTCGGCGCGGGCGGCGCGAATCAGCGAGAGGTGCCCCTCGTGCAGGTAGCCCATCGTCGGCACCAGCGCGATCGTCTGGCCGGCCCGGCGCGCCTCCGCCAAAGCAGCACGGAGCTCGGCCTTCGTGCGCAGTGCGGGGGCGGCCACGGTGGGACGAGGGTTATCGAAGAGGAGAGTGGAGTTCATAGGTCCATGCCCTACGGGTCACGGCCAACGCATAAAAGTATTACGCACTCGCGGGCGTTCTGGGGCAATTTCGTATCGAAAAGATTTCCCTTCCGGTGATCCGGAGCCTCCTGTCTTGCGCAATCTGGGGAAAGACCACCCCCAGACGGCGGAGGAACGATGAGCTCAGATATCGACGCAGTGATAGGCGAGGCCGCGCACGACGCGACCGAGGCCCTCGAGGGCGACACCAGGGCAGGCTTCCTGAAGAAGGCCGGGCTCGCCGGCGGCGGGTTGGTCGGCGGCGGCGCCCTCCTCAGCGCTCTCACCCCAGCCGCGGCGATGGCGGCGGGCAAGGGCAGGCCGCCGGCGAAATTCGGCAAGGGCGACATCGGCATCCTCAACTACGCCCTCACGCTCGAGTACCTCGAGGCCGCCTTCTACAACGAGGCGACCGCCAACAACAAGAAGAAGACCTTCCTCAAGGGCGCTCAGGAGCAGGCCTTCCTGAAGCGGGTCACCGCCGACGAGAACGCCCACGTCGCCTTCCTCAAGAAGGCGCTCGGGAGCAAAGCGGTGAAGGCGCCGAAAGTCGATTTCGGCAACACCACCGCCGACCACGACGCCTTCCTGAAGACGGCCGTGGCGCTCGAGAACACCGGCGTCGCCGCCTACGCGGGCCAGGCGCTCAACATCAGCAACGCCGCCTACGTGGCCGCGGCGCTCTCGATCCACTCGGTTGAGGCGCGGCACGCCTCCGTCGCCGGCCTGCTGCTGAAGCCGACCGCGGCGAGCCAGGCTCCGAACGGCGCCTTCGACAAACCGCTAACGGCCGCCCAGGTCCTGAAGGCGGTCGAAGCAACGGGTTTCCTCCAGTAGTCACCCCTCGGGTCCGGCGAAGTCGATCCTACGGATCGGCTTCGCCGGTGCTCCGGCGGCGATCGTCGCCGCCTCGACGTCGCGGTTAACGACCGAGTTGGCGCCGATCACGCAACGGTCGCCGACGGCAACGCCGCTGGTGACAACGCAGTGGACGCCGAACCAGCAGTTCGAGCCGATCCTCACCGGCCCCTTCGAGGTGAACCCCTGCCAGGTGATCGGCTTCTCGGGATCGTCGTAGCGGTGCTCGGCGTCGCCGATGAAGCAGCCGTTGGCGAACATCGTGTGGTCGCCGATCTCCACCCGCTCCTGGGCGGCGATCATCACGCCGCGATTGAGGAAGCAGCCGGCGCCGATCTCGATCCGGGCCTCCGGCGCCAGGGTCAGCCAGCACCCCGGCTCGAGCAGGGTTCCCTCGCCGATCACGAGCCGACCCTCGTCGAGCGCCTCCAGGACTTCGCCCTCGACCGGGTGGCGGATGAAGAAGCCGCCGCGGGCGGCGTGGCGGTTGATCCGCCAGCGCCGCAGCAGGCGACCGTTGCGCTCATACCAGCGCCGCTTCGCCCACCAGAGTCGCCAGCCGCTCATCGAGTCGTAGACTCGCAGGCGTGGAGGACCTGCGCGGCGGCATCGATCTCGGCGGCACCAAGATCCAGGCGGCGATAATCGACGGGCGCGGCGACGCGGTCGGCGAGGCGCGGCGGCCGACGCCGACCAGCGGCGGCCCCGAGGACGTCGCCGCGGCGATGGCCGAGGCGCTGCGCGAGTCGGCGCAGGCCGCCGGCGTCGAGACCAAGGACCTGATCGGAATCGGAGTCGGCTCCCCCGGCGACGCCGACGAGAAGACCGGGGTCGTCTCCGGCGCCCGCAACCTCCCCGGCTGGGAGGGCAGCTTCCCACTGGCCGAGAACCTCAGCGAGGCGCTTGGAGCGGAGGTGAAGGTCGGCAACGACGTCCAAGTCGCGACCGAAGCCGAGTTCCACCTCGGGGCGGGGCAGGAGTTTCAGAGCCTGATCGGAGTCTTCTGGGGCACCGGCGTCGGCGGCGGCCTCGTCCTCGACGGCAAGCCCTGGCTGGGCCGCGGAGCCGCCGGCGAGATCGGCCACGTCGTCGTCAAGCGCGGCGGAGCCAAGTGCCCTTGCGGCCGCAAGGGCTGCCTCGAGGCCTACGCCGGGCGCTCGGCGATGGAAGCCGAGGCGCGGCGCCAGCACGAAGAGGGCCACAAGACCGACCTCTTCAAGCTGATGGAGAAGCACGGCAAACCGCGGCTGACCAGCGGCATCTGGGAGCGGGCGCTCGACCACGGCGACCACCTCGCCGAAAAATTGATCGAGCGCGCGATCGAGGCGCTCGGGACCGGAATCGCCTCCGCCGTCAACCTGCTCGACCCCGAAGCGGTGATCATCGGCGGCGGTCTCGGCATCCGCTTCGGCGAGCGCCTGATGGACCCGCTGCGCGAGGAGATGGGCAAGCACCTCTTCGTCGACGAGCGGCCGCCGGCAGTCCGCGTCGCCTCGCTCGGTGATCTCGGCGGCGCGATCGGCGCCTCGCTGCTCGTCACCCGCTAGCGCCATGCCGGCGCGGCCGAACGAGGCGGGCGCGACGCGGCTGCGAGTCCTGCGCCCCGCGCCGGGAATCCTCGCCTTCTACGACGGCCGGGTCGAGGGCTACCGCTTCTCACCGCGGCTGAACTGGATCGACGAGGGGGCACTCTCGCTCGGCACCGCCAGCTTCGCGATCCTCGACGGCACCGACGCCCTCGTCTACGACACCCACACCACCCCCGAACACGGCCGCCAGGTGCGGGCGGCGCTCGAAGCTGAGGGCGCGCGCAGCTTCACCGTCCTGCTCAGCCACTGGCATCTCGACCACATCGCCGGCAACACCGCCTTCCGCGACTGCGAGATCCTCGCCACCGCCCGCACCGCCGAGCTGCTCAGCCAGCACCAGGACGAGATCGAAGCGGGACGGTACGAGGGGCCACCGGGCATCTGCCCGCTGGTCCACCCCACCCGCACCTTCGAGGAGCGAACCGAGCTGCGGGTCGGCGAGCGGCGGCTGGAAGCGATCCAGGTCGACGTCCACAGCGACGACGCCGCCGTGCTCTGGGACCTGGAGGCGCGGCTGCTGCTTGCCGGCGACACGGTCGAGGACACCGTCACCTACGTCGAGGAGCCCGACCACTTCGAGGCCCACCTGCGCGACCTCGACCGCCTGTTCGCGCTCGATCCAGCGGCGATCCTGCCCAGCCACGGCGATCCCGATGTGATCGCCGGAGGCGGCTACGGGACCGGCCTGATCACCGCGACCCAGGACTACATCCGCCTCCTGCAGCGAATGCCGCGCGAGCCGGACCTGCGCGGGCTACCGCTGCGCGAGCTGCTCGCCCCTCAGCTGGAGGCCGGCGACCTGCGCTACTTCGAGCCCTACGAGCGGGTCCACCGCGAGAACGTGAAGACCGTCCTCGACGCTCTAGACGCGTCCTGAGGTCTGGCGCTGCTGACGCGCCACCGCGTCGACTAGGACCGCCAGCAGCAGGACGCCGCCGGTGACCATCAGTTTCACCGCCGAGGAGAGCGAGAGCAGGTCCATCCCGTTGGAGATCGAGCCGATCACCAGCGCTCCCAGCAGCGCCGTCCAGACCGAGCCGCGGCCGCCGAAGAGGCTGGTTCCGGCGATCACCGGGCCGGCGATCGCCAGCAGCAGCAGTTCGTTGCCGCCGGAGTTCTGGTTGACCGCGAACAGGCGCGAGGCGGCCATGACACCGCCGATCGCCGCCATCGTGCCGGCGATCGTGAAGACCGCGACCCGGACCCGGTTGACGTGGATGCCGGCGCGCCGCGCGGCCTCGGCGTTGCCGCCAACCGCGAAGACGTGGCGGCCGAAGCTGGTCTGTTTGGCGACGTACTCCATGCCGACGACGAAAGCGAGCAGGATCATCACCGCCAGCGGCACGCCACGGTCGGAGTTGAGGATGGCGACGGCGGCGATCACGATCGCCGCCAGAGCCACGAAGCGGACGATCATCGAGATCAGGTTGGTGTCCCCCAGGCCCGCGGCGACCCGGCGCCGGTAGCCGACCGCGAGGGCGGCCCCGTAGACGCCGATGATCACGGCGGCGAAGATCCAGCCAACCGTGTCCGAGTAGAAGATGTTGGCGAGGCCGGTGATCTTCGGGTCGGTGATGTTGAGCGAGCCCGTCTTCCCGAGCACTTGCAAGAGCGCCCCTTCCCACGCCAATAAGCCGGCCAGGGTGACGACGAAGGACGGGACGACGAAGCGGCTGAAGAGGGAACCCTGGAGGCAGCCGATCGCAGCGCCGACGGCGACGGCCGCGGCGATCGCCATGTAGGCGTTCCAGCCGTGGTTGACGCTCAGGACCGCCATTACCGCCGCCGAGAGGCCGCTGACCGCCCCCACTGAGAGGTCGATCTCACCCAGCAGCAGGACGTAGACGACGCCGACCGAGATCAGGCCGATCGTCGTGATCTGCAGCATCAGGTTGGTCAGGTTCTCGGCCGAGAGGAAGCGGGGTTCCTGAACCTGGAAGATGACCGCGATCACGACCAGGCCGAGGACGACACGAACCGAGGAAAGGTCCCCCTGGACGATCCGGCGTACGGTTTCCCCGGTAGTCGGCCGGCGCTCGCCCGTCTCCTCCGCGGTCGCCGCTTCGGTCGGGCTCATGCCTTCTCCCCCTCTTCCTCGTCCGAGTGCTCGTTGTTCTTGTCGCCACCGTCGCCGACTCCGGTGATCGCGCCGACGACGTGCTCCTCGGTGGTTTCTTCCGCCTTGAACTCACCGGCGGCGCGGCCGAGACGGAGGACGAAGATCCGGTCGGCGACCGCAAAGACGTCGACCAGGTTGTGGCTGATGACGACGACGCCGAGGTCGCGCTCGCGCAGGCGCCGGATCAGCTCCAGCACCTGTTTGGTCTGGGGCACGCCGAGAGCCGCGGTCGGCTCGTCGAGCAGCACGACCTTGGGATCGCCGAGGAGTGAGCGGGCGACCGCGACCTGCTGGCGCTGGCCGCCGGAGAGCGTGCCGACCTCGCTGCGCAGGCTCGGGATCGTCACCGCGAGGTTGGAGAGCAGATCGGCGGTCTCGTGCTCCATCTTCACCTCGTCCAGCTGCCGCGAGACCTGGCCGGGCCCGGCGGAGACCTGCTCGCGGCCGAGGAAGAGGTTGGCGACGACGTCGAGGTTGTCGCAGAGCGCGAGGTCCTGGTAGACGGTCGCGATACCCAAGTCGGTGGCGTCCTGGGGCCCTTTGATCCGGACCTCCTCGCCGTCGAACCGGATCGTCCCTTCGTCGGCAGAGTGGATGCCGGCGATCGCCTTGACCAGCGTCGACTTGCCGGCGCCGTTGTCGCCGACGAGGCCGACCACCTCGCCGGCGTGGACGGCGAAGTCGACCCGGTCCAGAGCTTGGACCGGGCCGAATCGCTTGCTTACTCCCTCCAGCTCGAGGAGCGGAGTGCCGTCTGCGGCCATCTCAGCCCGAGATTCCCACTTCTTTGCAGTCGGCCGCGTATGGGCCGGTGCAGAGTTCGGAGGCTTCGACGAACCCGTCTTTGACCACCGTGTCTTTGATGTTGTCCTTGGTCACGGCGACCGGTTCGAGGATTGCCGAGGGGACATCGGTCTTGCCGTTATTGACTTCTTCGGTGACTTTGTCCGCCGGCAGTTCTTCGTCGTTGCCGAGGGCGATCGCGAATTCGGCCGCGATCTCGGCCTGCGGCGGGATCGCCTTGTAGATGGTCATGAACTGCTGGCCGGCGAGGATCCGCTGCAGACCCGCGACGGTCGAGTCCTGACCGGTGACCGGCACTTCTTCGGGATTGAGGCCAGCGCCTTTCAGCGCTGCGATCGCGCCGCCGCCGGTGTCGTCGTTGGCGGCGTAGATGCCGAAGAAACCGTCGTTGCCGAGGGCGGTGATCGCCTGCTGCGCCTCACGCTGGGCGTTTTCAGCGGTCCAACCGGGCGTGTCGTATTCCTTCGCGACTTTCACTCCGGCTTCTTCGAAGCCCTTGTTCGAGCCTTTCTTGAAGAGCGCCGCGTTGGGGTCCGCCGGGTCGCCGTTGATCTTGATGATCGGACCACTGGGGTGCCCGTCTTCTTTCAATTTTTTCGCCAGCGTTTCGGCCTGGAGTTCGCCGACCCGTTCGTTGTCGAAGGAGACGTAGGCATCGACTTCGCTGTTTTCGATCAGCCGGTCGTAGCTGACAACCGGAACGTCCTGGGCGTTGGCCCGTTCGGCGATCGCCGCGGCCGATTTCGAGTCCATCGGGTCGAGGACGAGGACCTCGGCGCCTTTGGTCAGTGCCGCTTCGCCCTGGGACTGCTGCTTTTCAGCGTCACCGCCGGCGTTGAAGTAGATGACTTCGCAGTCGGGGCACTTTTCCTTGACCGCGTTTTCGAAGTCAGGCTTGTCGTTCGTTTCGTAGCGCGGCGTTTCGTTTTCGGGGAGCAGAAGGGCGATCGTCGCGCTGCCGCCGCCACCACCTCCGCCGCCTTCGCTACCGCCGGTCGTGTCGTCGCTGCTGCCGCAACCAACTGCGACCAGGGCGATGATGGCCAAGCCTGCCGCTGCGAACCAAATCCGCGAACTCAGTGCTGACATCGTTCCTCCTCTGTTGTAACCCCGCTCCCGCCGAGTCACTACCCACCTTAAGCACTTGTATGCACGGTGACCAGGGGTTTTTTGAGGAATCGGTTGTAGCTAGGCCGCAGCGGACAACTGACGCTTGGCGCTGCGCCGTTTTGGCTTCGCCGGCCGCACCAGCTCGCGGAGGAAGCGGCCGGTGTAGGAGCCGGCGACGGCGGCGACCTCCTCGGGGGTGCCGGTAGCGACGATCTCTCCGCCGCCTTCTCCCCCCTCGGGGCCGAGATCGACGAGCCAGTCGGCGGTCTTGATCACGTCGAGGTTGTGCTCGATGACGACGACGGTGTTGCCGGCGTCGACGAGGCGGCCGAGCACCTCGAGCAGGCGCTGGACGTCGGCGAAGTGGAGACCGGTGGTGGGCTCGTCGAGGATGTAGAGGGTGTCCCCAGTCGCGACTTTGGAGAGCTCGGTGGCGAGCTTGACCCGCTGCGCCTCGCCGCCGGAGAGCGTCGTCGCCGGCTGGCCGAGGCGGATGTAGCCGAGGCCGACGTCGTTCAGCGTCCGCAGACGGCGGGCGATCTTTGGCACGTTCTCGAAGAACTCCACTGCCTCCTCAACTGACATCTCGAGGACGTCGGCGATGTTTTTACCCTTGAAGCGGACCTCAAGGGTCTCGCGGTTGTAGCGCTTGCCGTGGCACTGCTCGCAGGGGACGTAGACGTCGGGCAGGAAGTGCATCTCGATCTTGATCTGGCCGTCGCCTTTGCAGACCTCGCAGCGGCCGCCCTTGACGTTGAAGCTGAAGCGGCCCGGCTTGTAGCCGCGCGCCCGCGACTCCTGGGTCTGGGTGAAGATCTGGCGGATGTGGTCGAAGAGACCGGTGTAGGTAGCCGGATTGGAGCGCGGGGTGCGGCCGATCGGCGACTGGTCGATGTTGATGATCTTGTCGATCTGGCTGAGGCCGTCGACGCCGTCGTGCGCGCCCGGCCGCAGCTTCGCCTGGTGGAGGCGGTTGGCGACCGAGTGGTGCAGGGTCTCGTTGACCAGCGTCGACTTGCCCGAGCCGGAGACGCCGGTTACACAGCAGAAGACGCCGAGCGGGATCATCACGTCGACGTCCTTGAGGTTGTGTTCGCGGGCGCCGCGGACGACCAAGGTCCCGCTCGGCTCGCGCCGCTCCTCGGGCACGTCGATCTTTTTCTTCCCGGAGAGGTACTGGCCGGTCAGTGAGCTCGGGTTCTTCGAGACCTCTTTAGGCGTCCCGGCGGCGATCACGTGGCCGCCGTGTTCGCCGGCGCCGGGGCCGAGGTCGACGAGGTGGTCGGCGGCGAGCATCGTCCCCTCGTCGTGCTCGACGACGATCACCGTGTTGCCGAGGTCACGCAGGCGGTCCAGCGTCGCGATCAGCTTCTCGTTGTCGCGCTGGTGGAGGCCGATCGAGGGCTCGTCGAGCACGTACATCACCCCGACCAGGTGGGAGCCGATCTGGGTCGCGAGGCGGATCCGCTGCGCCTCGCCGCCGGAGAGGGTGCGGGCCGAGCGGGCCAGGGAGAGGTAGCCGATGCCGACGTTCTCAAGGAAGGAGAGCCGCTCGGTGATCTCGCGCACGATCAAACGCGCAATCGCCCGCTCGGTCTCGGTCATCTCCAGCTCGCCAATCCACTCCGAGGCGCCGTGGGCGGAGAGGTCGCTGTACTCGGCGATGCTGAGGCCGCCGACCCTGACCGCGAGGCTCTCCGGACGCAGCCTCGCGCCCTTGCAGGCGGGGCACGGCTGCTCGGCCATGTAGCTCTCGATCCGCTCGCGGTTTGACTCCGAATCGGTCTCCTCGTAGCGGCGCTGGAGGTTGTTGACGATCCCCTCGAAGCGGACCTTGTAGGAGCGGCGGCGGCCGAAGCGGTTGGTGTAGCTGACGTGGTGGCGCTCGTCGCCGGTGCCGTAGAGGAAGATCTCTTTCTCGTCGGGCTTCAGCTTCGACCAGGGCTTGTCGACGTCGACGCCGTATGACTCGGCGACGGAGGCGATCAGCCGCTTCCAGTAGGCACTGATGCCGCGGTTCCAGGGCTGCAGCGCGCCCTCGGCAAGGGAGAGCGTCGGGTCGGGGACGACCAGCTCGGGGTCGATCACGCGCTGGAAGCCGAGGCCGTGACAGCGGTCGCAGGCGCCGTGGGGCGAGTTGAAGGAGAAGATTCGCGGCTCCAGCTCGGGGATCGAGGTGCCGCAGTTGAGGCAGGCGAACTGCTCGCTGAAGAGCAAGACTTCGCCCTTCTGCGGGCCGTCGACGATCTCGACTTCGATCAGCCCCGCGGCAAGACCGGCGGCCGCTTCGACCGACTCCGAGAGGCGCCGCCGCAGGTCGGTCTTCATCACCAGCCGGTCGACGACGATCGAGACGTCGTGTTTGTACTTCTTGTCGAGAGCGATCTCCTCGTCGAGGCGGCGCAGCTCGCCGTTGATCTTTGCCCGCGAATACCCCTCGAGCCGCATCTGGTCGAGCAATTTGCCGTACTCGCCTTTGCGGCCGCGGACGACCGGTGCCATCACCATGAATTTCGTCCCGTCGTCCAGCGTCATCAGCCGGTCGACGATCTGCTCCTGGGTCTGGCCGGTGATCTCCTCGCCGCACTCGGGACAGTGCGGCGTCCCGATCCGGGCCCAGAGCAGGCGCAGGTAGTCATAGATCTCGGTCACGGTGCCGACCGTCGATCGCGGATTGCGCGAGGTCGTCTTCTGATCGATCGAGATCGCCGGCGAGAGCCCCTCGATCGAGTCGACGTCGGGCTTCTCCATCAGCCCGAGGAACTGCCGCGCATACGAAGAGAGCGACTCCACATACCGCCGCTGCCCCTCGGCGTAAATCGTGTCGAAGGCAAGGCTCGACTTGCCGGACCCAGACAGGCCGGTGATGACGATCAGCGCGTCCCGGGGCAGCTCAAGATCGACGTCCTTGAGGTTGTGCTCCCGGGCACCTGAGATAACAATCCGCTCAGAGGCAGCCACTCACAACGATTCTAGCCAGGCGAACAGATGTTCCCTGGGGGAGAACTCGGGTGCCGAACGCACTTGTCCCCGGTATGCGGGGAGAAATGCGTTCGCATCACGCTCTGGCCGATCTGGCGGAGGCGCAGCATGGCGTCGTTTCGTTTCGGCAACTGCGAGAGCTGGGGTTCTCGAAGGGACACATCTCGCGGTCCTTTGAGTCCAGTCGGTTGCGCCGGATCCACCGCGGGGTCTACGCGGTCGGCCACGCCCGGCTCTCTGACCACGGGAGGTGTTACGCCGCCGTGCTCGCCTGCGGCGCGGGAGCAGTTCTCAGCCATCACTCGGCAGCGTGGCTTTGGGGGTTCCTCCCCCGTTGCCCGCGAGAAGCCGCCGTCACCACTCCGATCCGCGGCCATCGGCGGCGAGGCATTCGGGTGCATCGAGCCGTAGCGCTGGCCGAACGCGACTGCACGTCCTACGAAGGAATCCCGGTCACCTCTGTGGCACGAACCCTGCTCGACCTCGGGGCCGTCGCCACCATGCGGGAACTGACGAATGCAGTCGACCGGGCCCGTCGACTCGGCCAGCTCGACCTCGACGCTCTCGATCCACTCGTCTCCCGTCACCGCTCCACCGTCGCGGCCAAGCGGTTGACGCAGGTGCTCACCCTCTATCGCAAGCCGGTCTTCGACCGAGCCCGCTCTGAGCTGCCCTTCCTCAACGCGTTGGAGCAAGAGGGCGAGACGTTGCCGGTCCTCAACAGCTGGGTGGACAGATGGGAGATCGACGCCTACTGGGAGGCCGAGCGCTTCGCGGTCGAAGTCGACGGATGGGAAACGCATGGCTCCCGCCAAGCATTCGAGGACGACCGCCTACGCCTGGAGGAGATGAAGCTGGCCGGGATCGACTGCATCCGGATCTCGGCCCGCCGAATCGAAACGCATCCCAAACAAGTCGCGCAACGAATCGGCACGTTTCTCGCACGCCGGCGGAGCAGCGGGTAGCCGAACGCATTTGTCCCCGCATACCGGGGACAAATGCGTTCGGGTCAACCCAGCGCGGCCGAGAGTTTGCGGCGGTAGGTGCGGGCCGTTGGGTCGCCCGGGTCGAGGTCGGCGAGGACGCCGACGATGGCGCGGCGCAGGAGGTCGCGCAGGTCCTCGGCGGAGAGGCCGCCGGCGCTCCATTTGTCGCCCTGGGTCAGCTCCAGCTCCGCGAGCAGGGCATCGAGTGCCTCCTCCCGCTCGCCGCGGTCGAGGGCGGCGAAGCCCTCGCTCCCGATCCCAACCTTGGCGAGGCGGATGCGGGCGGCGATTCCGGAGGCGGCGAAGTCGGCCCCGTGATTCTCGACCGCTTCCAGCGCCTCCTCTTCCGCCCCGCGCTCCAGGCGTGCCTTGGCGAGGGCAACGGCGATGTCGGCCCGGGATGGCTCCGCTTCCGCCGCCTCGCGCAGTGAAAGCTCGTCGCCGGCGGCGAGCAGCTCATCGGCTCGCGACGGCACCAGCCCGTCGAAGAAGGCCTCGACCCGCGGCGGCGGCAGGGCGCCGACGAACTCGTCGACCACCTTTCCGTCGCGGAACGCCTTTACCGCTGGGATGCCCTGGACCTGGAACTGGGCCCCGAGGTTCTGATTCGAATCGACGTCGACCTTGGCGAGGAGCACCTTCCCCGCACGCGCGGCCTCGGCTTTTTCAAGCGCGGGGCTGAGGGCTTTGCAGGGCCCACACCACTCAGCCCAGAAGTCGACTACGACCGGGAGCTGGTGGGAGCGCTCGACGACCTCGCTCTGGAAGGTCGCTTCGGTGACGTCTACCGGCATCGCTGCTCAGGTACCCGCGGTCATCCCGTCCAAGTCGCGGCGCAGCTCCTTCAGCTCGTCGCGGATCCGACCCGCCTCCTCGAAGCGGAGCTCGTCGGCGGCGGCGAGCATCTCCTCCTCGAGCGAGACGATCGTCTTCTCCAGCTCCTCGGGCGTGTCGAAGTCGTCGCCGCGGCGACGTCGGCGCTTGCGCGGCGCCCGGTCCTCCATCGCGAGGAAGTCGGACATCTCGGAGATGCCTTTGCGCACCGTCTCCGGGGTGATCCCGTGCTCCTCGTTGTAAGCGAGCTGGATCGCCCGGCGGCGGTCGGTCTCCCGCATCGCCGCCCGCATCGCGTCGGTCTCCTTGTCGGCGTACATCACCACCCGCCCGTTGACGTTGCGGGCGGCGCGACCGATCGTCTGCACGAGGCTCGTCTCCCCCCGCAGGAAGCCCTCCTTGTCGGCGTCGAGGATCGCCACCAGCGAGACCTCGGGCAGATCGAGCCCCTCGCGCAGGAGGTTGACGCCGACGAGGACGTCGTACTCGCCGAGCCGCAGCTCGCGGATGATCTGGATCCGTTCCAGGGTGTCGACCTCGGAGTGCAGGTAGCGGACCTTGACCCCGTACTCGAGCAGGTAGGCGGTCAGGTCCTCGGCCATTTTCTTCGTCAGCGTCGTCACCAGGGTCCGCTCTTTGCGCTCGGCGACCCGCTTCACCTCGTTCATCAGGTCATCGATCTGGTTGCGCGTCTCCCGCAGCTCGATCTCGGGGTCGACAATCCCGGTCGGGCGGACGATCTGCTCGACGGTGCGGCTCGCTTCGGCTTTCTCGAAAGGTCCTGGCGTCGCCGAGACCATGACCAGCTGGTTCACCCGCTGCAGGAACTCGTCGAATTTGAGCGGCCGATTGTCCATCGCCGAGGGCAACCGGAAGCCGAAATCGACGAGAGATGTCTTCCGCGAGCGGTCGCCCTCCAACATGCCGCCGATCTGGGGGATCGTCTGGTGGGACTCGTCGACGAAGACGACGAAGTCGTCGGGGAAGTAGTCGATCAGCGTGTGCGGCGGGCTGCCCGCGGGCCGGCCGTCGAGGATCCGCGAGTAGTTCTCGATCCCGGAGGTGAAGCCGAGCTCCTTGATCATCTCGAGGTCGTACATCGTCCGCTGCCGCAGCCGATGCGCCTCCAGCTGCTTGCCTTCGGCTTCCAGCTCCTGAGTGCGGGATTCCAGTTCGGCCCGGATCTCGTCGACGGCGCGGTCGACGGTCTCGTCTTTGGTCACGTAATGCGAGGCCGGCCAGACCGAGACGTGGTCGATGACGTCGAGGACCTCGCCGGTCAGCGGGTCGAAGTGCTGGATCCCCTCGATCTCGTCGCCGAAGAGGGCGATCCGGTAGGCCGACTCGGCATAGGACGGCATGATCTCCAGGACCTCGCCGCGGACCCGGAAGGCGCCGCGGCCGAGCACCTGGTCGTTGCGCTGGTACTGCATCTTCACCAGCTTGCGGAGGACATCGTCGCGGTCGATTTCAGCGCCGACCTTGAACAGCTGCATTTTTTCGTTGTAGACCTGGGGCGAGCCGATCCCGTAGATGCAGGAGACCGAGGCGACGATGATCACGTCGCGGCGGGCGAAGAGGGCGGCGGTGGCGGCGTGGCGAAGGCGGTCGATCTCGTCGTTGATCGAGGAGTCCTTCTCGATGTAGAGATCCTGGGCGGGGACGTAGGCCTCGGGCTGGTAGTAGTCGTAATAGGAGACGAAGTACTCGACCACGTTCTCCGGGAAGAACTCGCGGAACTCGTTGCAGAGCTGCGCCGCCAGCGTCTTGTTGTGGGCGATCACCAGCGAAGGCCGCTGCACCTCGGCGATCGTCGCCGCCATCGTGAAGGTCTTGCCGGTGCCGGTGGCGCCGAGCAGGGTCTGGAAGCGTTCGCCCTCGCGCAACCCCTCCGCGAGCCCGGCGATCGCCTTTGGTTGGTCCGCCGTCGGGGTGTAGGCGGGGTTCAGCTTGAAATCAGGCACAGGGAGAACATAGCTGGCACATATGCTGGGCTCTCGATGAGGCTTTCGCGTGCGGCGCTGGCCGCCTTCTTCACCTTCACCGGGACGATGCACTTCCTGCGACCGCGCTTCTTCGAAGCGATCGTGCCGCCGGCGATCGCGGCGCAGAAGAAGGAGGTGGTGGCGATCAGCGGCGCCGCCGAGCTGGCGGGAGCCGCGCTCGTCCTCCACCCCGCCTCGCGCCGGCTCGGCCGCTGGTGGCTGCTGGCCCTCCTAGTCGCGGTCTTCCCCGCCAACGTTCACATGGCGGTCAATCCGGAGCAGATCAAGGGCCTGGACATGCGCAAGTTCCCGCGCTGGGCGCTCTGGGCGCGGCTGCCGCTGCAGTTTCTGGCGATGATCTGGGTCTGGCAAGTCACGCGCGATTCCTGAGCCTCCGCGGGTCGAAAAAAATCACGCCTTTTTGCATGTTTTGTCTGTAGAGGTTCTGTCTTCTATGACAGAAGCTGACGTATTAATGGACAAACGTGACCGCTTCGCCGTAAATCTGCGCCGCGCCCGCCAGGCCGCCGGCATCTCCCAGGAAGAGCTCGCCGAGCGCTGTGAGGTCCACCGGACCGAGATATCGCTGCTCGAGCGCGGCGGCCGTGAACCGCGTCTGGGGACGATGATCAAGCTCGCGACCGCCCTCGGCACCGACGCCGAATCCCTCTGCGCCGGAATCGGATGGGATCCGAAGGCGCGCCAGTACAAGATCGACGAGCCGAGTTAGGCTCGCCCCTCTAGGGCAGTCCCAGCCCTTCCAGGCCGCCGGGGAGGAACTGTTCGAAGATGTCTTGGGCGGGGCCGAGGAAGCTTTCGACGTCGCCGAGGAAGCCCTGGGCGTCGTTGATGATTTCGATCGCCTGGTCGAGCGGGATCCGCTGCACCGTCTCCCGCAGCGGCCCCGCGATCAGCGGGCTGAGGGCACCGGCGTCTTCGGCGTCGTCGACGGCGCGGACGAGGCCGGCGCGGATCGCCTTCGCCAGCTTCTCGTCGTCGATTTCGTAGCGCTCTTCGAAGCGTTCACGCCCCTCCTGGGTCGCCAGCGCTCGCGCCAGCGTCTCCCGCGACACCCCAAGCTGACAGGCGGCGCCGTCGAGAGCGGAGATCGTGAACTGGTTGGCGATCTGCCCGAGGTTCTGGGGATCGCTCCACTCGCGCGGCTGACATGGGTTTTGGACCTTCTCGGGCTCATACGAAGAGCCGCCGGCGGCAAGGTAGGCGCCGACCAGGAGCAGCGAAGCGAGGATCGCGGCGCCGATCAGCAGCCCGCCGCTGAAGCGCCCCTCCCCGCTCACAGGTCGACCCTCCGCGAGAGCGCGATCGGGAAGAGAGCGATCAGGCCGAGCAGGGCGGCGAGGATGAAGGAGGTGCTGAAGGCGTGGGTGGCGCCGCGGTCGAGCTGGTCCTGCAGTTCGCCCTGCAGCTGCTCGACTTCGGCCCGCTCGACCGGGTCGCTCGGCTTCGGCTCAAAGGCCGCCTCGATCGTCGGCACTTTGCCCTTCTCGTCGTCGAGCCGTTCGCTCACCTTCTCGGCCAGGTCGAGCTTCAGCAGCGGATTGACCGAGGAGTCGAGGATCACCGCGGTGCCGGCGTCGATCGCGTCGTGGCGCTGCTCTTCGATGTCGGCGGTGAAGATCGGCGTCAGCACCAGCAGGCCGATCACGACCCCCGCATGCCGGGAGGAGATCGTCCAGCCGCCGTGGATCGCCTGCGGCGCCCTCCCCCCCAGCGCCGTCTCGGTCAGCGCCGAGAGCACCAGCGCCAGCCCGATCCCGACCAGGATCTGCGGCGGCAGGGTCAGCGCGATCGTCGCCTTCGGCAGGAAGGCGAGCCCGGCGAGGCCGCCGGAGACGAGGATCGCGCCGGCGGCGGCGCGCGAACGGGCATCGCCGACGAGGTTGGCCAGCCGGCTGCCGAGGATCGCCGCCAGCGGCATCGTCGAGACGACGAGCGCGGCTTCGATCGGGCTCAGGCGCCAACCTTCGATCAACAGCAGCACCAAGAGGAAGAGCGCCGCGGCGATCGCCGCCGAGACCATCGCCAGCGCCAGGTTCGCCCAGAGGTGCGGCCGGCCGGTCCGGCGCACCTCCTGCTCGATGATCCCGGTCGCCATCTCGTGCCTGGCGACGGCGAGGATCGGCACCGCGGCGACCAGCGCCACCGGCACCTGGAGGAGGAAGACCGACTGCCAGGAGACGAGCTCAGTGAGGAAGCCGCCGAGCGCCGGCCCGAGCGCCGCTCCCGTGGCGCCGGCGCTCGCCCAAATCGTCGCCGCCCGTCGCTCCGAGCCGACCGTCGCCGGCAACAGCTCCAGCGCCGCGGTCACCGCCGCGGCGCCGCCCAGCGCCTGCACGCAGCGGGCGACGATCAGGGTCGAGAGCTCATCCGCCAGCCCGCAGGCGAGGCCGGCGCCGGCGAAGACGGCGAGACCGACCGCGGCGGTCCTTCCCGGCCCCGCCCGCCGCGCCAGCAGCGCCGCCGGGACCGCGGCCAGGGCAATGACCAGATTGAAGGAGACGAGGACCCAGGTGACGCCGGAGACGCTGGTGTCCAGTTCCCGGTAGATCTCCGGCAGCGCCAGGACGACGATCGAGGAGTCAGCGAGGACGAGGCCGACGGCGAGCGCCAGGGCAGCGACTCTAGGTCTAGGGGATTGAGGCATATCCCAGCTCCGATGCGTACTCCTGGCGGTACTCGTCCCGTTTCTCCAAGACCTCTTCCACGTAGGCGCGGGTTTCGGGGAAGGGGATCTCCTCGACCGTGAGGTCGGACCCACCCCACTCGTCGGCGTTCCCAGGCCCGGCGTTGTAGGCGGCCAGCGCCGCCGCCTCGTCGCCTTCGTAGCGATCCAGCAGTTCGCGCAGGAGGAAGGTCCCGTAGCGGATGTTGATTTCCGGGTTCCCCAAATCCTTCAATTCGAAGGTGGTCGCATTGCTGTTTCTGGCGATGGTGTCGGCTGCTTCCGGCGTGATCTGCATCAGCCCGCGCGCCCCCGCGCTCGAAGTCTGGTCGCTGAACTTGGACTCTGAGTAGATCACGGCGGCGATCAGCGCCGCGTCGACTTGCTTCTCATCGGCCTGCTGGCGGATCACATCCTCGTGGCGCAGCGGCAGCGTCAGCTCCTGCAGCGCGTCGTCAAAGGCACCGCTGGCGACCAGCGCGCCGGCCAGGACTCCGAGCAGCACCGCGGTGGTGCCAATGGCGAGGAACTGGCGACGACGGCGCACCTTCCGCTTCATCGCCGCAGCTTTGCGAGGAGCGCGGACAACGCCCGTTCGAGGTCCTCTACCGAGCCGTCGTTGTCGACCACGTGCTCGGCCCGCTCCGCCTTTTCGCCCTGGGTCAGCTGCCGCGCCTCGCGCTCGTCGACCAACGCGTGGCCGCGGGCGGCGGCGCGCTCGCGCCGCACCTCGTCGGCGGTGACGACGGCGACCGTGGTGTCGAAGACCGCGTCGCTGCCGACCTCGAACATCAACGGCACCTCGACCACCGCGACCTCGGTGCCCTCTGGCAGCCCCAGCAGCCATGCGGCCGTCCGTTCCCGCACCAGCGGGTGGATCTGGGACTCGAGCCAGGTCAGCTCCTCGGGGTCGGCAAAGACGATCTCGCCGATCTTCGCCCGGTCGACGCCCTCCCCGGAGACGACCTCATCGCCCCAGCGCTCTGCCAGCCGCCCGCGCAGCGGTTCGCCTTCGAGCAGTTCGTGGACGACCGCATCGCTGGAGAGCGTCGCCGCCCCCAGGCGCTCGAACGCCTTCAACGCCTCGGACTTGCCGGCGGCGATTCCACCGGTGAGGCCGATCTTCAGCGGCGCCATCGGCGCCGCTCAGCTCTGGTCCGACTCGCCCGTCTGCGCGTCGTCGTCCGAGGAATCCTCGCCGGAGGCCTCGTCGACATCGTCCGGGGAATCCGGCCGGTCCTGCACCGATTCACCCTCCTGGTGCTCGCCCGGGTCCTCCTCGGTGGTCCCGTTCTCCTCCGCAACCGGAGCGGGATCGGCCCCTTCGGAAGCCTCGACCTCGGTCGGCAGCTCGCCGGGAGCCTCTTCGGTCGGAGCCTCGGTCTCCTCAGCGGTCGGAGCCTCCTCGGCCGGGACCTCCTCGGCGGGAGCTTCGGCGGCCGGGGTCGCATTCGCGAACGCGTCGGCCATCTGGCCGGTGGGCGGATCAACCTCGGCCGGAGCCTCGGTCTCCTCACCCTGGGCGCCTTCGGCCTGCGCGATCTGCTCGCCGAGGCCGGCCATCGCCATGTTCTGGCCCTCGACCCGCTTGATGCTGAGCGAGAGGCGGCGCCGCTCTTCGTCGATCTCAAGAATCTTCACATTCAGCTTCGAGCCCGGCTCGACGACTTCGCTCGGGTTCTCGACGTGGTGGTCGGCAAGCTCGGAGATGTGGACCAGGCCCTCGACCCCCGGCAGGATTTCGACGAAGGCGCCGAAGGCGACGACCTTGGTCACGCTGCCCTCGAGCACGTCGCCGGAGCGATGGGTGCTGATCACCCGCTGCCACGGGTCCTCCTGGGTCTGCTTGAGACCGAGGGAGATCCGCTGGCGGTCGCGGTCGATGTCGAGGACTTTGATCCGCACCGTGTCGCCGATCGAGACGACTTCGGAGGGGTGGTTGACGTGGCTCCAGGAAAGCTCGGAGATGTGGATCAGGCCGTCGATCCCGTCGAGGTCGACGAAAGCTCCGAAGTCGACGATGTTGGAAATCTTGCCTTCGACGACCTGGCCCGGCTCGAGGCGGCCGAGGATCTGCTCGCGGACCTCTTTGCGCTCCTCCTCCAGCACCGCGCGGCGCGAGAGGACGACGTTGTTGCGGCTGCGATTGAGCTCGATCACTTTGCACTCGAGCGTCTGGCTCATGAACTCGTCGAGGTTGTGGACGCGGCGGATGTCGACCAGCGAGGCCGGCAGGAAGCCGCGAACGCCGAGATCGAGGATGAGACCACCCTTGACGACCTCGATGACGCTGCCTTCGACCGGTTCGCCGGAGTCGGCGGCGACCTCGATTTTGCGCCAGGCCTTCTCGAAGCGGGCGCGCTTCTTGGAGAGGATCAGACGGCCCTCGGCGTCCTCCTTGGTGAGGACCAGGGCGTCGATCTCCTCGCCCAACTCGACCTCTTCGTGCGGGTCGACCGACTTGCGGATCGAAAGCTCGTTCGAGGGAATGACGCCCTCGGCCTTGTAACCGATGTCGACCAGGACCTCGTCTTTGTCGATCCGGACGACTTTGCCTTTGACGACATCGCCCTCCTCGAAGGACACCATCGTCGCCGCGTAGTTGGGGACGATCTTGCCGTCGATGTTGAGCAGAAGGCCGCCGGAACCCTCAACTGGGGTGGCACTCGGCGCAGGCGTCATGGTCTCGGTCGCGGACACGGGCGCGAATGATGGCAGAATCCGCCGCGATGCCGGTCCGAGCCACCAAGCGCGGCGACGAACGCACGCCGCTGAGCGGCGAGCGCGACGTCCTCATCTGCGGCGCCAGCTTCGCCGGGCTCGCCGTGGCGCGCGAGCTGACCGGCTCTGGAGCTGACGTTCTGATCATCGACCGCTACGAGATCGGCGAGCGCCAGACCTCCGCCTGCGGGATCCCGACCGAGTGGTTGCAGCGGCTCGGGCTGATGGAAGCCGAGCGCCAGCGCTTCGACACGCTGGTCATGCACACCCCCCACGGCACCTCCCACTACCGGCTGCCCTGGACCTTCTCGACCTTCGACTACCGCGAGCTCTGCCAGCTGCTCTGGCGCGACTGCGACGCCACCTTCGAGACCGCGAAGGTGAACGGGCGGGCGGCGGCGAACGGCGACGGCCGGATCGCGGTCGAGACCGACCGCGGCACGATCTCGGCGCCGCTGGTCGTCGACGCGCTCGGCTGGCGGCGGATGCTGGCCAACGGCGACGGCTACCAGCCGCCCGACGCGCCGCTTTCCCGTGGGCTCGAGGTGCATCCCGGCGGTGAGTCCGAGGACCTGGCGATCTGGATCGACCGCAAATACGTCCCCGCCGGCTACGGCTGGTCCTTCCCGGCCGACGACGAGCTGCGGATCGGGATCGGCTCCTTCGACCCGCGCTTTCACGTCAAGAAGACGACGGTGGAGCTGACCCAGGACCTCGGCAAGGAGCCGAACGAGTACCAGGGCAACTGGATCCCCCACAAGCTCCGCCGCGGCACCGAGGGCGGCGTCTTCTTCGTCGGCGACTCCGCCGGCCACTGCCTGCCGCTCAGCGCCGAGGGGATCAGGACCGCGCTCTACTTCGGGATCGCCCTGGGGCGGGAGCTGCGCGGGGTGGTCGAAGAGCGGCAGAGCCGCGAGCAGGCGGCCGAGAACTACGCGTCCTTCCACGACTCCCACGAGTGGAAGTTCAAGTGGATGCTGCGGGTGCAGAAGCTGGTGCCGCGGGTGCCGCCGCGGATCCTGGCGCCGCTGCTGCGGCTGATGGGGACCAAGCGCTTCGTCGACTGGTCCTTCGATCACTACCTGCGGATCGCGCCGCCGGAGTTCGCCGGTAGCGGCCGCCCCGGAGGCTCAGCGGACGACCAGGACCGTCCCGGCCAGGAGCAGGACGACGCCGATCACACGGCTGGCGCTGAGCGGCGTCTGGTCCAGGCCGAACAGGCCTAGCCGGTCGATTACGACAGAAGCCGTTAGCTGGCCGAAGACGGTCGCGGCGGCGACGCCGCCGGCGCCGATCACGCTGACCGCGATCAGCGCGTTGAGGACGTAGATCGCGCCGAGGAAGCCGCCGAGCAGGTAGTACCAGCTGACGTCGAAGGTCGAGCTGAGGCTGCCGGCCTTGCCGCTGAGGATGACGACGGCGGACAGGGCCAGGGTTCCGATCGAGAAGGAGACGAGGGCCGCGGCCATGCTCCCGGTGGACTTGCCGAGGCCGGCGTTGATCGGCGCCTGGGCGGCGATCAGGCCGCCGGCGACCGCGGTGAGGGCGACCGCCAGGCCTCTATCCATGGGTTTCTTCCTCTCGCCGCGTGATCTTCGTGGTGGACATGTGTTGGACGATTAGTGCGGGGTTTGAACCTCCCCGCTCTCATATCAGTAACGCAGTCAGACCAACCAGTCGAAGTAGCCTCAGATGCCGCCACCGCCAGCAGAGCTTTTCGCCACCCGTGTCTTCCTCGGCCCGGCCCTGCGGGCGCAGCCGGACCGCCGCCTCGTCGACCTCGTCCGCAACGGCTACGACGCCGCCTTCGAGGAGATCGTGCGCCGCTACCGGCGGCCGCTCGACCGATTTGCCGCCGCGATCGTCGGCGGCCGCTCCGAGGACGTCACCCAGGATGCCTTCTCTAAGGCGCTGCTGGCGCTGCGCGGCTCCGAAGCGGAGATCGAGCTGCGGCCGTGGCTCTACCGGATCGTCCGCAACACGGCGCTGAACGACCTGCGGGACCGGGCGCCGGCGGCCGAGGAGCTGGCGGAGACGCTGCCGGGCGGCCGCAGCGCCGCCGCCGAGGCGGAGACGCGGGAGGAGCTGCGCGAGCTGATGGCGCGGCTGCGGGCGCTACCGGAGCCGCAACGGGCGGCGCTGGTGATGCGCGAGCTCGAAGGGCTGAGCCACGAGGAGATCGCCGCCGCCCTCGGGGTCAGCGGCGGCGCCGCCCGGCAGGCGATCTTCCGGGCGCGGGCGGCGCTGCGTGACGGGCTCGGGCTACTGGTGCCGATGCCGGTCGTGCGGGCGCTGGCCGAGCACGGCAGCGAAGTGGCCGGCGCGGGAGTCGCCGCCGGTGCGATCAAGGTCGGACTGGCGACCGTGCTGGTGGCGGGAACGGTCGGGGCCGGTGTCGCGATCGAGCACCGGCAGGGCGAGCGCGCGGGTCCCGAAGCTGCCGAGGCGGCGACGCTTCCTCGCGGCGCGGAGCAGCGCCCGAGTAGGGGATCGACCCCCGCGCCGTCGGCCGACACGACCTCCGATCGCCGCAGCACTGGCGAGTCTGACGATCGCGGCCGGAATCGCGGCGAGGGAGGCGACGACGTTCGCTCATCGATCGATGGCGGTGATCGCAGCGGCTCGGACGACGGCGGCCATCACTCCGGTGGAAGATCGGAGCCCTCCGGCAGCGATCACAGCGGCAGCTCGGGCTCGATCGACAACTCGGGTCCCGGCAGCCACAACAGCGGCGACGACGACGGAGCCGAGGATCACAGCGGCTCCGGCTCGGGATCAGACGACGGCTTCGACGACCACAGCGGCTCCTCCGGAGACGACGGCGGCTCGAGCTCTGGCTCCGGCAGTGGTGACGACGACAGCAGCTCCGGTCCCGGCAGCGGCGAGGACTCCGTCACCGAAACGGCGCCAACGTCCGCACCGGAGATTGAGGAGGACAACTCCGGCTCCGGCAGCGACAGCTCGGGCTCCGACGACGACTCCGTGATCTTGGACGCGCCCTCGGGTTGAAGCCACAACCAGTTGTTCAACCCAAGTTCTTCAACAGAGTCAAGGAGGAATGGCATGACCCCGACGAAAGCACGGCGACCCCGCCTCGGCCTGACCTGGTTCGCGCTGGTGCTGGGAGCGCTCGCGCTCCTGGCCATGCCCAGCCTGGCTGCCGCCAAGGATCGCAACCACGACCGCATCCCGGATCGCTGGGAGAAGCGGCACAAGCTCTCGCTGAAGACGAACCAGGCGCGGCTCGACCAGGACCGCGACCACCTGCGGAACCGGGCCGAGTTCCTTGCCGGCGACGACCCGCGCGACCACGACAGCGACGACGACGGGGTGATGGACGGCCAGGAGCAGGCCGGGACGATCGCCTCGTTCGACGCCGAGACCGGCCGGCTCGTGATCGACCTCTTCGGCACCGACACGGTCGCCGGCTTCGTCACCGACGCGACCGAGATCAAGTGCGAGGACGAGGGCGACGACGACAGCGCCATGGCGTCGACCAGCAGCTCGGGCCCGGGCAGCGACGGGGACGAAGCCGCTGACGACGACGGTCGAGGCGAGGAAGAGCCCGGCGACGACCATGGGGATGACGGCGTCGAGGCCGGCGATGACAACGGCGGCGACAACTCGGGGTCCAGCGACAATTCCGGCCCGGGCAGCGAGAACTCAGGCCCCGGCCACGAGGGCGACGACGACCGCGACCGCCTCTGCACCACCGCGGAGCTGGTCCCCGGCGCAGCGGTCGAGGAGGCCGAGATCGAGCTCCGCAACGGCAAAGCCGTCTTCGAGGAGGTCGAGTTGTCAGGGAGGGCGGCCTAGCCAGGCCGGTCGGCTACTTGGCGTCGAGCCAGTCCTGGCCGACGCCGATGTCGACCTCTAGCGGCGGATCGAGCGGGTAGGCGGCGCACATCTCGCGCTCCACCAGCTCGTTCGCCGCCTCCATCTCCTCCGGCGGTCCCTCGAAGAGGAGCTCGTCGTGGATCTGGAGGACGAGCCGGGTCTCCCCACCGGCCTCCCGCAGGGCCTTCTGGCAGCTGACCATCGCCACCTTGATGATGTCGGCGGCGGTACCCTGGATCACCGTGTTGACGGCGAGGCGCTCGCCGAGGCGGCGGGTGTTGGGATTGCCGGAGCGCAGCTCGGGGATCGGGCGGCGGCGACCCATCAGCGTCTTCACGTAGCCCTCCTCCTGGGCGCGCTCGATCACCTGTTCGCGGAAGGCGCGCACCGCCGGGAAGCGTTCGAGGTAGCGGGAGACGAATTCCTCGCCCTCCTTGCGCGGGATGTTGAGGCGGTCGGAGAGGCCGAACCCGGTGAGGCCGTAGACGATCCCGAAGTTGACCATCTTCGCCTTCGAGCGCTGGCCGACGTCGACTTCGTCGCGCTCGATTTCGAAGACCTCGGCGGCGGTGGCGGCGTGGACGTCTTCGCCTTTGTGGAAGACGTCTTTGAGGACGCCCTCGTCGGCGACGTGGGCGAGGACTCGGAGCTCGACCTGGCTGTAGTCGGCGGAGAGCAGGCGGGCGCCCTCTTCGGCGACGAAGCAGGCGCGGACCGGGCGGCCGATCTCGGTCCGGGTCGGGATGTTCTGCAGGTTCGGGTTGGTGCTGGAGAGGCGGCCGGTGGTGGTCGAGGCCTGGTTGAAGGTGGTGTGGACGCGGCCGGTCTTGGGGTCGATCAGCTCCGGCAGCGAGTCGAGGTAGGTGTTCTTCAGCTTCGTCAGCTCACGCCACTGCTCGATCTTCTCGACGATCGGGTGCTCGTCGCGGATCTGGGCGAGGACGCGGGCGTCGGTCGAGAACCCGGTTTTGCCGCGGCGCTTGCGGGTGAGGCCGAGCTTCTCGAAGAGGACGCGGCCGACCTGCTGGGGGGAGCCGATCGTGAACTCCTCCTCGGCGAGCTCGTAGATCTCGCGTTCGAGGGTGTCGATCCGCTCGCCGAAGCCGGCACCGACCTCGGCGAGGCGTTTCGCGTCGAGCTTCAGCCCCTCGCGCTCCATCGCCGCCAGGACCCCGACCAGCGGCAACTCGACCTCGCGCAGCAGCTGCTCCAGGCCCAACTCCTCGATCCGCGGCGACTGCTGGGCGGCGAGGGCGGCGACGAGGCGCGCTTCCTCGGCGGGGTCGAGGCCAGCCTCCAACTCCTGGTCGAGCGCCAACTGCCCGTCGTCCTCGTCGGGTTTCTCGGCGCTGGCGCCCTCGGCGATCCCGATCCCGGCGTCGGCGGCGAGCTCGACCAGGTCGTAGGTGCGCCGCTGCGGCTCCAGCAGGTAGGCGGCGATCATCGTGTCGTGGTCGAGGTTCAGCTCGACCCCCTCGCGCGCGGCGGCGGCGAGCAGGCCGTGGCGGCCGCCGCCGAGAGACTTGGCGTCGTGGGCGGCGAAGGGCTTGGGCCCGAGGGCGACGGCCAGCTCGTCGAGGGTGTTGTTGCCGGCGAGGACGCGCTCGGCTTCGGCGCCGGCCCAGCGGTCGCCGGCGATTCCCAAGGCGACGGGTCCCTCCCCCAGGTCCTCCGGCTTGCCCTCGCTTGCCTCGACCTCGAGCTCGGTCTCGACCCGGCGCCCGGGCACCGCGTCGCCCTCGGGCAACGCTTCTTCGAGGCGCTCCAACACCGCCCGCAGCTCGAACTCGCGCATGAACTCGCGCAGGGCGCCGCGGTCGGGCTCGCTCGACATCGCCTCCCCCAGGTCCACCCCGGTCTCGATGTCGTACTGCAACGTCGCCAGCTCTTTCGACATGCGCGCGTCGTCGGCGTGCTCGACGAGGTTTTCCTTGCGTTTTTTGCCCGAGATCTCGTCGACGCTTTCCAGCACCGCTTCCAGGGAGCCGAACTGCTGGAGCAGCTGGGTCGCGGTTTTCTCGCCGATTCCGGGGACGCCCGGAATGTTGTCGGAGGTGTCGCCGCGCAGCCCCATCAGGTCGGTGATCAGCTCCGGCGGCACGCCGTAGCGCTCCTCGACGGCGGCGCGGTCGTAGATCTTGGTCTCGGTGATCCCGCGCGAGGTGCTCATCACCCGCACCCCCTCGTCGACCAGCTGGTAGGCGTCGCGGTCCCCGGTCACGACCATCACCTCGATCCCCTGCTCGCGCGCCTGCCTGACCAGCGAGGCGATGACGTCGTCGGCCTCGTAGCCGTCGACCTTGACGTTGGTGTAGCCGAAGGCCTCGACCAGCGGCATCAGGTGCGGCCACTGCTCGCGAAGGAGGTCGGGGCGCGGTTTGCGCTGGGCCTTGTAGAGGTCGTAGGTGACCTCGCGACCGCTGTAGCCCGCGTCCCAGGCGACGACGACCCCCTGTGGGTGGTGTTCGTCGATGATTTTCACCAGCATCGAGGCAAGTCCGTAGATCGCGTTCGTCGGCCGCCCATCGCTGGTCCCGATCGACTCGGGAAGGGCGAAGAAGGCGCGGTAGGCGAGGCTGTTGCCGTCGATCAGGAAGAGCTGTGGCGCGGCGGCGGCGTCGGGCACGGGGGCGACTCTAGCCGCGCAGGGCGCTGGACATCGCGAGCGCCCCCGCAACGTCCGCAGCAACCCGATCCGCCTCGTTCTCCAGCTGCGTGTCGTCGTAGCGGAGCACGGTGTAGCCCTGTTGCCGTAGGTCGAGGTCCCGGGCGTGGTCGTCCTCGAAGGCGACGGAGCCGCGGTGGTAGCCCCAGAAGTCGGTCTCGACGACAACACGCTCTCTGCGCCAGAGGAAGTCGACGGTCCAGCGGCCTAGCTTGACGTTGATTTCTGGGAGCGGGATGGCGTATCGGCGGCAGATGCTGAGGAAGAGGGTCTCGAGGTCGGAGCGGGTGCGGTCGGTGGCGAGGTGCTCGAGGCGGTAGCCCTTGAGCTCTGCCTGGCGGGTGGCACGGCGGAGGAGGTGGGGTGCGAGGAGCGAGGTGCGCGCAAGGTCTTCGAGGGTGCGAGCGACGCTCGTCACCGGGATGTTGTGGCGGTGGGTGGTCAGGAGCCTTCCCCGTCGCCCTCCTTCTTGCTGCGAGTAGGAGGGCGACGGGGAAGGCTCTGGGGGCGGGTTGAGGGATGAGCACCGGTGGAGGTGGATCCCGGAGCGGCGGGCGCGGCCCGAGGTTGAGGGGACGGAGATGTGGGCGGGACCGTCGATCGGCTTGAGGAGCTCCCACAGGACCGCGGCGGATACGTGGCTCAAAACAGCGCCGGGGCCGCAAGCGAGCACCGCCGCCATGAAGCGCCCGTGGAGGCTCAGACTCCGGTGGCCGACGGCGTAGACGCCGCGGTGGAGGCGGTGGAGCTGCCCTCGCGAGACTCGGTTTCGGATCGCCCTCGCGCCCAAACCAGCCGCTTCGAGCTGATGCCGCGTCAACACCCCATGCTGGCGCATCGCGATTCGAGCGACCTCTGAGTCGGGCGTGTCGAGTTTTTGACCCACGTCGGCACGTAAGTCGACACGCCCTTGGTTTCTCCCCCTACTTCTCTTCGGTGCGCCTCGCGTGCCAGAGGGCGGCGTTGAAGCGACTGCCGGTCATTGGGACGTCCGCGCGGCCGGGGAAGTCGAGGAGGAGGTTGCCGGTCCATTGGTTGCGCGGTTTGGCGTTGCGACTGTAGGTGGCATGACCCGAGAACGGGCTCGGTGGATCGAGGACGGCCAATCGCAACTCGGGATCGAAGTCGAAGGCACTGCCGCGATAGCGGTAGACCACTTCGCGGGAGACGATCAGGCTGTGGTGCTTCTCCACCGTCGAAGCCTCGACGCGAACCGGCCCACCGGGCCAGTTCTGGTTCACCTGGAGGAAGCGGGAGTCCTTCCTCATCGCTGCGCGGGCGACGAGGCGGGCTCCTCGTATTCCCTTTCCGGTGGTTTCGCCGATTCCGACACCGCCGCAGACCAGGTGGAGGAACGGTGAGGCGGTCGATTTCACGCGACTCGCCTCGGCATGGGTGAAGCCTTCCTCGCCGGTCAGGTCGACAGTTCCGACCCAGGAGCCCGGCTGGACCTGGATCGATGCGCCTTCGTCGCAGCTGGAGCGGATGGTTTTGGGTTCCCCTTCGGGCTCGAAAACGACCGAGATCCGCCCCACCGGGCCGAGGTCGGCTTCGATCGACGTCGCGGTGACATTCGCCGGCGCGATGTAAATGACCGCGGCTTTGCGACTGGTCACGAAGAGGTACACCCCACCGTGCTTGAAGACCGACTTCGTGGTCCCCAGCACCTGCCCCTCGTATCCATGGGTTCCCTGGAGCGAAAAGGTGGGGAAGACCACCGTTTCCTCCTCGCCCGCGGCCGATGCTGCCGGCACAAGAACCGCGGCGACAATTGCGGCCAAGCAGAGGAATGGGATTGCCCGCAACCGCATCGAGCAAGGATCCTACGGGCTGCCGGTGGACGAGCCGGCGGCGCGAATCTGATTCGATAGCCGCCGATGGCAGTCAGCGCTCAATACAGCGTCACGATCCGGGTCGAGCTCGATGCGCGGAAGGAGCCCTTGGGGCGCCTTACCGCGGCGATCGCCGAGGCTGGTGGTCAGCTGCAGGGGGTCGACCTCGTTCCCGGCGCCGGGCCGGAGGGCAAGCGGGTGCGGGAGTTCACGATCGATGCCACCGATCGCGACCACTGGGAGCGGATCCTGCGGGCGATCGGGTCTACCCGGGGCGCGCGGGTGCTCGATTACGTCGACCGGACGATGCAGATGCACCGGGGCGGCAAGATCGACATGCGCAACAAGTACCCGGTGAAGACGCGCGACGACCTCTCGATGGCTTATACGCCCGGCGTTGCCCGCGTCTGCATGGACATCCACGCCGACCGCAGCAAAGCCTTCGAGTACACGATCAAGAAGAACACGGTCGCGGTCGTCTCCGACGGCAGCGCCGTCCTCGGCCTCGGCAACATCGGCCCCGAGGCGGCGATGCCGGTGATGGAGGGCAAGTGCATGCTCTTCAAAGAGTTCGCCGGCGTCGACGCCTTCCCGATCTGCCTCGATACCCAGGACGCCGACGAGATCGTCCGCGCGGTCGAACTGATGGCGCCGACCTTCGGCGGCATCAACCTCGAGGACATCTCCGCCCCGCGCTGCTTCGAGATCGAGGACCGGCTGAAGGAGACCCTCGACATCCCCGTCTTCCACGACGACCAGCACGGGACCGCGGTGGTGACGATGGCGGCGCTCTTCAACGCGCTGAAGATCACCGGCAAACCGATCGAGCAGCTGCGGGTGCTGGTGGTAGGCCTCGGCGCCGCCGGGGTAGCGGTGACCAAGATGATGCTCGCCTCCGGGATCACCCAGATCGTCGGCTGCGACCGCAAGGGCGCGGTCTCGACCAAGCGCGAGGACTACGAATCGGGCGAGATGAACGAGGCCAAGCGCTGGTACGCCGACAACACCAACCCGGACGTGATCCAGGGCCAGCCCGACGACGTAATCGAGGGCATGGACATCTTCGTCGGGCTCTCCGGGCCCGGGATCATCCAGGCCGAGTCCCTGGGCAAGATGAACGACGACGCGATCGTCTTCGCGATGGCCAACCCGACCCCCGAGGTGATGCCCGAGGAGGCCGCTCCGTACGTGCGGATCATGGCCACCGGCCGTTCGGACTACCCGAACCAGATCAACAACGTGCTCGCCTTCCCCGGCATCTTCCGCGGCGCCCTCGACGCCGGCGCCCCCTCGATCACCGAGGAGATGAAGCTCGCCGCCGCCAAGGGAATCGCGATGGCGGTCTCCGAGGAGGACCTGGCCGAGGACTACATCATCCCCAGCGTCTTCAACCGCGAAGTGGCGCCAAAGGTCGCCGAATCAGTAGTCGAAGAGGCAAAGCGGGACGGGATCGCCAGGATCGACGAGGAGACCGGGACCTTCGCCACGGTGGAGGCGAGCTAGCCCTTGAAGGTCCTCGTCACCGGCGCCAGCGGCACGATCGGCCGGGCGCTCTGTGACGCGCTGTTCGCCCGCGGCGACGACGTCGTCGGCCTGACCCGCGACGCCGGCCGCGCCCGCATCGCCAACCCCCGCGTCACCTGGCACAAGTGGGAGCCGACCCTGGAACGCCCCGACCCCGCCGCCTTCGAGGGAGTCGACGGCGTCGTCCACCTGCTGGGCGAGCGGATCGACCAGAAATGGACCGACGAGGCGAAGGAGCGGATCATGGAGAGCCGCCGCCAGGGGACCCACAACCTGGTGCAGACGATCGCCGCCCTGGAGAACCCGCCGAAAGTCCTGGTCAGCCAGTCGGGGGTCGGCCACTACGGCGACCGCGGCGACGAAATGGTGGACGAGAGCGACGGCCCCGGGACCAGCTTCGACGCCCAGGTGACGGTGGCCTGGGAGGCGGCCGCGCACGAGCTGGACTCCAGCGACGTCCGCGTCGTCGTCATCCGCACCGGCCAGGTGCTGGCCCGCGAGGGCGGGATGCTGAAGGAGATGCTGCCGCCGTTCAAGCTCGGCGTCGGCGGGCCGCTCGCGGGCGGCGATCAGTACCTCTCCTGGATTCACATCGACGACGAGGTCGGCATCCTCCTCTGGGCCCTCGACGACGACAAAGTCAGCGGCACCGTCAACGCCAGCTCCCCCAACCCGGCGACGAACAAGGACTTCTCCAAGGCGCTTGGCCGCGCCCTCAACCGGCCTGCAGTGATGCCGGTCCCGGGCCTCGTCCTCGACCTCAAATTCGGCAAAGAGTTCGGCCAGGTCCTGCGCGGCGGCCAGCGGGTGATCCCAAAAAGGACGCTGGAGCTCGGCTACTCGTTCAAGTACCCCGAGCTCGACGGGGCACTCGAAGACCTGCTCTAGCCAGCTGCGGTCTTCTCGGGCTCAGGCTCGCGTGCGAGCACGTCGGCGGGGCCCTCTATCCAAATGCGGACGTTGTCCCCGGGGTGCCAGGCGGGGAAGCCGAGGCGCCGTGCTTTGACGATGGCGCCGGAGGGCAGCTGAAGTTCGACCAGCTGGTCGTGGCCGAAGAAGCTGCGGGAGACGACAGTTGCCTTTTGACTGCGACGGTCGGGGGGCTCGATCGTGCCGATCGCCAGGGACTCGGGTCGCACGATGACGTCCACGGCGCCGGTGTGACCCTCCCGGTTTGGAAGGTTGCCGAGCTCGCACTCGATCGTCCCGTTCGTCGCCTTCCCGGGCAGGACCTCGATCTCGCCGAGGAAGCTCGCCACCCAGCGCGTGGTCGGGCGCGAGTAGACGTCCTCGGGGGTGCCGACCTGCTCGACCTTGCCCTCGTTGACGACCGCGACGACGTCGGCGACGCTCAGTGCCTCCTCCTGGTCGTGGGTGACGAAGACCGAGGTCAGCTTCTGCTCGGCGAGAATCTCGCGCACCTCTTCGCGCACCCGCGCCCGGAGGCCGGCGTCGAGGTTGGAGAAGGGCTCGTCGAGGAGCAGCGCCCGCGGCTCGGCGACCAGCGCCCGCGCCAGCGCCACCCGCTGCTGCTGGCCACCGGAGAGCTCGTGCGGATTGCGCTTGCCGAGGCCGCCGAGGCCGACCGTCTCCAGCGCCGCCTCGACCTTGGCGCGGTCGGGCCGGCGCCCGAGCGCGTAGCCGACGTTGGCGGCGACGTCCATGTGCGGGAAGAGGGCGTAGTCCTGGAAGACCATCCCGATCCGGCGCCGCTCCGCCACCACCGAGCGTCCGGACCCGGTCACCTCCTCGCCGCCGATCTCGATGCTGCCGGCATCCGCCTGCTCGAGGCCGGCGATCAGCCGCAGCGTCGTCGTCTTGCCGCAGCCGCTGGGGCCGAGCAGCGCGCAGATCGCCCCCTCGGGAACGTCGAGGTCAAGACCGTCGACGGCGACGACGTCGCCGAAGCTCTTGCGGAGGCCGCGCAGGCGCAGCCCCAGGGTGGGATTGGACTCTTCGAACTCCATAGAGAGAGGAATCCATAAGATTAGGGCAACCTAACTGGCCCCTCCATGATCTCCGTCACCTCGCAACAGAAGCGGCTGCTCGCAGCCCTAATCGTCTTCGCCGCCGCGCTCCTCGCCGGCTGCGGCTTCAGCACCGAAGACAACGGCGGCGGCTCGAACGAGCCCGACACCGAGGGGATCACCCTCTACTCGGGCCGGATCCCGGCCGCGATCGGCCCCGCCGTCGACAGCTACGAGGCGCAGGCCGACCGCGACGTCCAGGTCCGCTTCGCCGAAACCGCCGACCTCGCCGCGACCCTGGTCGAGGAGGGTGATGCCTCCCCCGCCGACGTCTTCTTCGCCCAGGAGCCGGGGGCGATCGCCGCCGTCGCCGAAGCCGGACTGCTGGCGAAGCTGCCGCGGGACATCCTCGACCTGGCGCCGGCCCGATACCGCGACCCGGAAGGCCGCTGGGTCGGCGTCACCGGCCGCGCCCGCGTGATCGCCTACAACCGCGACGCCGTCTCCGAATCCGAACTGCCGCCCTCGCCGTTCGGTCTCACCGACCCGAAGTGGAAGGACAGGGTCGGCTGGAGCCCCGCCTCCTCGAGCATGCAGGAGTACGTGACCGCGCTGCGGGCGGAATACGGCGACGACCGGACCAAGCAGTGGCTGGAAGAAATGGTCGACAACGGCGCCGTCGCCTTCCCCGACAACGTGACGATCCGCGACGCCATCGCCAAAGGCGAAATCGACGTCGGCCTGATCAACCACTACTACGTCGCCCAGGCGATCTCCGAAGAAGGCCCCGACTACCCCGTCGCCGTCTACTTCCCGCCCGGCGGGCTCGGCTCGCTGATGCTGCTGACCAGTGTCGGGGTGCTCGAATCGAGCGACCGCAAGCCGGAAGCGTTCGCCTTCGTCCGCTCGCTGCTCTCGCCGAAGTCGCAGCAGTTCTTCACCTCGAGCAGCAAGGAGTACCCGCTCGCCAAGGGCGAGAAGCCGGACCCCTCGCTGAACGTGCCGATCGACGAGATCCCCGTCTCCGACTCCAGCCTGGTCGACCTCAAGGAGCTGCAGGGGACGATCGAACTGATGAAAGAAGCGGGGGCGCTCTAGTGGCCGCGGCGCGCCGGGCGCCGCTCGGCCTCCTCGCCGCCGGGGCGCTGATCGGCGCCGCCGCGGTCCTCCCCGCCGCCTACCTCCTCGTCGTCATCCTCGGCGACTTCTCGGCGGCGATGGAAACCGCGCTCTCCTCGCGGGCGCTGGAAACGCTGCTGCGGACGGCAGCGCTGACCGCGGCGGTGGTCGTCACCTCAGTCGCGATCGCGCTGCCGATCGGCTGGCTCACGGTCCGCACCGACCTCCCGGCCCGCCGGCTCTGGGCCGTCCTCTGCACGCTGCCGCTGGTGATTCCGAGCTATGTCGGCGCCTACCTGCTGGTCGCGGCGCTGGGGCCGAACGGGATGCTGCAGGAAGCGCTCGGGGTCGACCGCCTGCCCTCGATCTACGGCTTCACCGGCGCCTGGCTGGTGCTGACGCTTTTCACCTACCCGCTGGTGCTGATCCCGCTGCGGGCGACGCTGCGCCGGATCGACCCACAACTGGAGGACGCGGCGCGGGCGATGGGCCGCGGCCCGCTCGAGGTCTTCCGCACCGTCGTCCTGCCCCAGCTGTGGCCGGTCCTCGCCGCTGGCTCGCTGCTCGTCGCTCTGTTCACGATCAGCGACTTCGGCGCCGTCTCGATCCTCCGCTTCGAGTCCTTCACCAGCGAGATCTACGTCGCCTACCAGTCGAGCTTCGACCGCGTCGCCGCCGCGGCCCTCGGCGCCGTCCTCGTCGTCTCGATGCTCGTCCTCCTGCTGGCGAGCTCGCGGGTACGCGGGGCGCGGCGGGTTCACCGCCTCGGGCCGGGAACGCTGCGCCCGACCCAGCCCTACAAGCTCGGCCGCTGGCGCTGGCCCGCGCTCGCCTTCTGCTCGCTGATCGTCCTCGTCGCCTTCATCCTCCCGGTCGGCGTCCTCATCTACTGGGCCTCGAAGGGGATCTCCACGGGCAGCACCTCGTGGAACACGATCGCGGCGCTCAGCGGCAACTCGCTGCTGATCGCGGTCTGGGCGGCCGCGGTCGGGGCGATCGCGGCGCTGATCGTCGCCGCGCTGGCGGTGCGGTACCCCTCGCGGGTGACCCGGGTGATCGAGCGCCTCGCACACGCCGGCTACGCCCTGCCGGGAATCCTCGTCGCCCTCGGCCTCGTCTTCTTCGCCACCCGGGCGGTGCCGGCGCTCTACCAGACGATCGCGCTGCTGGTCTTCGCGATGACGATCCACTACCTGCCGCTGGCGGTCGGGCCGATCGCCAGCTCCCTGGTCCAGCTCTCGCCGCGGATCGAAGAGGCGGCGCGCGGGATGGGCCGCGGCCCGACCGAGGTCTTCCGCACGATCACCATCCCGCTCGCCCGCGGCGGCATGATGGCCGGCGCCGCGCTCGTCTTCCTACACGCGATGAAGGAGCTGACGGTGACGCTGATCCTCTCGCCGATCGGCTTCAAAACGCTGGCGACCGACATCTGGACGCAGACGACCTACGGCTTCTACGAGGCGAGCGCGATCCCGGCCCTGGTCCTACTGGCGGTCGCAGCCATCCCCGTCTACCTGCTGAGCGAGCAGGGCGCGGCTCCCTCCTGAGCCGGTGGCCCTGAGACCTCGCCCGGCGCTGGCGGTCGCGGCAGCGCTGGTCCTGGCCGCTGCCTCCCTCGCCCTCCCCTACCACCCGGTCTACGACCCCTGGGCCTGGCTGGTCTGGGGACGGGAGCTGGTACACGGCGGCTTCGAGACCGCCGCGGGGCCGTCCTGGAAGCCGCTGCCGGTCCTGGTTGACGCGCCGCTCTCGCTGCTCGGCGACGCGGCGCCGCAGGCCTGGCTGCTGATCGCCCGGACGGGTTGGTTCAGCGCCGCCCTGTTGTCGGGACTGCTGGCGGCGCGGCTGAGCGGCGAGGAGACGGGACGGTGGCGCTGGGTCGCAGCCGCCATCGCGGCCGGTTCGGTGGCGCTCACCGCCGATTCCTTCACGCCGCCGCTGCGCCAGTTCACCGGCGGGCTTTCGGAGCCGTTACTGGTGGCGCTGGTCCTGGGAGGAATCTGGGCGGCGCTGGACGAACGGCCGGGCTGGGTCCTCGGCCTAGGGACGGCGGCGGCGCTGCTGCGGCCGGAAGTCTGGCCCTTCCTCGCCCTCTGGGCCTTCTACGCAAGTCGCGACCGGCCACACCTGCGGGCCACCGCGATCGCCTGCGCTGTCCTCATCCCCCTCGCCTGGTTCGTCCCCGACATCGTCGGCGCCGGGACCCCGCTGGAGGGCGGGGAAACCGCCCGCGCCGGCGGCATCGAGCCGATTGACGGGATCGAGGTGCTGGGACGAGCCCTCGCCGCCCCCCTCCTGGCCTGCTGGATCGGCCTCGCCGCCTTGCTCTGGCGCGAACGAAGCGACCTGGGGCAACCGCTGAAGGTCCTCCTAGCCGGCGCCGCCGCCTGGATCCTCCTCGTCGCCGTGATGGCAATCGCCGGCTTCGCCGGCCTCCCCCGCTTCCTCGCCCCCGCCACCGCGATCGTCGCCGTCCTCGGCAGCATCGGCATCGCTCGCACCGCAGCAGGGTGTGGTCGACTTTCGGCCTCTCATGGAGGCCGAAGCTCAACCACACTCCTGCGGGGGCTGGTTGCGGCCACGCTCGTCCTCGCCGCCTTCGGCGTCGGCTGGCGCGTCGCGCAGATCCCTGGTGACGTCCGCGTCGTCGAGCGTCAGACCGGCTCGCTCGACCACCTCTTCGACCTCGTCGAGGAGACCGGCACGGCGCGCTTGCTCTCCTGCCAGGGCTACGTACGAATGACGCGGGTGCGGGAGCAGACGGCTCTTGCCTGGAAGCTCGACGAGCCGATCTCCTCGGTGGCGATCCGGCGGCGCCCCGAATACGGCGTCGCCCTCTCGACCAAGCCGCTCCCGGGGGGCGACGTGATCGCGCACGCCGGGGGCTGGCGCGCGACCCGCTTCTCTTGCCCTACTCGCTGACCTCCGCCAGCGGCCGCGCCATCGCCGGGGTCTCCGGCGCCACCCGGTAAGGCTGCTCCGCCGCCTCCTCGCGCTCGTGGTAGACGCTGTCGGCGTTCACCGCCCAGACGTCGTGCCCGGCGCCGTCGCAGAGGTTCTCCACCGCCCGCATCGCCGTCAGCATCGAGTGATCGGAGTTGTTGTACCTGTGGAGGCCGTTGCGGCCGATCTGTTGGAGGTTCGAGAAGCCGTCGAGCCAGCCGCGAATCCGCTCGACCCGGCCGGCGTACTCGGCGTCGTAGACGGGGTAGGCCTTGGGGACGCGGACCACGTGGCCGGCGACGACCCGCTCCGCGTCGAGCAGCCCCAGCGCCGCCACCTCCTCACGGCCGAGAGCGACCAGCTCCTCGTCGCTTGCCGACCAGAGGTCGTCGCCTTCGAAGCAGAAGTACTCGAGGCCGAGACAGGAGCGGCCGGGCTCAGGCGTCATCCATGGGCTCCAGGCGCGGAAGTTCTGGATCCGCCCGACTCGAACCCGCGAGTCGTGGACGTAGACCCAGTTGTCGGGGAAGGGCGGCTCGCCATCGATCTGCAGCGCCACGGTGAGGAAGTCCCGGTAGCGCAGCCCCGCCGCGGCGGCGGTCACCTCGCTGGGCGGTGCCGGCTCGGCGACGCCGACCGCGGTCCGCAGCGGGATCGAGGAGATCGCCGCCGAGACTTCGACGCGCTCGCCGCCGGCCCGCACCGCGGTCAGCCGGCCGCCCTCGTGCTCGAGCGCTTCGACGGCGGCGCCAAGGCGAATCTCGCCACCGTCGTTCTCGACCCGTCGCGCCATCTCCTCCCACATCTGACCTGGCCCCAGACGTGGATAGCGGAACTCCTCGATCAAGCTTTTCGGCGGCTCGCCGCCGCCGGGGAGGGCGGCCCGCAGCGCCGAGATCGGCGAGAGGTCGGCAATCCGCTGCGCCGCCCACTCGGCCCGCAGCTCGTCGGTCCCAACTCCCCAGACCTTTTCCGTGTAGGTCTTGAAGAAGAGCTCGAAGAGGCGGTGGCCGAAGCGGGATGTCACCCATTCCTCGTAGGTCTCCTCGGAGCCGCGCGGCGCCAGCCGGGCGCGGGCGTAGGAGCCGAGGCTGCGGGCGAGCTCCAGCGGCCCGACCTTGGCGAAGACGTCGGCTGGCCGCAGCGGGTACTCGATGAAGCGGCCCCGCCAGTAGATGCGCGAGAGCCGCGGCCGCACCAGCAGCTCCGGCCCCAACAGCTCCTGCCAGAGGTCTTCGACCTCCTCGCTCTTGGTGAAGAAGCGGTGCCCGCCGAGGTCGAAGCGATAGCCGTCGCGGACGACGGTGCGGGCGAGACCGCCGACTTGCTCCCCCGCCTCGAAGACGATCACCGGGACGTTCCGCTGCGCCAGGCGGTAGGCGGCGGTGAGTCCGGCAGGACCGGCCCCGAGCACAGCGACGGGCGCGGAGTCCGGGCTTGGGGCAGGCGCCGACATCGGAAAGCGAGATGGTATTAGGTATCCCTAATGCCGACCCCCACCCTTGCCGCGATCGTCCCCGCGACCGACTCGCCGGCGACGCTGAACCGCGCCTGCGCTGCGCTTCGCTCCGGTCGTCGTCAGCCCGACGAGCTGATCGTGCAGGTGGAGCCGCGCGGCGCCGGCCCGGCCACAGCGCGCAACCGCGGCGCAGCCGCGAGTTCGGCGGAAGTGCTCGTCTTCGTCGACTCCGACGTCGAGGTCCACGCCGACGCGCTGGAGCTGATCGAGCGGCGCTTCGTCGAGGACCCCGAGCTGGCCGCCCTCTTCGGCGCCTACGACGACGCCCCAGAGGACGACGGCCTCGCCTCCCGCTACCGCAACCTCCTCCACCACCACGTCCACAGCAGCGCCGCCGGCGAGGCGGAGACGTTCTGGGCGGGCCTGGGGGCGATCCGGCGCGAGCAGCTGGAGCAGGTCGGTGGCTTCGACGCCGAGCGCTATCCGCAGCCGAGCGTCGAGGACATCGAGCTGGGGATGCGGCTCCGGCGAGTGGGGGCGAAGATCGTCCTCGACCCGCAGGTCCGCGGCCGCCACCTCAAGCGCTGGACGCCGCTGAGCATCGCCCGCACCGATTTCGCCCGGCGCGGGGTGCCGTGGCTGCGCCTGCTGTTGCGGGAGGGCAGCGACAGCACCACCCTCAACCTCGGCTGGGGGCGACGGCTGAGCACGGCGGCGACCCTCGCCTTGACTGGATCGCTGCTGGCGCGGCGACCGCGCCTGGCAGCCGGCGCTCTAGCAGCGAACCTCGTCCTCGACCGCGACCTCTACGCGCTGCTGCTGCGCCGCGGCGGCCTTCGCCTCCTCCTAGCGGGGATCGCCCTCCATCAGCTACACCAGCTTGCCGCCGCCGCCTCGGTCCCGGCGGCGCTCGTTCTTCACTTCACCGCGGATCGGCGCGACTGATGCGGATCGGGATCGCCGGCTGCGGCCGGATCGCGGAGCGGGGTTACGTGCCGGCAGCTTTGGCGGCGCCGGAAATTGAGATCGCCGGCTTCGCCGATCCAAACCCGGAGCGGCTGGAGCGCTGCCGACGGCTCTGGGCTCAGAGCGGCAACGAGGCGCCGGGGTTTGCGGACGTCGGTGAGCTACTGGCGGCGGCTCCGATCAACCTGCTCGTCGTAGCGGCGCCGGCCGACTTCCACGTGGCCCTTGCCGCAGAGGCCGCCGCGGCCGGCGTTCGTTCCCTCGTCGAGAAGCCCCCCGCCCCCGACCTCGCCGGTGCCCGACAGCTGGCCGAGCTCGACCCCCAGCCGCTCCTCGCCTTCAACCGCCGCTTTCTCCAGGGCGTCGAGTTGCGCGACTCAATCCCAAGCGAGGGCTGGCTCGAGCTCGACCTCGAGCTGCGCTTCCGCCGCGACGCCTGGGGCGCGCACGAAGCCCGCGACGAGACCCTCCTCGACGCCGGCCTGCACCTGATCGACCTCGCCTGCCACCTCCTCGGCTCAGCCCCAATCGCCGTCCGCCGCGCCGAGCTCGAGCACGAGCGGGCCTCCCTGGAATTGGAGCTCGCCCGAGGCCGGGCCCGCATCAACTGCGCGACGGACCGCAGCCACCGCGAGGTCGTCAGCGTCCGCGACCGCTCGGGAAGGCTGCTCGGAAGCACCCACTGGGGCGGACTCCGAACTCGCATCGCAGGAGTGCTGGGCAAACCAGACCCCCTCGTCCTCTCGCTACAGCGTCAACTCGAAGCGATCCCAGAGGTAGCCACGGCGCAAGACGGGGCCACCGCCATGGCCGTAGTCGAGGCCGCAAAGCGCTCGGCCAAGCTGAACGGCGCCGAGATCACCGTCGCCCCCGTCGGGACCCCCTCATGATCGCCGTCGTCCAGTTCGACGCCGCCAGCGCCCGTCTGCTCGAGCGGCTCGGCGGCGAAGGGCGGCTGCCGAACCTCGAAGCGCTGCGCGCCCGCGGGACCCGCCCCGACCTGGAGACCCCGGCCGAGCACTTTCCCGCCAGCGCCTACCAGGACCTCTACCGCGGTGTCGAGGTCGGCGACCACGGGCTCTTCTACCCCTTCCAGTGGACCGGCGACGACCAACGGATACGCCTCGCCGGCAGCTTCGAAGCGCCGCCGCCGGTCTGGGACCTCCTCGGCCGCGCCGGCCGCAGCACGCTTGCGATCGACCCCTACGAGTGCCACCGGCCACACGAGGCCCAAGGCGAGCTCGTCTGCGGCTGGGGGATGCGGGAGCGCGTCGTCCTCGAGCGCTGGTCAGTCCCCGACGGCGGCGACCGAGCCCCACGCCGTCGGCACGGCCGCCCGCCCGATGTCACTGAGGTCTTCGGCGCCCAGACTCCACGCGAGCTGCGCCAGCTGCGGGAGCGTTTCCTGGCGGCGCCGGCGCGGGTCGCCGACCTCGCGATCGAACGACTGCGGGCGCGCCGGTTCGACCTCGCCTGGGTCGTCTTCGCCGCCCCCCACCTCGCCGGCCACCGGCTCTGGGGGAACGACGCTCTAGCCGAGATCTACGAGGAGGTCGACGCCCAACTGGGCCGCGTCCTCGATGCCCTTCCCGACGACTGTGACGTGATCGTCTGCTCGGTCCTCGGCATGGACGAGAACAACAGCCGAGCCGACCTTCTCCCGGAGATGCTGAGTGCGGTCCTCTCGAATCAGCGGCGCGAGAGCGAAGACTCTGACTCCGGAGCGATATGGCGTCTTCGCGGGGCGCTCTCCGGGCAGATGCGAGCTCGGATCGCCGCCGCGATGCCCGACCGGATGGCGTTGGAGCTGACGGCCCGGCTGGAGCTGCGCGGCGTCGACTGGTCGGCGACCCGTGCCTTCGCCCACCCCGCTGACAACCAGGGCTACATCCGCCTCAACCGCACCGGGCGCGAGCGCGACGGCATCGTCGGCGTCAGCGAGGCGGAGGAGCTAGTGGGGCAGATCCGCGAGGGTCTGCTCGACTTCCGCGACCCCGACGGCCAGCCGGCAGTGGTTGCCGTCGACGAGGTGGGCGAGCGCTGGCACGGTGCCGCCGCCGACCGTCTGCCCGATCTCGTCGTCCGCTGGCGCCCGAGCTCCTCGGTCGCACTCGAGGCGGTCCACTCCCCCAGCTTCGGCACCGTGCGCCGCCACGGCTACGGCAGCGGCCGCACCGGCAACCACACCGACGGCGACGCCTGGGCGATCCTCGCCCCCCGAAGCGGCCGCGTCCGCCAACTTGACCGTCCGGCCCGCATCACCGACATCCCCGCCACCGTCGCCGCCCTCAACCAAGTGCCGCTCGAGGGCCTTAGCGGGGAGCCTCTCCTCGAGCGCTGATGATGCCGGCGAGGGTGGCTGCCTGGGCGGCGGAGACCAAAAGGCCTGGAGCAACCCCGGCGCGGAAGCCGGCGCGGAGCAGGCCGAGGTAGAAAGCGAGGGAGCCGGGGCGCCGACCCGTGGCGGCCTTTCGGTATCGAGCAGCGCCGCGCCCGTAGCGGTATTGCTGGCGGAGGAAGCTGCCGATCCCCATTCCGGTTTGGTGCACGACGGCGGCGCCTGGGACGAACCGAGGCACTGCTCCTGCTCTCGCAGCCCGCTCCCCCCAGTCCCGGTCCTCGCCTGCCGCCACCAGAAACGACTCGTCAAACGGCAGTCGTTCGAGCAATGACCGCCTTGCCGCCAAGTTGGCGGTGACGGCAAATCCCGGCGACGCGCTCCCGGGCGCCGCCGCCCTCGCCTGCAGGTAGTTGACGATCGCCGCCCACGCTTTGTCAGCGGCGGTAGCGCCATCCGCCATGCGAACCGGCCCGGTTGCCGCCTCAGCCTCCCCGGCCAGAACCGGCGCCGTCAGCGCCTCAACCCACCCCGCCTCCGGCTCGCAGTCGTCGTCGGTGAAGCAGACGACCTCGCCTCGCGAACGCCGCACCCCCTCGTTGCGCGCCCAGGCGGGGCCGCGCCCGTCGGCGTCCTCGACGACCACGATCTCCGCCGGCAGGGACTGCCTCTCCAGCGCGGCGCGGCAACGCATCAACGCCTCCGGCCGCCCTCGCGTCGGCACTACGACCGAGACCCGCCCGGAGTCGGACCCCATCAACCGACCGCGTCGAAGACGGCCTGCCGCGGCTCGGATTCGTCGCCTTCGGCGATCGCGGCCGTCACCTCCGCCACCGCCTCCCTTCCCGTGAACCCGGCGAGCTCGGCGATCCCGGCCGCTTCGACGATCGGACGCGACTGCCGCCGCGCCTCCTGTGCCGGCTCGCCGACGTAGGCGATCGCGGCCGAGTCCTCGCTCGCCCGCCGCGCGTTGGCACCGACCTGCGCCAGCGTCCATCTCCCGTCCCCGCCCGAGGCGTCAAGACAGACAACCCGCATCTCAAGGTCCTCTTCCCCCCTCCCCTTCGCCGCCTGCTCGCGCGCTTCCTCGCAGAGGCGCCGCCCGGCGCCCCCTTCCTCTCCCCGCAGCGGAGCGCTGACATAGACCCTCACGGTCGCCCCGCTCTCAGCCCCCTCTTCCCCGCAGCCGAGCAGCCCAGTTCCCGCCAGCGCCACAGCAAGCGCCACCAAGCCCTTCCTAGCCAAAGAAAACCTCAGCCTCCTCATAGAGCTCCCGCGGCACGGTCTTCAGCTCCGCCGTCGCCTCGGTCAGGGAGACGAGCTCGATCGCAGTGCCGCGCAAAGCCGCCATCGTCCCCCAATGGCCTTCGTGGGCCGCGTCGATCGCGTGCAGTCCAAATCGGGTCGCAAGCACCCGGTCGAACGCCGTCGGCGTGCCGCCGCGCTGAACGTGGCCGAGGACCGTCGCCCGCGCCTCTTTGCCGGTCCGGCGCTCGATCTCGCCCTCGAGCCAGTGCCCGATCCCGCCGAGGCGGACGTGGCCGAAGGCGTCGGTTTGCGCCTCGTCGCGCTCCGGCATCCCGCCCAGCGGTTCGGCTCCCTCGGCGACGACGAGGATCGGCGCGAACTGACTGGCAAAGCGACGGCCGACCAGCTCGCAGACCTTCTCGACGTCGAAGTTCTGCTCCGGAATCAGGATCACGTTGGCCCCACCCGCCAGCCCAGCATGGAAGGCGATCCAGCCGGCGTGACGCCCCATCACCTCGACGATCAGCACCCGGTGGTGGCTGTCGGCGGTCGTGTGCAGGCGATCGATCGCCTCCATCGCGATGTTGATCGCGGTGTCGAAGCCGAAGGTGTAGTCGGTGGCGCCAAGGTCGTTGTCGATCGTCTTCGGAACGCCGACGATCGGGAGCCCGTGCTCGGAGTGCAGCCGCGAGGCGGCCCCAAGCGTGTCCTCGCCGCCGATCGCGATCAGCCCGTCGACACCAGCCGCCTCGAGGTTTTGGGCGAGCCGCTCGGGTCCTCCCTCATCGGCAAACGGGTTGGTCCGCGAGGAGCCGAGGATCGTGCCACCGCGGGGAAGGATCCCGCGCACCTCCGGTATCCCCAGGGGTCGGCTGTCGTTCTCGAGCGGGCCGCGCCAGCCGTCGCGGTAGCCGACGAACTCGTGGCCGTAGACCCCCGCCCCCTTGCGCACGACGGCGCGGATGACCGCGTTGAGGCCGGGGCAGTCGCCGCCGCCGGTGAGGACTCCGATTCGCACCGCTCCAGCTTAGGCCGATCCCTCCCAGGAGGTTCGGCGAGGGTTGCCCCAGCCGCACGCCGACAGTAGGTTCGGGAGAACCCCAGCGAGGAGAGATGATGAACGACGCACCCGATTTCAAAGCCGCGACCGACGCTCAGCAGACGATGTGGTCGAAAGGTGACTTCGCCGAGGTCGCCCATCTCGTCGTCCCTGTCGCCGAGACCCTCGCGGCAAGCCTGCGGCTGATACCCGACGAGCGGGTCCTCGACGTCGCCTGCGGCAGCGGCAACGGGGCTATCGCCGCGGCGCGGCGCACCTGGACGAAGACGATCGGCGCCGACTTCGTGCCGGCGCTGCTGGAGCGAGGCCGCGAACGGGCGGCCGCCGAGCGCCTCGACGTCGAGTTCGTCGAGGCCGACGCGCAGAGCCTGCCCTTCGACGACGACAGCTTCGACGTGACGATGTCGATCTTCGGCGTCATGTTCGCCCCCGATCACCAGCAGGGGGCCGACGAGCTGCTGCGCGTGACCAAACCCGGCGGGCGGCTCGGGGTCGCCAGCTGGTGCCCGGACGGCGGCCTGCAGGACTTCTTCGCGGCGATCGTCAAGCACACCGGGGGACCACCCCCCGGCGCCGTCCCGCCCGTCCTCTGGGGGGACGAGGCGCACGTGCGCGAGCTGCTCGGCGACTCCGTCACCGACCTCCGCGCCGAACGGCTGAAGTCGCGGCAGGCCTTCCGCTCGGCCGAGCACTACATCGGGTTCTTCCGTGACTTCTTCGGGCCGATCAAGACCGCCTTCGAAGCCGTCGGGCCCGAGGGCGAGCAAGAGCTCACCGCCGACCTCGAACGAGTCCTCGAGAACCTCAGCAGCGATGGCGACAAGGCTCTCGTCGTCGAGCCCGAATACCTGCAGGTTCTGGCGACGCGCGCTTAGCGCAGCTCGGAATTCGACATCGTCGACTGCAGCGTGCGGATCGCCGCGCCGATCAGCAGCACGCCGAAGAAGACCATGCCGGCGACGCCGCCGCCCTGTCCGAAGGCTGCGTAGCCGATCACCATCGCGGCGATCGCCAAAAAGAGAGTTACGACCATGCCCATATCGCGGTGCATCCTATTGGATCGACCCGGCGCCGAGCGCGTCGCGGGTCTCGGCCAGAAATGAAGCGACCGCGTCAGCGGCCCCCTCTGGCGAGCCGCCCTCACCGGCGGCCCGGACCAGGCGGCTGCCGATGATTACGCCGTCGGCGATCTCGCCCACCTGAGCGGCCTGCTCGGGCGTGCCGATCCCGAAGCCGACGGCGACCGGCGTCGCCGCGTCGGCTTTCGTCGCCTCGACCAGCTCGGTCAGGGCGGCCGGAATCTCGGTCCGCTCGCCGGTCGTCCCGACAGTGGAGACGACGTAGACGAAGCCCTGCGCCGCCTCGCAGATCTGCCGGCGGCGCTCGGCCGGCGTCGTCGGCGCCAGCAGCGGCACCAGCGCCAGCCCCGCGGCAGCGAACGCCTCCCGCACCTCACCGGCCTCGTCCAGCGGCAGGTCGGGGACGATGACGCCGGCGGCGCCCGCGGCCCGCGCCACCTCGGCGAACTTCCCGGCGCCGCCGTGAGCAAGAACCATGTTGGCGTAGGCCATGAAGACGACCGGGAGGCGATCCGCGACCGCTTCACAAACCTCCAAGGCCGTCCGCAGGGTCGCCCCCGCCTCCAGCGCCTTCGTCGCCGCCGCATGAATCGTCGGCCCGTCGGCCAGCGGATCAGAAAAAGGGACCCCGAGCTCGATCAGGTCAGCGCCCGCATCGGCGTATGCCTCAGCCACCGCCAACCCGGTCTCGCGATCGGGGTACCCGGCCATCATGTAAGGCATCAACGCCGCGCGCCCTTCTTCCTGAGCGCGCGCGAACGCAGCCGCGATTCGCTCCATTACGGCATGACCTCACCGGGCGGTTTCAGGCGGGAAGTCGCCTCCGCCATGTCCTTGTCGCCGCGCCCGGAGAGACAGAGCACGTCGAACCCGTCCCCCTCGAGCGAGTTCTCCACCAGCCAGGCGATCGCGTGCGAGGACTCGAGCGCGGGGATGATCCCCTCCAGCCGGGCGAGCTCGGAGAACGCGCTCAGCGCTTCGTCATCGGTGACGGCGACGTAGCTGGCCCGCCCGCTGTCGCGCAGTTGCGCGTGCTCGGGCCCGACGCCGGGATAGTCGACACCGGCCGAGATCGAGTGCGCCTCGAGGATCTGGCCCTCCTCGTCGGCGATCACCGAGGAAAGCGAGCCGTGCAGCACTCCTTTGACGCCACCCTGCAACGAAGCCCCGTGCCGGTGCGTGTCGAGACCCTCACCGGCCGCCTCGACCCCGACCAGCCCCACCTCGGCGTCCTCGACGAACGGCGTGAATATGCCGATCGCGTTGGAGCCGCCGCCGACGCAGGCGATGACGCGGCTCGGCAGCGAACTCTCCGCCGCCAGCGCCTGCTCACGCGCCTCTTCGCCAATCACCCGCTGCAGGTCCCGGACCAGGGCCGGATAGGGAGCCGGGCCGACGGCGGAGCCGATCACGTAGTGGGTGGTGGCGACGTTGGCGACCCAGTCGCGGATCGCGGCGCTGACCGCCTCCTTGAGAGTCCGCGCCCCCGCCTCGACCGGAGCCACCTCGGCCCCAAGCAGTTTCATCCGCTCGACGTTGGGCGCCTGGCGGCGGATGTCCTCGGTCCCCATGTAGACGACGCATTCGAGCCCGAGCAGGGCGCAGGCGGTGGCGGTGGCGACGCCGTGCTGGCCGGCGCCGGTCTCGGCGATCACCCGCGGCTTGCCCATCCGCGCCGCCAGCAGCGCCTGCCCGACCGCGTTGTTGATCTTGTGGGCGCCGGTGTGGGCGAGGTCCTCGCGCTTCAGGTAGACCCGCGAGCCGACCCGCTCGGAGAGCCGCTCGGCCAGGTAGAGCGGGGTCGGGCGGCCGATGAAGTCCCGGCGCAGCCCTTCCAGCCGCTCCATGAACTCGCCGTCCTCGCGCGCCTCGACCCAGGCGGCGCTGAGCTCGTCCAGGGCCGGAATCAGGGTCTCGGGGACGTAGCGGCCGCCGTAGGGCCCGAACCTCTCCTCGATCGCGCTCATGCCGCCCTGGCGCCGACTGAGTTCGCGGCATCGAAGAAGGCCGACATCGCCGCATGGTCCTTGCGCCCGGATTCGAGCTCGACACCGCTGGCGACGTCGACCGCGTAGGGGCGGGTGACGGCGACCGCGTCGGCGACGTTCTCGGGGCGCAGGCCGCCGGCGAGGATCGCCGGGATCTCCGACCTGTGGTTGCGCAGCAGCTCCCAGTCGAAGCTCTCACCGGTACCGCCCCAGGCCCCCTTCGCCCTGCGGTCGAAGAGGTGGAAGTCGGTCCGGAAGGCCTCGGCGCCGTGGACGTCGGCGGCGCTGGAGACGTGGACCGCCTTTGCGACCTTGAGCCCGGTCCGCCGCTTCACCTCGGCGCAAAACGACGCCCCCTCGGCCCCGTTCAGCTGCACCATCGTCAGCCCCGCGTTCTCAACCGCCTGCGTCACCTCGTCCAGGGTCGGGTTGACGAAGACGCCGACGACCTCGCACTTGCGCTTGAAGGCGGCGGCGACCTCCGCCGCTACCGCCGGGTCGATATTGCGGGGGCTGCCGTGGAAATGGATCAGGCCAACCGCCCAGGCGCCGAGGCGGACCGCCTCGGCGGCGTCGTCGATATTCGTGATTCCGCAGAACTTGACCCGCACAACCAGAGCGTACGGGAAGACCAGGTCTGACCCCCTCCGATTGGAGAGGGTCAGACTCAGCTCGGATGACTCGCAATCATTCGGAGCTTGGGGAATTTTGGGGTTGGGTCCCTAGGGTGACGGCGGCGGTCTTCTCCTGATCGCCGCGGAGGAGGGTGAGCTTGAGTTCGTCGCCGGGCTCCGACGACTGGATGATTTCGACGAGCTGGTCCATGCTCTTCAGCTTCTTGCCGTCGACTTCGGTGATGATGTCGCCGCCGAGCTGGACTTCTTCGCCGTTGATCGTCGCCGTCGTGTTCCCGGCTTCGATCCCAGCCTTGTCGGCCGGGCCGTCCTTGACGACCGACTGGACGATCACGCCTTCGTCGGCCGGCAGGTTCAGCGCCTTCGCCAGTTCCTCGTTGATCGTGCCGCCGCTGATGCCGATGTAGGCGTGTTCGACTTCGCCCTTCGTCTTCAGCTGCTCGATCTCGGCACGGACGGTGTCGATCGGGATCGCGAAGCCGATGCCGACGTTGCCGTTGCCACCACCGCCGGTGGCGATCTGGGCGTTGATCCCGATCACCGCCCCTTCGGCGTTGATCAGCGGGCCACCGGAGTTGCCGGGGTTGATCGCGGCGTCGGTCTGGAGCACGTGGGAGATCGAGAAGCCGTTGGGCGCCTGAATCTGCCGCTGCAGCGCCGAGATGATGCCGCTGGTGACGGTGCGGTCCAAGCCGAACGGGTTGCCGATCGCGACCACCGGATCGCCCACTTCCATCTCGGAGGAGCGACCCAGCGTCAGCGGGTGAATCTCGTCCTTCGGAGCGTCCACCTTGAGCAGGGCGACATCGGTGCCCGGGTCAGTGCCGACGACTTCGGCGTCGTAGGAATCTTCTGAGGCACCCAGTTTCACCGTCACCTTCGAGGCCCCTTCGACCACGTGGTTATTGGTGAGGACGTGCCCTTCGTCGTCGATGACGAAGCCCGAGCCGGTGGCAGCGCCGCCTTCAGGCGCCTGTTCAGGTTCGCCGAAGGGTCCGAAGCCTTCCGGAGCGGCGCCTTCGCTTGGCGCTTCTATCTGCGCTTCGATGAAGGCGACCCCTTCGCCGTCGGCCTTGTAGATCTGGTTGACGACGTTGCTGCTGTCGCCTTCGTCCTTGGCGTCCACCGGCGCGCTCAACGGCGCCGCGACGGTGGTAGTCGTCGAGCCGCCGTCCGACTGGACGAGGCCGGCGGCAATCGCGATCAGGCCCAATACGGCGACGACAAGGCCACCGAGCAGGGCGGAGAAAAACGGGCTGCGGAAGAAGTTCTGGCGCTGTTTCATGGGCACAGGATTGAACATCGCCCTGAACGAACGCTAAATACTTCGAAAATCTCTCCTAAGAGGCGTTACTACTAGGGAAGCTCGTGCTCGCGAGTGCCATCAAGGGCACCGGTGAACCGACGCACCACTGACGCGGGATCCTTGGCTGCCATAAAGGTGGAGCCAATCAGCACCGCATCGACTCCGACCCGTTCCAGCTCCGGCAGCTCCGACTCACCCTTGATCCCGCTGGCTGCCACTACGGTCTTGCCCGTTGGCACCCGAGGCATCAGGTCGAAAACGAGGTCGTCGTAAATCACGCCACTGTCGAGGTCGCGCGTATTGATGCCAATGATGTCGGCGTCGAGATCCAGCGCCTGCTCCAGCTCTTTCTCATTGTGGACCTCGACCAGGCAGTCGAGATCGAGTTCCCGTGCTTGCTCGTACATGGATCGCAGAACGTCTTCATCGACGAGAGCTCGCACAATCAGCAGGACGGCATCGGCCCCATTTGCCGCAGCCTCGTACAACTGGTAAGGGTCAACGACGAAATCCTTGCGGAGGATAGGCAGATCACAGGTGTCGCGAGCTTCCTGAAGATCCTCGAGAGACCCGCCAAAATGCTTGCTGTCGGTAAGTACGGACAGCGCAGCTGCCCCATTTTCCTCATACACCCGGACTTGATCCTGCAGCGCGCGGGTTGAAATCTGACCCGCGCTCGGGGATTCACGCTTGTACTCGGCAATCACCGCAAGGGCCGTTCCGGTCAATGCCTCGCCGAAGGGCCGGCGATCCTCTCTGGAATCCACTCGATCCTTCAGCTTCTCTAGGGGAAGGTCTCGCTTCCGCAGCTTCACGCCCTGCCTAGCCGCCTCCAGCATCTTCGGGAGCATGTCGTCGTGGATCTTAGTCTCGGCGGTCACGGTCATGCCAGTGATCCCAGGGGAGTTGGTTTATTTTCGGCAGTCAGCTCTATCACCTTTACCGCGAAGCTCGCGCATCCTAAACCCATTCTCCTCCCAGATGGCTCGTTAAAGGCTACGCGAATGAGGAAAGTTTTTCGAGCATTTGAGCAGCAGCGCCTGAGTCGATCGCCTCGCCTGCCTTTGCAACACCTTCCTCCAAATCGACAGCGAGACTACCGACGTAAAGGGCGGCAGCGGCATTAAGGATAACCAGGTCACGGTGCGGCCCTGGCTCGCCAGCGAGAACCCGGCGAACAATGGCGGCGTTCTCCTCTGGCGTCCCGCCCGCCACCCGCTCCAGCTCCGCCGGCGCCAGGCCGAACTGGCCCGGCTCGACGAACCACTCCGAGGTGCGGCCGTCGGCGACCTCGATCACCCGGGTGCGCGCCGCCAGCGAGAGCTCGTCGAGCCCGTCCTCGGCGGAGACGACCAGGGCGCGCTCGCTGCCGAG
>DASTYZ010000035.1:0-27530 GCA_035764545.1 Solirubrobacterales bacterium | reverse complement strand
ACTGCTGGTGGGAGGGACCGGGGGTGGGGGTCGGCGGACAACAGCGGGGAGGGGCCGGCGACCCCCACCCCCGGTCCCTCGATCGCGGTTTGGAGTTCGGTGCGGATGGCGCGGGCGGACTCGTCTGGGTTGGAGGGAAGTAGGCAGACGGTGCCGTCCTCCGGCAGGTTCGAGCTGTCGATGCCCGCGTTGGCGCAGACGAAACCGTGGTGGGTTTCGGTGATCAGGACCCGGTCCTCGCGAAGCACCTCGCGGCTCTCGGAGAGGATCAGCTCGACGAGCTCTGCCTCCTTACCCAGCCTCTTGGCAAGTTCGATTGCCTTCTCGGACGGCTGTACGTCGGCAAGCCGCCGCACCTGTCCCTCCGCCTTGGAGACGATCTTCTGCGAGATGACGACGATGTCGCCTGCTTGCAGCTCTGCTCGTTCGGCGATCAGCTCGCCTACCTTCATCCCCTCGGTCACCTCGGGCAGTCCCTCGACGGGGAGGACCCGGAGGTCGGTCATATCCCGAGCGCCTTGGCGGTGCGGCGGGCGCGCTTCGGGTTCTTTGCCAGCTCGCGGGTGAGGGCGATGGCATCGGCTGGGGTGTCGAGGTCGAGTTCGATCGAGGGGAGTTCCTCGACGCTGAAGGGGATGCCGGCTGCGCGCGCCGCCTCGACGTGGCGGCCGCGGCTCCCCTCGCCGAAGGCGGGGACGATCGCGTTCGGCGGACTGAGCAGGAGAGCGTTGGTGCCGGTGCCGTGGCGGTCGGGGACGATGCCGATGTAGCGCTCGGGAACGCCGGTGAGGAGGCGGTCGAGCTCGCGCGGGTCGAGCAGCGGGCAGTCGCCGGCGAGGAGGACGACGCACCCGGCGTTCTCGACTTCGGCCCGGGCGATCCCCGCCAGGGCGGCCTCGTTGTGGCCGACGTCTTCGGGGTCGGGAACGACCTCGGCCCCGGCCTTGGCCGCCAGCTCCTGCGCGACCGGGTCGCCGCTGACGACGACGAGGCGCTCGATCGTGCGGGCGCCGCCGATCGCCTCGAGGACGTCGGCGACCATCGCCCCGGCCAACTCACGCCGCTGCTCGGCGTCGAGCCCGGCGGCAAGCCGCTGCTTCGCGGCGCCGAGGCGCTTGACGGGGAGGACAGCGGTGGCGTTCAAGAGGCGAGCGTAGCGGCGTAGTCGAGGACGGTCCGGGCGACGCGCACGCGTCCCGCGGCGTCCTCCATCAGCGTCGGCGCCGCCAGCGTCTCGATCTCGGCCGGCGGCGGGTCCGGATCGCCCTCGTCGACGACCATCGCCTCGATCAGCCCCGCGTAGAGAGAAGCGACTCCGGCGGCGGTGGTGGGGCGCCCGATCCCTTCCATGAAGCGGTCGGTCGGGCCCTTGACGACGGCGCCGGCGACGTAGGGGCTGACGGCAAGGACGGGGGCGGGGGAGGCGGCGATCGCCTCCCGCATGCCGGGGATCGCGAGGATCGGGCCGATGCTGATCACCGGGTTCGAGGGGCCGATCACGATCGCGTCGGCCTCGGCGAATGCCCGCAGCACCTCCGGCGTCGGCTCTGCCGCCTCGATCCCCTCAAGCTGCACGCCCTCGACCGGGGCCTGACCGCCGTCGAGGATCAAGTACTCCTGCAGCGCCCGTTTGCCGGCCGGGGTGATCACCTGCGTGCGGACCGGGGTGTCGGTCATCGGCAGCACCCGCGCCTCGACCCCGAGGCCGCGGGCGATCTGCGCCTGGGCGTCGGTCGGGCGGCCGCCGTCGTCGAGGAACTGGCGGCGGTAGAGGCAGGCGGCGAGGTCGCGGTCGGAGAGGCCGAACCAGCTCGGGGCGCCAAGGCGCTGCAGGCGCTCGAAGACGGTGAAGCTGTCGTCGCGGATGCCCCAGCCGCGCTCGGCGTCGATTTCGCCGCTGAGCCAGTAGGTGATGAGGTCGGGGTCGGGGGAGACGTGGACGCCGAGCGCCTCGATGTCGTCGCCGGTGTTGGCGATCACCGTCAGGTCGGAGCCGATCTCCTCCTGCATCCCCGCCGCGAGTTTGGCGCCGCCGGTGCCGCCGGCGAGGAGGGCGACCCGCACGCCGCTAGGCCCAGTGGTCGCCGTCGGGAAGGCCGGTGAGGCGGATGCCGGCGTGCACCTTGTAGCGGGTGTTGACCGAGATCAGCATCGGCGTCAGCTGCTCGACGATCCGCGCCATCTCCAGAGCGCCGGCGTTGACGGCGCGGAGGCCGGGGATCAGCTCGATCAGCCGGGCGACGCGGGCCTTGTGGACCTTTTTGTCGCCGCAGACGAGGATGTCCTCGCCGAGCTCGGCGTCGAGGTCGGCGAGGGTGGGGGCGCCGACCGTGTGTAGAGCGGAGACGACGGTGACGCCCTCGGGAACCATCTCCTGCGCCTGCTGGGCGGCCGAGCCCTGCCAGACGCCGAGCGAGCGGGTGGCCTTGCCGCTGACGGCGGCGGCGAGGGGGACGGTGCAGTCGACGAGGATCTGGCCGGGCTGCAGCGCCTCGCGCAGGTTGTTGAGATTCTCCGACTGGGCGCGGAAAGGGACGGTGAGGAAGACGATCTCGCCCTTGCTCGCCGCCTCGGCGTTCTCCAGCCCGGTGACGTCGGAGTCGGGAACGTCAGCGCGGACCTTCGCCGCAGCTTCCTCAGCCCGCTCAGCCGATCGAGACCCAAGCACCACCGGCACCCCAGCCTTGGCCCAGCGCCGTGCGAGGCCGGCGCCCAGAGCGCCAGTGCCGCCAATGATCGGAATCGGTTCGCTGCCCGGGGTCACGGCCGCGCAGTCTATGCTCCCGGCCTCATGAGGCTCGAGGGACGCAAGGCGCTGGTGACCGGGGGGGCGAGCGGGATCGGCGCCGCGATCGCCGCCCGTCTCTCGGCCGAGGGCGCCGAGGTTTGGGTCGGCGACCTCAACGTCGAGGGCGCGGAGAAGGTCGCGGCGGAGATCGCCGGCCACGCGGTCGAGCTCGACGTCACCGATCTCGAGGCCGCCCGCGCGGCGATCGCCGCCATCGGCGAGCCGGACATCCTCGTCAACAACGCCGGCATGGACAACTTCGGCTTCTTCGTCTACGTCACCCAAGAGCAGTGGCAACAGGTGCTGGACATCAACCTCGGCGGGGTCATGAACTGCACGCACGCGGCGCTGCCCGGGATGCAGGAGCGCGGCTACGGCCGCATCGTCAACATCTCCTCCGAGGCGGGCCGCGTCGGCTCCAAGGGCTCAGCTGCCTACAGTGCCGCCAAGGCCGGCGTCATCGGCTTCACCAAGGCGATTGCCCGCGAGGCCGCCCGCTACGGCGTCACCGCCAACGCAATCGCCCCCGGCCCGATCGAGACCCCCCTCCTAATGGGCGCCAAAGAGTTCGGCGAGATCGGCGAGAAGGTCATCGAGACGATGAAATCGTCAACCCAGATGGGCCGCCTCGGCCAGCCCGAGGAGGTAGCCGCGGCAGCCGCCTTCCTCGCTTCAGACGATGCCTCGTACGTGACCGGGGAGACCCTGGGCGTAAGCGGCGGCCTCGGCATGGTCTGATCTCAGCCTGCTCCTTGCGAAAAATCCCTTCGGCGCCGGGGACGAATTCAGCGGACGCTGAACTTAGGCCCCTATGGGGTCACAAAATCAGCGTCCGCTGAATTTGGCCGGTGGCGGGCTGGGGCGATCCGCTTGGGAGATGGTGGAGCGTCAGCACGGGGTAATCGCTCGTCGGCAGTTACTGGCGCTTGGTTATTCGGCGCGCAGCATCAGGCACCGGGTCGAAAGCAGGCGTCTACACCCTCTGCATCGAGGGGTGTATTCGGTTGGGCGGCCATCCATCGGACCCCACGGCCGATGGATGGCGGCGGTGCTCGCTTGCGGCCCGGAGGGCGTGCTGAGCTATTCCAGCGCGGCAGCTCTATGGCGGATCGGCTTCGAGGAGCGTGACCTCATCGAGCTCTCCGTCGCCAGCCCGTACCAGCGACGCCGACCCGGCCTTCGCATCTTTCGCCGGTCCTCCCTTTGGCCCGAAGATCAAATAGCTCGTAATGGCATCCCGGTCACCACGCCCATCCAGACCCTGGTCGATATGACACCGCGGCTGGATCGACGGGGGGTCGAGCGGATGATCAACGAGGCGGACAAATACGACCTCGTTCACCCGCCCGAGCTTCGCGCCGCCCTCGATAAGCGCGTCGGGGAGCCCGGCGTCGCCCGGCTCTGCCACATCCTCGACCGCCGTACCTTCCGCCTCACGAAAGAGGAGCTGGAACGGCGCTTTCTTCCGCTCGCGGCCCAGGCCGGTCTTCCGGTGCCGCTCACTGGCCAGTGGGTGAACGAATTCGAAGTCGACTTCTACTGGCCGGACCTCGGCCTCGTCGTCGAGACCGACGGGCTGCGCTATCACCGGACGCCCGCCGAGCAGGCTCGGGACCGTCTCCGCGACCAGGCGCACACCGCCGCCGGACTCACCCAGCTGCGCTTCACCCACGAGCAGGTGCGTTACGAACCGGAGTACGTGCGGGGGATCCTGGCTCAGACGGCGAGCCGCTTGGCCATCTCGACGAAGTAGTCGAGCGAGCGCGGGTTCGCCAGCGAGTCGCGGCTGGCGGCCTTCTCCACCGGAGTTCCCATCAGGATCTTCTTCACCGGCACCTCGAGGACCTTGCCGCTGAGCGTGCGCGGCACCTCGTCGATTTGGAAGACCTCGTCGGGGACGTGCCGCGGTGAGCACTGCTCGCGCACCCGCCGGGCGATCTCCCGCGGCAGCCCGTCGTCGACCTCGGCGCCCTCGCGCATCACTACGAAGAGCGGCATCCAGCCGTCGGTTCCGGGGCGGGGGATGTCGACCACGAGCGCGTCGACGATCTCCTCGATGCCCAGCACCGCCCGGTAGATCTCCGCCGTCCCCATGCGGATGCCGCCGCGGTTGATCGTCGAGTCCGAGCGGCCGTAGATGACGGCGGTCCCGCGCTCGGTCACTTCCAGCCAGTCGCCGTGGCGCCAGACGCCGGGGAACATCTCGAAGTAGCTCTCGCGGTAGCGGCTGCCGTCCTCGTCGCCCCAGAAATAGAGCGGCATCGAGGGCATCGGCTCGGTCACCACCAGCTCGCCGACCTCGCCGATCACCGGCTCGCCCTCCTCGTTCCACGCCTCGACCGCCGCGCCCAGCGCCCGCGCCTGAATCTCGCCGCGGTAGACGGGCAGGGTGACGACGCCGCCGACGAAGGCGGTGCAGAGGTCGGTGCCGCCGCTGGTCGAGAAGAGCCAGGTCTCCGCGCCGACGTGCTCGTAGATCCAGTCGAAGCCCTCGGGCGAGAGGGGGGACCCGGTCGAGCCGATCGCCTTCAGGGCGCTGAGGTCGCGGCCGGCGCCGGGCTCGACCCCCGCCTTCATGCAGGCGCCGATGTAGGCGGCGCTGGTGCCGAACATCGTCACCCCCGCCCGCTCGGCCAGGTCCCAGAGCGTGCCCATGTCGGGATGGCCGGGGTTGCCGTCGTAGAGGACGATCGCCGCCTCGGTCAGCAGGCCGGAGACGAGGAAGTTCCACATCATCCATCCGGTCGTCGTGAACCAAAAGAGGCGGTCGCCGGGGTGGGCGTCGACGTGGAGGTTGAGCTTCTTCAGGTGCTCGAGCAGGATCCCGCCCTGGCCCTGGACGATCGCCTTCGGCAGCCCGGTCGTGCCGGAGGAGTAGAGGACCCAGAGCGGGTGGTCGAAGGAGACGCGATCGAACTCGAGCGGCGCGCCGGCGCCTTCGGTCAGCAACTCGTCCCAGCGGCTCGCGTCGCGCAGGGAGCCGAGGTCGGGATCGGCGTCGAGGTAGGGGAGGACGACGGTGCGCTCCAGGCTCGGCATCGCCTCCTGCAGGCGGGCGATGACGTCGCGGCGGTCGAAGTCCTTGCCGCCGTAGCGGTAGCCGTCGACCGCGATGAGAACCTTCGGCTCGATCTGGGCGAAACGGTCGACGACGCTGGCCGGGCCGAAGTCCGGCGAGCAGCTCGACCAGACGGCGCCGATCGAGGCGGTGGCGAGGAAGGCGACGATCGCCTCCGGGATGTTCGGCATGTAGGCGACGACGCGGTCGCCCTGCTGGACCCCGAGCGCGCGCAACCCCGCCGCCGTGGCGGCGACCTGCCGCCGCAGCTCGCCCCAGGTCAGCTCATCGAGCTCGCGCAGCTCCGAGGCGTGGAGGATCGCGACCGCGTCATCCGCCTTGCCGGCGAAGACGTGCTCGGCGTAGTTGAGCCGCGTCCCAGGGAACCACTGCGCGCCCGGCATCTCCCGCGCTCCGAGCACCGCCCCGCGCTCGCCGTCGGCCTGGACACCAAAGAAGTCCCAGATCGCGTCCCAGAACCCGTCGAGATCGTCAACCGACCAGCGCCAGAGCTGCTCGTACCCATCGAAGGAGAGTCCCCGCTCGCGCTCCAGCCAGCGCATGAACTCGGCCAGCCGCGAGCACTCGACCAGCTCGGCCGACGGCTCCCACAGCAGCTCCCCGTTAGCCGCGTTCACTTATGCCGGAGGTGGGATTCGAACCCACAAGCCCGCAAGGGCAATCGATTTTGAGTCGATCGCGTATGCCAATTCCGCCACTCCGGCCTGGCCTGAACGATAGAGCCGGATCAGGCAGGTTGCGGATGGCCCGACGCGCCCGCTCCGTAATCCTCGCCGGACCCGATCGGGCGCTCCTCCTCGACATGCCACTCCTGGTTGAAGGCGTAGAGCGAGGCGGCGACGACGGCGATCTGGAGGAGGCCGAGGATGATCACCAGCAGGCCGATCAGCGAGGAGGGGAGGAGGGCCTCGTCGAAGCCGGCACGGTCGCGGTTGAACCAGCTTTCGGCGCCGACTGCGCAGAAGATCGCGAGGATCATCGAGAGCGCCGCCGCCACCGGCAGGATGCCGCGGTTCCAGCGGGCCACGAGAAAGGCGAAGAAGGCGTAGAGGATCGCGTAGATCGCGCAGACGATTCCCATCCCGCCGCCGCCCTTCAGCAGCGACCAACCGCCGATCGTGATCAGGGCCGCGACCACTGCCGTTGCCGCCAACAGCAGCACGACGACGAACTTGGTCGTGACCGAAGCGGAACCTTCCCGATTCGGGCGCCAAAGTTCGTAACCCGGCCTCACCTCTCCTACAGCCACGCCCCGATCATAGAATCTGTCAGCGACGTGGCGGCGTTGGCCGCTCGTTAAGGCTTTCGGGCCGGCCACGCGGGCGTGGCGGAATTTGGCAGACGCGCCAGGTTTAGGTCCTGGTGATCGAAAGATCGTGGGGGTTCAAGTCCCTCCGCCCGCATCACACTGAATTCTCTGGGAGGATTTGGTGCGTCGGCCGTACCGAAACCCCAAGGAGTGTGTCTTGAACCGTCCAGTTCGCCGCCTCAAGCCCCTTCTCGTCCTCGTCGCCTTCGCGCTCCTGGCGCTCGGCGTCAGCGCCTGCGCCACGATCAAACCCGAGTCGCTGCAGATGAGCCAGCCCGCCGGGATCGGGCCGGTCCATGTGCACTTCGCGCTCTGCACCGAATACGAGGAAAAATGCGAACCGAATGAAGACGAAGGCGAATCCCAGTACATGCTCGTGTTCGCGATTCCCGAGGGTTCCGAGGCGCCGCAGACGCTGACGGCGAAGCCGGTCGACGGAGCCGCCCCGATCGTCTACCACCGCAACGAAGAAGTCGTGCGGGCGACGAGCGAGTTCGCCGCTGAATTCGAAGGGACCTTCCCGCCGGAAGGTTCGGAGGGGGTCGGCTACCTCTCTGACGTCTTCACCGAGGAAAAAGGCGCGACCCGCGAATGGACGGTCGATTTCGATCTCAGCCTCCCGAAGCCCGCCGACGGCAGCCCGTACGGCGGTCCGTTCTCCGGCACCTTCATCTCCGGCTGGCGCAAGGTGGACGGTACGCACCCGGCCGACCGGCCGGTCGATTGCTACGAGCCGAACGGGCCCGAACCCGATGAAACCACCGCGGCCTGCGTCGGCAGCACCGGGGGCGAGATCGGCGTCTCCGACCTGAGGATCGGTGCGCCGCCCGCGGCACAGGCGTTCGTCGGCGGCAGCGCCCCGCTCGCCTATCCGTTCGACTTCGCCAGCACGGCGGAGTCGCTGGCTATCTTCAATCTCTCGGCCGGCTCGACGCTGGCCGGCGCGGGGCTGCAGCTCTCGAGCCCGACCTACGTCCCAGGCTCCCCGGACGCCACCACCCACCGCTCGCCCGCGGCCTCGCCGGCCGTGACTGTCGCGGTTCCGAGCACTGCCCAGCCGGGAACCTACGACGTCACCATCACCGCCAGGACGGCCGGCGGCGCGACGGTCTCGCGGGTGGCGAAGCTGACCGTGACGAAACCGAGGATCAAACTCGGCCGGGTGAAGTTCAACCGGGCGAAAGGGACCGCGACCCTCGCCGTCGGCGTTCCCAGCGCCGGCACCCTGACCGTGGCCGGTAAGGGCATCGTCAAGGCGAAGAAGAAAGCGAAAGGCGCGGGGACGCTGAAGATCGTCGTCAGGGCGAAGGGGAAGGCAAAGGCCAAGCTCGAGGAAACCGGCCAGGCCAAGGTCAAGGCGAAAATCTCCTTCAAGCCCAGCTCCGGAATCGCCGCCAAGAAGACGAAGGCCCTCGTCCTCAAGAAGGCGTCCTGAAGTAGTTCCGCTAGGCGAGTCGCATCAGCCCACGGCTGGCGCGGCTCGTCTACGATCCGTGTTCTGGGGCACTGGCCAAACTGGCTAAGGCACCGGTCTCCAAAACCGGCGATTCTAGGTTCGAGTCCTAGGTGCCCCGTCTTCCCTGAGCAAAGTGGCTCCCGGCCGCCCCAGGCTTGCGCCCGGGAGCCAATTCATCCCTTAATCAAAGTGCCTGGGCCTGACGTCAGGCCCCCTTTCCCTGAGAAACGATGGGGGCGATCCTCTCGGTTGAGATCTGCATGGTCTCACCTCCTCTCCTGCAACGATTAATGATGGAGAGGATTCCACCGGTGGAGGACGCTCCACTAACACGCTGTCTAGTTTTGCTTCCCAAATGCCCAGCGAAGGATTAGGATCAAGCACTCAAGACTTCGAAAGGAAACCCGTGGCAACCAGAGCTGAGCGCCGGCAGGCGACCCATAACCGACTAAAGGCGATGCAGCACCCTCTTCGTGCCGAAATCTTCAGGTTGATCCGCGAAACGCCCGGGGTGATCAGTCCGGCAGAAGTTGCGCGTGAACTCGAAGCCGACGTACCAACGGTCAGCTACCACGTCCGCAAGCTGACCGAGTACGACTGCGTCGAAGAAGTCGAGAACCGCCCCGTCCGCGGGGTGGTCGAGCATTTCTATCGTGCGACCGACAGCCACCTAATCGACATCGAGGAGTGGGCCGAGCTTGTTGACCAGGATTCCGAAGTCGCCGAGGTCCTGACCGACGAATTCATGCAGACCATCGTCGACGACTTCACCGCATCACGCCGCGCTTCCATCGTGGGGAGGGACGAGAAATTCTGGATCTGTCGAGTCCCCCACGTGCTGGACGAAGAGGGCCTCGATGAAGCCCTCGAGGCGGCAAACGCCTACGAAGCCGAAATGGCTGAGATTGCGGCTCGCAGCGCCGCGCGGCTCGCATCCGAGGAGTCCGGAATACCGGTCTCCTCCTCGATCGTCCTATTCAAAATGCCGCAGCGACGCTACCGCTCTCGCTAATCAACAAATCCGCTCTAACTAGACCGACCAGCAATGTGGATGACTTTGCTGTCCCGTTCTTCGTCGACCCCGCTCTCGAGGATCACCTGCCAGCTCTCTTCCCGCTGACCTAGCGCGGCGAGTGGACGAAGTCCGGCAGCCTCCAGCGCTTCCTCTACCTGCTCCGGTGTCCAATGTCGCTCGCGGTGAAAATATGGCTTGACACCTTGTCCACATAGATGCATCTCAAATGTGGCCCCACGCTCGACGGTCTCGCTGAGGCCATGCCAGTCCCAGCCTCTTTCGCTCAACTCCTCGGACTTGCCGGAGGCGAAGCTGTCCCTGAACCACCGCAAGGTATTGACATCGAAAACGACCAGGCCCTCGCGGCTGAGGTTGCGACAGATGCCGGCGAAGGCGCGCTCGAGGTCGCCGTCCTCTGTCAGGTAGTTGACGACCTCGTTGAGGAGGAGGACCAGCTGGAAGCTTTCGCCACTGGGGCGGTCGGGGGAGGTGGAGATCGGTTCCAGCTCCCGAGCGTCGCCATGGATCAGCTGGACCCGGTCGCCGAATTTCTCCCTGGCCTGGGCGAGCATGCCAGCGGAGGCGTCGCAGCCGACGACCTCCCAACCGCGGTCGAGCAGCGGCTCGAAGGCTCGCCCGGTGCCGCAGCCGACGTCAAGCGCCCAGCCCCGTTGCAGGCCGTGCTTTTCGAGCTCGGGCAGGAGGATTTCCCCCAGCCACATCTCGTAGTTGTTGGCTGAGGTGAACTTGTCGTACGCCGGTGCAAACCGGTCGTATACCTCTTGTGCCGATTCCCGGTCGGCCATGGTGGGGACAATAGACCGGCCGGAGGCTGGAACAACGAGGGAGTGGGCTAGCCCTCGACCGCCGCCGGTTGTTCGGAGGCGGGGCAGATTTCGAGCCCGTCGGCGAGGACGAAGAAGGCGACGGCGAAGGGGCTGGAGGCGGTCTCCTCGCGGATCCGCGCCCAGTCGATCTGCTCGCGCAGGGAGCGCGTGATCAGGATCAGGTCGCCGTAGTCGACGCTGTGCTCGTCGAGCGCCATCAGCTTGGTGATGAGGATGTCGTTGAGGTTCATCACCCGGGTCTGCATCGCCATCACGCTGAGCTCGTCGCCGCGGGCGATCACCTCGTCGTCGATCCGCATCCCCGACGGTTCGAAGATCAGGTCGACGAGAATGTCGCCGTCGTAGGCCTTCAGCAGCCACTGCTCGGGCGGGGACTCGGGCCGCATCCCCGCCTCGACGAGGGCTTCCTGGGCGCGCTCGGCGTCCTCGGGCTTGATCATCAGGTCGATGTCGTTGCTCGAGGGCGGACCGCCCCGCGCCCAGCAGCCGAGCCCGCCGCCGAGCAGGTAGGGGACGCTCTGCGCCTCGATCGCGGCGACGGCGCGCTTGAGGCTGTCGGTCAGCTCCTCGGCGACCTCGCTCTTGCCCAGGTTCTCGGCCATGCCCCCTTTCGGTGCCCCGTCCACGGTCCCGATAAACGCCCGCCGAGGCGGGTAGGGGAGCGAAGGTGACTTCATCTTCCGGCAGCGAGCGGCTGCGGATCGCCGCCACCGGCGACATCCACTGCCGCGACTCCAATCGCGAGGCGATCGTCTCGGCCTTTGCCGAGCTGGGTGATGACATCGACCTCGTTGTCGTCGCCGGCGACCTGACCAGCCACGGCCGGCTCGATGAGGCGGAAATCCTCTGCGAGGCCGCCGCCGCGACCGAGGCGCCCGTCTATGCGGTGCTCGGCAATCACGACTGGCACGCCGACGAAGCCGAGGCGATCCTCGCCCGGCTGGAGGAGGGAGGCGTCCACATGCTCGACCGCCGCGCCGCCGTCTGCCAGGCCGGCGGGGTCGAGGTCGGGATCGTCGGCGTTAAGGGGTTCGTCGGCGGCTTCGCACCACGGCACCTGCCCGACTTCGGCGAGCCCTCGCTGCGGGCGGTCTACGCCGAGGCGACCGCCGAAGTGGAAGCGCTCGATGAGGGCCTGCGCGAGGTGGCCACCTGCCCGGTGCGGATCGTCCTCCTCCACTACTCGCCGGCCGAAGAAACGCTGGAGGGGGAGCCGCGCGAGATCTGGGTCTTCCTCGGCTCCGACCGGCTGGCGGCGCCGATCCTCGAGCACGGCCCCGACCTCGTCCTCCACGGCCACGCGCACGCGGGGTCGCCGGACGGGATGATCGGCGAGAGCCCGGTCCACAACGTCTCCCAGCCGGTCCTCGGCACCGACTTCAGGATCTTCGAGCTCGATGCGAGCCGGGCGCACAGCCCGATTCCATAGCCGAACGCGTTTGTCCCCGGTATGCGGGGACAACTGCGTTCAGCGCGGATCGAGCCCGATCAGGTCGTAGTAGCCGACCAGGTAGAGGCGCTTGCCGTCGGAGATCATCGGCGTGTAGCCCGCCTCCTTCAGGTGGAAGGTGCGCTTGTGGGTGCGGACGTCGAAGCCGCTCGTCTCCTGGGTCTTGAAGCTCGAGGTGTAGACGGTGTGGCCGATCACGATCGCGGTGCCGGGGATCGGGCCGCCGATGTTCTTCTGCCAACGCAGCTTGCCGGTGCGGGCGTCGAGGGCGTAGAAGCGGCCGTTTTCGGCGCCGATGTAGACGGTCGGCGGGGTGCCGGGGACCTGGGCGACGGCGGGGGAGCCGTAGACGTAGTCGCCGGCATCGAAGTGCCACGCGACCTTGCCGGTCTTCTCGTCGAAGGCGTAGACGGTGCCGTCGTCGCGGGCGGCGTAGACGTTGCCGAAGGCGACGGCGGGGGAGGAGAAGAAGCCGCCGCGCCCGTAGGGCGGCACCTTGCTCGTGTTGCTGCTCCAGACGAGCTTGCCGCTCTTGGCGTCGAGGGCGAACATCGAGCTCTCGTAGTCGGCGAAGAAGACCTTGCCGTCGTCGTAGCTGGGGCTGGCTTTGATCGCCCCCGGAGCGTTGAACTGCCAGCGCGTCTTGCCGCTGGAGGCGTCGAGTGCGACGAGGTTGGTGGTGTCGGTGCCGAGGTAGAGCGTGCCGTCGACGGCGAGGGGAGAGGATTCGAGGTGCCCGTTCAGCTTGCGAACCCAGACCTTCTTCCCGGTCGCGGCATCTCCGGCGGCAAGGTGTCCGGTGAGGAAGGCGCCGTAGACCTTGCCGTCGTAGTACACGGGCGCGGTGACGAAGTTCGGATTCCCCTTGTCGCTGGGCCGGATGTTGATTTCCCAAAGCACCTTGCGGTCGCGCAGTCGCACTGCTTTTCCGTTCCCGTACTTGTTGATCACATAAGCGACCCCGTCATGGATAGCCGGCGGGAACTCGATCAGCGCGTGCGTATTGATCGACCACGCCTGCTTCAGCGGCGGGTCGAGCGCCTTCTCCTCGGCCTTCAGATAGTGCGTCCGCTGTGGAACCCGCCCGAACAGCGGCCAGTCGACGTAGGCGGAACCGGAGGCGACTTCCGAGGCCGAGGCCCCGGTTTCGCTCTCGTCCGAGCCGCCGCAGCCGGCGACGAGGAGAAGGGCGAGGATCAGGGCAAGCGAAGCAGCGGCGCGCATCGAAGCTCTCATCGGCAGCTGCATGGCCGCTCTTGAAGGAGAGCGGCGGACGGGACTTGAACCCGCGTCACCAGCTTGGAAGGCTGGGGCTCTACCGTTGAGCTACCGCCGCGCGAATGAAGCCGCCCCGCCTCGCGGTGCGACGCCGGTGACAGTTTGCACAAACGACGTCGCACTTTGCAATCTCGTCGAGCACGTCGCTCCAATTCCGGCCCCGGATGCCGGCCGAGATCGCGAATTTTTTATCTCGGAGGTGGTCGAACTCGAGCACGATCGGGTCGGTCTCCCCACAGTCGACGCACGGATGGTCGCGGAAGTAGGCCATGAGGAAGATGAACCGCTCCTGCAGTTGAGCTTTGTTCCGCTTTGCGGCGGCGTCGATGTAGCGCTGTTTGTTGGCCCGATAGTGCTCCTGCTTGTACTCGGCCCGGCACGGCCGGCAATAGGTATCGCGCTGCCCTTTTCCGCGCCGCCGCCACGCGAATTCGTCATCCGGTTTCTCCGTCTCGCAGCGCGAGCATCTCCCCATCGGCGAAATATACGAAGTCGAACAGACGTTCGTATCGGCACCACGCCAATCAATCCGTCAAAATGAAGTCCCCACGGGGAGTGGCGCAGTCTGGTAGCGCACTCGGCTGGGGGCCGAGCGGTCGCAGGTTCAAATCCTGTCTCCCCGATTAATGGCAGTTCCCGACGGCTCGCAGCTGTTCATCGGCGATGGTGGCCTGGAGACCGTGATGATCTTCGAGGAGGGGTTTGAGCTGCCGGAATTCGCCTCCTTCACGCTGCTGCGCGAGGAGGCCGGTCGCGCCGCCCTGCGCCGCTACTACGAGGGCTTCCTGGCGATCGCCGCTGAGTACGGCACCGGCTACACCTTCGACCCTCCGACCTGGCGGGCCAGCGAGAAGTGGGGTGCCGCGCTCGGGTACTCGCCGGCCGACATCGCCGACGTCAACCGCGAGGCGGTCGCCTTCGCTCGTGAAGTCTGTGAGCGGACGGCCGGGGAGGTGCCGGTCGCGATCACCGGCACGATCGGTCCCGAGGGGGACGGCTACAGCCCCGAGTCGTTCCTGTCGGTCGCCGAAGCCGAGGAGTACCACGGCAAGCAGGTCGCCGTCTTCGCCGCCGAGGGTGTCGACATGGTCAGCGGCATGACGATCACCTACGTCGAGGAGGCGGCCGGGATCGTCCGCGCCGCCGCCGCGGCCGGGTTGCCGGTCTCGGTCTCCTTCACGGTCGAGACCGACGGACGGCTGCCGAGCGGCGAACCTCTGCGCGAGGCGGTTGAACGCCTCGATGCCGAGACCAGTGGCGCGGCGCTCTACCAGATGATCAATTGCGCCCACCCGACCCACTTCGCCGCCGATCTGGCCGGCGAGGAGGCCTGGCTGGCCCGGATCGGCGGCGTCCGCGCCAACGCTTCGCGTCGCAGCCACGTGGAGCTCGACGAAGCCCAGGAGCTCGACAGCGGAGACCCGGAAGAGCTTGGCGCCGAATACGCCGCCCTGGGGCCGCGCCTCCCGGACCTGCGCGTGGTCGGCGGCTGCTGCGGCACGGACAAGCGCCACGTCGCCAGCATCTGCGCCCATCTCGCTTGAGGGATGCGCGCGCTCCGACGTGTCGATTTCCCTTCGTCTCGTTCGTCGCTTAGGCAAACGGCAATTTCCTACCTGAGGAGATCGAGATGAGCGCCACCTACACCTTTGACGTCTTTTCCAGCCTCGACGGCTTTGGCTCGGCCAGCGCCGACTGGAGCGGCTACTGGGGGAAGCAAGGGCCCGAGTTGCTGGACCACCGGCTTGCCCTGTACGAGGGGGAGCAGCGGATGGTCTTTGGAGCCAACACGTACCGGCTCTTCGCGCAGATGCTCGCTGAGAGCAGCGAGGATTCCGAGGTTCGCGATCCTTGGGTCGATCGGATGAGGAATCTGCCGGCGACGGTGGTCTCGACGACGCTGGAGGAGCCGCTCGACTGGCCGGACGCGACGGTGGTGAGTGGCGATGCCGTCGACGTCGTCGCCCGGCTCAAGGAGGAGTCCGAGGTGCCGCTGCGCTCGCACGGCAGCCTGGCGATGAACCGGGCGCTGATGGCTGCCGGGCTGGTCGACCGTGTGCAGGTCACCCTCTTCCCGGTGATCACCGGGAAGACGGGGGAGAGCCCGATCTTCGAGGGGGCGGCTGACTTCGACCTCGAGCTGGTCGAGCAGCGGACGCTCGACGGCGACATCCAAGAGCTCACCTATCGCCCCAGTCTCCACTGAGCGGGCATATGCTCGGGGGGTGCCCGACTGGCTGCGAAGGCTGACGGCTCTCGGCGCCTCCCCGACGGACAGCCGGGAGTTGCGGCTGCGGAAGTCGGTGCTGGTCCTGTCGTCGGCCCTGATGGCCACCTTCTCGTTCGTCTGGGTGGGGACCTATGCGGTGCTGGGGCTGCGGGTGTCGGCGGCGATCCCGCTCGCCTACCAGCTCGCGACGGCGGTGAGCCTTTGGACGTTCGCGCGGACGCGGCGGTTCCAGCTCTTCCGGGTGAGCCAGTTGCTGATGAGCCTGCTGCTGCCCTTCGCCCTGCAGTGGAGCCTCGGGGGATTCGCCGCCTCCTCAGCGGTGGCGCTCTGGGCCTTCACCTGCCCGGTCGGGGCGCTGCTGTTCGTCGGCGCCCGCCAGGCGGTCCCCTGGTTCGTCGCCTTTTTGGCACTTGTCGCCTTCTCGGGGGCGATCGACCCCGCGCTCGCGGCCGACGCCGCCGAGATCCCGAGCGGGGTGCAGGTTTCCTTCTTCGTCCTCAACGTGCTCGGCGTCTGCACCACCGCCTACGTGCTGCTGCAGTACTTCGTCCGGGAGCGCGAGCGGGCGCTGGCCGAACTCGGGGTCGAGCGGGAGAAGTCCGAGCGGCTGCTGCTGAACGTGCTGCCGGCCTCGGTCGCCGATCGGCTCAAGGAGTCCGACGAGGTGATCGCCGACGGCTTCGACTCCGCCACCGTCCTCTTCGCCGACCTGGTCGGGTTCACCCCGCTCGCGCAGACCCTTCCCCCGGCCGAGACCGTCGCCATGCTCGACCGGGTCTTCGCCGGCTGGGACGCGCTCGCCGAGCGGCATGGGGTGGAGAAGATCAAGACGATCGGGGACGCCTACATGGTCGCCGGCGGCATCCCCGCCCCTCGCTCCGACCACGCCGAGGCGATCGCCGACCTCGCCCTCGAGATGGGCGCCGAGGTCGAGCGGTGTGCCGGCGAGAGCGGCGTGCCCCTGCGGGTGCGGGTCGGGATCGACACCGGGCCCGTGGTCGCCGGCGTGATCGGCCGCGCCAAGTTCAGCTACGACCTCTGGGGCGACACCGTCAACACCGCGAGCCGGATGGAGTCGCACGGCCTTCCCGGCGAGATCCAGGTGACTGAGCGCGCCTACGAGCGGTTGCGGAATCGCTTCGAGCTGAGGGAGCGAGGGACGATCGAGGTCAAGGGGAAGGGCACTATGAAGACCTATCTCCTGCTCGGTCGCCGGGCTTGATCTCCCGCGCCACTCGCGCCGGGTTGCCGTAGGCGACGACGCCGGCGGGGAGGTCGCGGGTTACGACTGAACCGGCGCCGACGACCGTGTTCTCGCCGATCGAGACGCCGGGGCAGACGATCGCGCCGGCGCCGAGCCAGGCGCCGTCGGCGACGGTGATCGGCAGCGCCTGCTCGATCGCTTCGCGGCGGGGGGCCGGGTCGATCGGGTGGGTGGCGGTGATCAGCTGCACACCCGAGGCGAGCAGGCACTCGTCGCCCACGGCGATCGGCGCCGCGTCGAGCATCGTGCAGTTGAAGTTGACGAAGGTCCGCGACCCGATCGTGATCCCGTCGCCGTAGTCGCAGTAGAAGGGGGTGCGGATGAACGTCTCCTCGCCGATCCCGGCGAGGAAGTCCGCGAAGGCGGCGACGCGCTCCTCGGCCCGCTCGGGCGGGATCGCGTTCAGCGCCGCCAGCATCGCCTGGCGCCGGTCGAGCTCGCGGTTCAGCTCCGGGTCGTCGCCGGGGTAGAGCTCGCCGGCCCGCATCAGCTCCTTCGCCGTCGGCATCGGCCGCAGGCTACCTTTCATTAATGCTCCAGCCCGCCAGCGTGCTCTCGTTGATCCCCGGCCTGCCGCAGGAGCGATCCCCGCAGGCGGCTGAGGTGGACGGGTTCTTCGCCGCCGACTCGATGGTCCGCCGCCTGCACCGCGAGCGCCTCGTCCTCTTCTCCGGGGTGCGGGCGCTGCTGATGCAGGCCTGCGACCCGCTCGCCGTCGTCGGCTTCCAGCGCCACTCGATCATCTTTGACGACCCGCAAGCGCGCCTACTGCGGACCGACGAGCGGATGTCGCGGATCTACTTCGGGGCCACCGAGGAGGCCGAGGAGACCGGGCGCATCGTCCAGGCGATGCACCGGCGGGTGCGGGGGAAGGTCCCGGCCGACTACGGCCCGATCGCCAAGGGCACTACCTACGACGCCTCCGACCCCGAGCTCGGGCTCTGGGTCCTCGCCACCCTGGCCGACTCCGCGCTCGTCTACTACGAGCGCATCTTCGGCGACCTCGAGCCGGAGGAGCGCGAACGCTACTGGCGCGAATACCGGCTGGTGGGGGAGCTGCTGGGGCTGCCGCCGGACTCGATGCCGGCAACGGTCGGCGATCTCGGCGACTACATGCAGGGACGCCTAAGCGACGGCAGCCTCTGGATCTCCGGCGAGCGCCGCGACCAGGCCGTGCGGATGATCCTCGAGCCGCCCTACTCGGGCTGGCTGCGCACCGCGGTCACGCCCCTGACGGAGACGATCAAGCTCGTCTCCGTCGGCCTCCTGCCGCCGCAGGTCCGCGACCTCTTCGGCTTCTCCTGGGACCCGGCGCGCGAGGCGCTGCTCCGCTCGGCCTTGCTGCAGCTCCGCTTCAGCTCCCGATTCTGGCTCGACGCCGTCCGGCTTCATCCCGCGGCAAGGGCCGCCGCGGGCGAGCGCTACGGCAGTCTCGCGGGCTAGCCCCGACCCTCAGCGAGCAGATTTCCCGACGGTGCCGCAGCCCTTCGGACCGGCCGGCAGGGAGGCGGGCCGGTGAGGCTTCCCCTTGCACGGGGAGGGCGGGGGAGCGACTTCCGGGGCGTCGACGGTGATCGTCCCGGCGCTGGCGCGGCCCTGCTGGCCGACGTCGTCTTCGACGACGACTTCGACCAGGTATTCGGCCGCCAGGGTGGCGGTGTTGGCGGGAGCTTCGTAGGTGCCTTCGAAGGAGCTGCCGCTGACCCCGTTCAGGCCGACGTTGATGCTGGCGCCGCCGTTCACCGGCGTGACGATCGCGTAGATGGCGCTGAGGGCGCGGTTGTCGCCCGCCTCGGCGGTGATCGTGACGGTGCCGCCCGAGCTGGGCAGGAACTGCGGGTTCAGGGACGTCTGGCTGATCCAGGGCGATTCGTCGAACTGCGGCGCCGGTTCCACCTGGACTTCGCCGAGGTAGGCGGCGTTGTAGTTGTGGAAGGCGTCGGAGGCCTGGACTTCGACCAGGTAGGTAACCGTTCCGTCGGAGTAGTTGGCGGCCGCTTCCAGCGTCCCGTAATAGGTGCTCCCGTTCCCCTGGTAGAGGTAGATCGACTGGTAGCTGCCGTCGGACCCGAAGACCTGGGCGTAGGTCGAGTGGAGTTCGGTTTCGTCGATGATGTCGACGCTGATCTGGGAGTTGCCGCCTTCGTAGGGAAGGTAGCTGGGGCTGAGCTGCCCGTTGGCGAATATCGGCGGCGTCGTGTCCGCGCCGACTTCCGGTTCTTCTTCGGCGGCGGCGGTGCCGACGCAGAGCAGGAACGCGACGAGGCTCAGCAACAACGACCGCAACATAGAAAAACCCTCCCGTTTAGACACCCTGTCAAGGGAGCCTATGCGAAGCGGGGGGTCGCCTCGGCGGATGTCCTACAGACGCCGGGGCCCGGCGGCATCGCGCTCGCGCAGCTTCCGCACCGCATAGACGAGCGCGATTGCGCAGATGACCGAGAAGAAGAACCCCGCGCCCTCCTTCTCGTCGAAGACGTAGTAGGCGATCAGGCCGGCTACGAGCGACGCGGCGATGCCGAGGGCGATCGTCTGGAAGATGCTCATCGGGTCGCGGCCGGGCAGCAGCAGGCGGCCCAGTGCGCCGACGATCAGGCCGGTCAGCAGGAGCCCGATGATGAAGAGGATCACATCCATGCGGCAGGTATTCCCGCCAGGTGGGTAGAGGAAACCCGTGGCCGCGACTATCGGCACCGGGGAGCTGTTGAAGGACCGCTACCGACTCGAGCGCACGCTCGGGCGCGGCGGCATGGCTGCCGTCTGGCTGGGGCAGGACGAGGTGCTGGAGCGGCCGGTGGCGGTGAAGGTGCTCTCCGACACGATCGCCGGCGACCCCGGCTTCGTCGCCCGCTTCCGCCGCGAGGCCCAGGTCGCGGCAAGCCTCTCCCACCCGAACCTCGTCGGCGTCTACGACTTCTCCGAAGAGGGGGAACGGCCCTACCTGGTGATGCAGTTCGTGCCGGGGGAGAACCTGGCCGCGCACCTGGAGCGGGGGGCACCGCTCGACTGCGAGCAGCTGGCCCGTGAACTGCTCGAGGCCGTCGCCCACATCCACGGCGCCGGGATCCTCCACCGCGACATCAAGCCCGGGAACATCGTCATCGAACCCGACGGGACGGCGAAGCTGATCGACTTCGGGATCGCCCAGCCGCGCGACGCGACGGCGATGACGAGGACGGGCTTGATCCTCGGCACCGAGCGCTACGCCGCACCCGAGGTGATGGACGGCCACCCCGCGACCGAGCAGTCTGACCTCTACTCCTGCGGCGTCCTCCTCCGCTCCTGTGGTGGGCAGCAGTCGCGGGCGCTCGAGGAGACGATCGAGTGGCTGGCCGCGCCCGACCCGGGCCAGCGGCCCTCCTCCGCTCGGCAGGCGCTGGCGCGCCTGGAGCGCAGCCCGGTGCTCGAACAGCCCACCCAGCGGTTCGAGTCCGAGCCGGACCCGGAGCCGGATCGTCCCCCGCCACCGTCGCCGCCTCCACCCGTCCGCTCGGACCGCCACCGTCGGCGCTGGGGCCGCCTGGGGGCCGCGGTCGCCCTGGTCGCCGTTCTCGCGGCTTTGGTGGGGATCGCCCTGGCCGTCACGGGTGGCGCTGACGATCCCAACCAGCAGCGCCGATCGCAGGCCCAGGGCAAGGGGTCCGCAAGCGAGCAGCAGCAGGACAAGGGATCGGCAGCCGCGCCGCAGTCGAAGCAGGAGTCAGAACCGGCCGAAGCCGAAACCTCGCCGGAAGACGAGGCGGCCACGGCTTCGGTGCCGTCGCCGGAAGGGACCGACGCCGCAGGTGGCGCCGCCCTCAACGAAGAGGGCTTCGAACTGATCCAGGCGGGCGAATACGAAGCGGCGGTCCCGGTCCTCGAAGAAGCGGTCGCCTCCTTCCCGGAAGGGTCCAAAGAGCTCGCTTACGCCTACGCGCTGTTCAATCTTGGCAACGCCCTGCGGTTGAGCGGGCGGCCGGACGAGGCGATCCCGGTGCTCGAACAGAGGCTCCAGATTCCCAACCAGACGGGGTCCGTCGAAGAAGAGCTGGAAGCCGCCCGCGACGAAGCCGGCTGAGGCAACTGTGCCTGAACTGCGGCGCATCTGCCCTATCTTCGAGCCGGGCCGTATGCGAACATATGTTCGTGTCCGTAACGGCGAGAGACTGCCCCCTCGAACAGAGTCCTCGCCTGCCTCACCACCCTGGATCAATCCGTACCGGAAGAGAGCCGGTACCGCGCGGTTTTGGAGAACCGTTGCGCCCACCTCTATGGACGCGGGGGCGGGAGGCAAATTCCCTTCCGTAGATGCCGCGGCGAGAAGAACCCCAGATCGGCCTCGCCAAGGCAATCCGGCAGCTTCGCCAGGAGGTGAAGCTGAGCCAGGAAGCGCTCGGCCTGATCGCCGACATCCACCCGACCTGGATCTCCCACATCGAGTCCGGTCGCGTCAACCCGACCTGGGGCAACGTGCGCCGGATCGCGATCGGCCTGCGGGTGCCGCTGCCCGAACTGGCCGCTCTCGCCGAGGACCTCGAGGCCAAATACGGCACCGCCCCCCAAGCGGATGGCGGTGGGGGGCGGTAGAGAACAACCTTGGGGTGGTTGTGGTCAAGCTTATACCCGTGTGTTCCTAGAAAAATCCCGGCGGGGTGACCGGAAGCTCGTATAGCCTCGCGCCCGTGCTTCGTCGCCTACCGCTGTTTCTCGTCCTGGCCCTGGTTCTCTCAGGGAGCGCTTTCGTTGCGCCGGCACTGGGAGCAGCGCGTTTCTATACGCCGGACTACGGCTCCAAAACCCCCGAGGAGATTGGCGGCTTCGACCTCGGCTCGAATGGCTCCCTGACTCCGATCCCGGGGTCGCCATTCCCGGCGGCGGGGCCGGGAGTCGGCGGTATCTGGGGCCTTGCCTTCTCCCCGGATGGCACCCGCGCGCTCAGTGGCTTTTTCTTCAACGGAGGGGTGCAGGGGTATGCGGTCCCGCCGAACGGCGTTTTCCAGCTGGCCGGGAGCCCAATCCTGACGGCATCGGTAACCAGCGTCGCGATCACGCCCGACGGCCGCTACGCCTTCGCCCCCACGCGCGAATTCAGCGGCAAACCGGCTGAAGGGATCCACCGCTTCGCGGTCAACGCGGACGGTTCGCTCTCCTCCCTCGGCGCACCGACGCCGCTCGGCGGCGAGTCCTACGACATCGCGATCTCTCCCGACGGCCGCTTCCTTTTCGCCGAGCAGTTCACCGGCATCGAGCGCTTCGCGATCAACGCGGACGGTTCGCTGACGCCGCTCGGTTCGACCCCCCTGTCCGGCACCTATCTCCTCGCCACCGCCGGCGACTCGGGACTTCTCTTCGTCCTCGTCGGCGGGGGCGGGAGTACCGGCGTCGCCAGCTTCGCTATCGGCGCTGACGGCTCGCTCTCGCAGCGGGGCTCGATCGCTGAACTCGGCACCACCTCGAGCAAGGTGTTCGCGGCCGCTCCCGATGGTCGCAACGTCTTCGTTCCCGACTACAACAACAACCTGATCCTGACGGTGTCGATCGGCGCCGATGGCGCCCCCACGTTGCTGCCCGGCGGTTTGCCGGTGGATAACCCGGAAGCGGTCGGCGTCTCCCCGGACAGCCGGCACCTCGTCTTCTATCGCGCCGGAGGCTCCGAAAACGCGCTGGGAAGCGCAGCGATCAACCCCGATGGCACCCTCACTCCGCTCCCATTCGAGACCCCCTGGAGCACCGGCGAGCCGGAGCCGATTGTCTTTCAGCCACATCCGGCGCCGGTCGCGAAATTCACCTTCAACCCGGGAGCGCCCGGCCGATCACTCCGTTTCGATGCGCTGGCTTCGGAGCGTGCCGCCCGCTACGACTGGAACTTCGGCGACGGTTCCACTCTCTCTGATGGGGGGCCGACGCCGCAACACACCTACGCGAAGGCGGGCACCTACACCGCCACCTTGACGGTCACCGACGGCAGCGGCTGCTCGAGTCGCAGCCTTTACAGCGGCCACAGCACCGTCTGCCCCGGGGGACCGGCCCCCGTCGCCACCGCGGTGGTCGACACCCTGCCCGTTCTCGGCAAGCCGAAAGCGGTGCCGAGGAAGTTCCTCGCCAAGCCGAAGGGCAAAGCGAAAGGGAAGTTCGGTACGACCTTCCGCTACACGGTCAACGAGGCCGCGACGGTGCGCTTCAAGATCGAACGGAAGAAGACGGGGCGCCTCGTCGGCAAGAAATGCAAGCCGCAAACGGCGAAGAACGCGGGCCGGAAGAAGTGCCCGATCTTCAAGCGGGTCGGCAGCCGCAGCCAGCAGGCGAAAGTGGGCGCGAACAAGCTGAAGTGGAATGGGAAGCTGAAGGGGAAGCCGCTCGCTCCGGGTTCTTACCGGGCGACGGTGGTGGCAACCGACAAAGCCGGTGGGCGCTCGGGGTCGAAGACGGTAGGGTTCCGCATCCTCTCGCCCCAGGAACCATGAAGAAGCTCTCACTCGCCCTCTTCCTTTTCGTCGTCCTCGTCGCCGCCGGCTGTGGCGGTTCTGACGACTCGACCGATACCTCGGCTGCCACCGCCGGCTGCGAGCCGGGCAAGCTGCCGACGCAGGAGCAGGGGGTGCTGACGGTTGCCACCGACAACCCCGCCTACCCGCCGTACTTCGAAGACAACGACCCGACCAACGGCGAAGGGTTCGAGAGCGCGGTCGCCTATGCGATCGGCAAGCAGCTCGGTTATCCGAAAGCAAAGGTGAAGTGGACGACCGAGTCGTTCAACTCGTCCTTCGCTCCCGGCCCGAAAGACTTCGACTTCGACGTCAACCAGATCTCGATCTCGCCGGTGCGCGAAAAAGCTGTCGACTTCTCGGCGCCCTACTACACGGCCAACCAGGCGGTGGTGGCGCTGAAGAGCTCCGACGCCGCCAGCGCGAAGTCCCTCGAGGAACTGCAGGACGCGAAGCTCGGCGTCCAGGTCGGCACCACCAGCCTCGAAGCCGCCGAAGCCGAGATCGAACCGAACGACCGGCCGGAAGTCTTCAACAGCTCCAACGACGTCGTCCAGGCGTTGAAGAACGAACAGATCGACGCCGTCGTCGTCGATCTGCCGACGGCGCTCTACCTGACCGCCGTCCAGGTCCCCGAGGCAGCGGTCGTCGGCCAGTTCAGCGCCCCCGGCGGCGACCAGTGGGGGGCCCTGCTGCAGAAAGACTCAGCGCTCACCGCCTGCGTCTCGGAAGCGATCGAAGAGCTGGAAAGCTCCGGCGAACTGCAGAAGATCACCGACCGCTGGATGAGCAAAGCGGCCGGGGCGCCTGAATTGAGCTGATGCCGACCGATCGTCGCCTCGAAAGGGAGGCGGCGAAGCGCCGCCGCCGTCGTCGCGGCCAGGCGATCGCGGCCCTCTCCAGCGTCGTCATCCTCGGCGGGCTGGCGACGTTGATCCTGACCAGCCCCGGCTGGCCGGAAGTTCGCGAGACCTTCTTCAACTGGGAGGTCTTCAAGGAATCCTTCCCCGACGTCGCCAAGGCCTTCTGGCTCGACGTCAAGATCTTCCTCGTCGCCGAGGTGGCGATCCTCGCCGTCGGCCTCCTCGTCGCCCTGGTGCGGATCGCCCGCTCGCCGGCGCTCTTCCCGCTGCGCCTGCTCTCGGTCCTCTTCGTCGACCTCTTCCGCGGCATCCCGACGATCCTGCTCGTCTTCCTGATCGGCTTCGGCGTCCCCGCCTTGCGCCTGGAGGGGGCGCTGGGATGGGTGCCGACCGAGCCGGTCATCCTCGGCGCCTTCGCCCTCGTCCTCTCCTACAGCGCCTACGTCGCCGAGGTCTACCGGGCCGGGATCAACTCGGTCCACCGCGGCCAGCGCGACGCGGCGTTGGCGGTCGGGCTGACCGAGTCCCAGGCGATGCGCCACGTGATCCTGCCCCAGGCGGTGCGGCGGGTGGCGCCGCCGTTGCTGAACGACTTCGTCGCCCTGCAGAAGGACGTCGCCCTGATCTCGATCCTCGGTCCGCTGGAGGCCTTCCGCGAAGCCCAGATCATCGAGTCGCTGACCTTCAACTTCACGCCGCTGGTCGCCGCGGCGCTGCTCTACCTGGCGGTGACGGTGCCGACGGCGCGGATCGTCGACCGCATGGGCGGCCCCGAGGGGGCGGTGAGATGAGCGCGCCTGGCGGCGACGTCGTTCTCGAGGTCCGTGGCGTCACCAAGTCCTTCGGCGAGCGCGAGGTCCTGCGCGGGATCGACCTCGCCGTCCGCGAGCACGAAGCCGTCGCCCTGATCGGCGCCTCGGGCTCGGGCAAGTCGACGCTGCTGCGCTGCATCGACCTGCTCGAGGAGATCGACGACGGCGACGTCTTCCTCGACGGCGAGGTGATCACCGACCCGGCTGTCGACCCGATCCCGGTCCGCCGCCGCCTCGGCCTCGTCTTCCAGGCCTACAACCTCTTCCCGCACCTGAGCGCGCTCGAGAACGTCGTCCTCGGCGAGATGCGCGCCCACGGTGCCCCGCGTGCCGAGGCCGAGGAGCGGGGGAGGGCGCTGCTGGCGCGCTTCGGCCTCGCCGGTCGCGAGGACGACCGTCCCGACAACCTCTCCGGCGGCCAGCAGCAGCGGATCGCGATCGCCCGCGCCTTCGCCGGCCGGCCGCGGGCCCTGCTCCTCGACGAGGTCACCAGCGCTCTCGACCCGGAGCTGGTCGGCGAGGTGCTGGGAGCCGTGCGGGACCTCAAGGAGGAGGGGATGACGATGCTGATCGCCACCCACGAGATGGGCTTCGCCCGCGAGGTGGCCGACCGCGTAGCCTTCCTCCACGAGGGCCGCATCCTCGAGCTCGGCCCGCCCGAGCAGGTCCTGTCGGCGCCCGCGGAGGACGAGACGCGCCGCTTTCTCCGCCGTATTCAGGCGAATTAGTCAAAATATTTGACGCGCGCAGACGTTGCGGTTATGCTGCCGCCGCGCTTGAGCAATCAGGGAAGTCGCTCAGGGGCGGGGAAACATAGCCAGCACCTGTGCCTTAATCGGTTAAAGGGTCGGCGTTGTAAGCCGAAGATCCGGGTTCGAGCCCCGGCGGGTGCATTTCGAACAAGCGAATTCGAGGCAGACGTTCGGAATACACGGCTATGGGCGAGAACATCTTCAACCAGATCGATCAGGCGGCAGTCCCAAGCGAGGGCGGCCGGGCGCTGTGGACGGCGCGGGCGCCCTACCGGCCGGAGCCGGACTTCGACCTGATGCTGATCCCGCGGCTGCCGAAGGGCGTCGACTGGCGCGAGGACGCCGAGGCGCAGGCGGCGCTGGGGCGGATCGAGGCCGAACCGTGGGTCGCCACCGTCGACCGCGAGGGCAGCCAGCCCCGGGTCAAGCTCGCCGACGAGTGGGTCGAGGGGCGCGGGGAAGCGATCGCCTCCGGCGCCTATGACGATCGCGAGTTCGCCGAGATGGCGGCCGGCAACCGCTACGCGGTCTACTTCTGGGGCGCCAACACGACGAAGGCGCTGCACGTCGGCCACCTCCGCAACCTCGCCGTCGGCAACGCGATCGCCGGCGCTCTCCAGCAGGCGGGGGCGCAGGTCGAGAACCGCAGCTTGATCTGCGACGTCGGTCGCAGCATGGGCGAGGCGATGGCCGGCGTCGCAACCCGCGCCGGCGAGGACGCCGGTCCCGACGCCGATGAGAAGTCAGACCACTTCGTCGGCTTCTGTTACGCCGACTACGTCACCTCCAGCCGCAACGGCGCCGGCGAGGAGGAGGAGGGGGCCGAGGACTCGGTCGCGCGCGAGGCCGCGATCTACAACGACAAGGCCGACGAAATGATGATGCGGGTCCTCTCCGGGGACCAGAAGGCGCTGGAACTGTGGTCGAAGACCCGCTCCTGGGTGATCTCCGGCCAGCGCAAGACGCTCGCCCGGCTCGGCATCGCCTTCGACAAGGTGATCTTCGAGTCCGACTACCTGCCGGAGGTCGCCGAGTTCACCAACAAGGGCCTCGCCGAGGGCAAGCTGACCAAGCGCCGCGACGACGACATGGTCATGTACGAGACCCAGCGCGAGGAGCTGGAAGAAATGCCGCTGGTCCGCTCCGACGGCCTGCCGACCCAGCACATGCGGGCGCTCGCCTACTGGGCGGGGGCCGACGAGCTCGACGACGTGATCTCGATGCAGGTCTGCGGCAACGAGTGGGTCGCCCACGTCACCTGCCGCCGCAAGCTGATCGACGAGCTCGGGCTGCAGAACGGCAACGGCAACGGCAGCGCCCGCGGCGGCGGCCCGCCGACCCACGACATCTTCCACGGCATGGTCGCTCGCGACAACGAGTCGATCAGCTCCAGCAAGGAAGGGGCGCTGCTGATCGACGACCTGGTCGAGTGGCTGGGGGACGAGGTCGCCCGCGACCCGGAGCTGGCCGCGGAGATGGCGCGCCACCCGCACCCCGAGTCGGTGCCGGCCCAGGTCGCGCTCGGCTACTTCCTCCTCCAGCCGACGACCAAACAGGTCAACTTCGGCACCGACAAGCTGCTGCGCGACGGCGAAGGGAGCCTCGGCTGGGACCTCGCGCTCGCCCAGGCCTGCCACGCCTCCGGTCAGCTCGCCGGCGCCCGCGCGGCCGAGGACCCCGATTACCGCTTTGCCGTCGTCCAGTCCGAGCAGTACCGGGTCCACCTGCGCAGCGCCGTCGACGAGTTCGACGTCGCGCCGCTCTCCAAGTACCTCTTCCACTTCGCCCGCTGGTACCGCGAGGACGAGCGCGCCCCCGAGGTCGAGGCGGTCGTGAGCTCGGTCCTGGAGCGGGGACTGCGCGGGCTGGGACTGGAGGGCGCCTGAGATGAAAACGCTCCTCGTCGACAACCACGATTCCTA